>JAWOFN010000086.1:0-39074 GCA_046497505.1 bacterium | reverse complement strand
CCCGGGACCTGCTGGAGGAGAGCGGCTACTTCGAAATGCTCAGGGCGGAGAACACGGTGGAGGCGGAGACCCGGCTGGACAACCTGGCCGAACTGCTGGCGGGGATGGAGGAGTTCCGATCCGAGTACGGGGAGCAGACCGACCTCCCCCGGTTCCTGGAGGAAGTGAGCCTGCTCACCGACGTGGACGAGTGGGAGGAGGGAGGGGAATCCGTCACCCTCATGACCCTCCACTCCGCCAAGGGTCTGGAGTTCCCCCTCGTCTTCCTCACCGGGGTGGAGGAGGGACTCTTCCCGCTGGCCAGGTCTTCAGGGGACCCGGACAGTCTGGAGGAGGAACGGCGCTTGTGCTACGTTGGGATGACACGGGCTCGGGAAGAACTCTACCTGACCCGGGCACACCGCCGCAGGCGCTGGGGCGGGGTCCAAGATTGTCTGCCCAGCCGGTTCCTGGGCGAGATCCCCCCCGGGGTGATGAAGAGCGTCGACCAGTTCACCCTCGCAGGGGGAGGGGAGCGAGACCGCTCCTCGCGGTCCTCACGCAGCAGCTGGGAGGAGGCCGACCGGGTCGATGCCATGCCCGACTACGAGGGCGAGAACCAGGATGCCGGGCCGGGGTTCCGGAAGGGACAGACCGTGGAGCATGCCACATTGGGCCGGGGTCGCGTGCTGGATGTGAGCGGGAGCGGGGAGCATACTCGTTTGATCGTGGCGTTCCAGCGGTCGGGTACCAAGCACCTCATGGCCAAATACGCCCGGCTCCAGGTGGTCGGATGAAGCTGACCCCGGACACCGTCCGCCGCATGGCGCGGCTGGCCGGCATCCAGGTGGATGCGGACGAGCTGGACCACCTGGCGGACGAGCTGGGTCGGATCCTCGACTACATGGAGCGTCTGCGCGAGACGGAGCTGGAGGACTCCCGCAACCCCGGCGGAGGAGATGCAGCGGCCGGGACCCGGGAGGATGAGCCGGTCCCCTCGGTGGACCGGGAGGAGGCCCTCGCACAGGCACCGGATCGGGAAGGACCCTTCTTCCGGGTCCCCCCGGTGCTCCCGCCCCGCGCGGCAGGAAGAGAGGACGAGACATGAGCAGACCCATGCCGGGGGACAAGAGAGGATGGAACGTACTGGGCGTCATCCCCGCGCGGTTCGCGAGTACGCGGCTGCCGGGCAAGCCCCTGGCCCTGATCGGGGATGTCCCGATGGTGGAGTGGACCGCCCGGGGGGCGAGCCAGTCCCGCCACCTCACCGACCTGGTCATCGCGACCGATGACGAGCGGGTCCGGGACGCCATGGAGTCGTACGGACGGACCGTGGTCCTCACCAGCAGGGACCTCAAGTCGGGTACCGACCGGGTGGCCATGGCGGCGGCCCGGAGGGAGTGCGACCTGGTGGTGAACATCCAGGGGGACGAGCCGCTGGTCCGGGGCGAGATGATCGACGCCCTGGTGGAGGCCATGATGTCGGATGAGACGGTCCCCATGGCGACCCTGGCCCATCCGCTGAAGACCGCGGAGGCCTCGGACCCGAACGCGGTGAAGGTGGTCACGGACATCAGGGGGCGGGCGCTCTATTTCAGTCGTTCCGCCATACCCTATCTGCGGCGTCCGCCGCGGGAGGGAGCGGAGAGCTACAGCCTGCACATCGGCATCTACGCGTATCGTCGCGACTTCCTGCTGAAGTTCGCCGCCCTGCCTCCCTCCCCCCTGGAGATGGCGGAAGGTCTGGAGCAGCTGAGGGCACTGGAATACGGGTTCCCGATACGTGTCGTCGAGACGGCCTATCGTGTCGTGGGCGTGGACACCCCCGACGACCTCGCCCGCGTGAAGAGCGAACTGGAGTAGTACCGCGGTGGCGGCGCGAAGGTGCCGCCTCCGGGAGCGCAGACCCTGTACCGATCGTCAGTCGAGGAGAAGATATTGATGAGCAGTCCCCCGCGGTCCACCAAGCACATCTTCGTCACCGGCGGTGTGGTCTCGTCCCTCGGCAAGGGGGTGGCCTCGGCGGCCCTCGGTTCCCTGCTGAAGATGCGGGGCCTGGACGTGACGGTCCAGAAGTTCGACCCGTACATCAACGTCAATCCGGGGACCATGAACCCCTTCCAGCACGGCGAGGTGTTCGTCACCGACGACGGGGCCGAGACCGACCTGGACCTGGGACATTACGAACGCTTCCTCGACCTGAACATGTCCCAGAAGAACAACTCCACCACGGGCCAGATCTACGAGACGGTCATCCAGAAAGAGCGCCGGGGGGACTACCTGGGCGGGACGGTGCAGGTGATCCCGCATATCACCAACGAGATCAAGGACCGGATCCGCAAGCTCATCGGTGACGGTCCCGACTTCGATGTGATCATCACCGAGATCGGCGGGACCGTGGGCGACATCGAGAGTCTCCCCTTCCTGGAGGCGATCCGGCAGTTCCGCCTGGAGGCGGGACGCCAGAACGCCATCTTCATCCACCTCACCCTGGTCCCCTACATCCCCAGCGCCGGGGAGCTGAAGACCAAGCCGACGCAGCACAGCGTGACCAAGCTCCGCGAGATCGGCATCCAGCCCGATATCCTCCTCTGCCGCACCGCCTATCCCCTGCCCAAGAGCGTGAAATCGAAGATCAGCCTCTTCTGCAACGTGGAACAGCGGGCGGTCATCGAAGCACGGGACGTGCCGAGTATCTACCAGATACCCCTGGGATTCCACGAGCAGGAACTCGACGCGCTGGTCTGTGAGATGATGGGTGTGCACACCGAGGAGCCGGACCTGGAGAAGTGGTCGGACATGGTGGATCGGATCCAGAACCCCCGGAACGAGGTCACGGTCCTCATCGCCGGCAAGTACACCGATCTGCAGGATTCCTACAAGAGCATCGACGAGGCTTTCATCCACGCCGGAGTGGAGAACGATGCCCGGGTGGGGGTCGAGTACGTGGAAGCGGACGAGTTCGACGAGGACTCCGCGGCCGAACACTTCGAAGGCGTCCACGGCCTGCTGGTCCCCGGCGGTTTCGGGGAGCGGGGCGTACCGGGGAAGATCGAGGCGATCCGCTACGCCCGGGAGAACGGGGTCCCCTTCTTCGGCATCTGCCTGGGGATGCAGGCGGCGGTCATCGAGTTCGCCCGGGACGTGTGCGGGCTGGAAGACGCGAACTCGCTGGAGTTCGACCTGATGAGCCCCCACCCGGTCATCAGCCTCATGGCGGACCAGGAGGATGTGGTGGACATGGGCGGTACCATGCGGCTGGGAGCCTATCCCTGCCGGGTGAAGGAGGGTACGAAGGCTTTCACCGCCTACGGTGCGCCCCTCATCAGCGAGAGGCACCGGCACCGCTATGAGGTGAACAACAAGTACCGGGACGCCCTGGCCGAGGAGGGGATGATCTTCTGCGGTGTGAGCCCGGACAACCGGCTGGTGGAGATGGTGGAACTCTCCGAGCACCCCTGGTTCGTAGGGGTACAGTTCCACCCGGAGTTCAAGAGCCGGGCCCAGCGGGCCCACCCCCTCTTCCGTGAGTTCGTCCGGGCCGCCCTCGCTCACCAGCGCCTGCAGGAGAAGGGGAAACGGAGCCGAGAGAGCGAGGGCACCGAAGAAGGGGCGGGGCAGGAGCGGGGCCGGACCCCGGCTCCCGCCGGGAGAGAATCGTAGGTCCCCATGGCATCGATAACCGTCGGAGAGATCCCGGTCGGGGGGAGCGCCCCCCTGGTCCTCATCGCGGGACCGGACGTCGTGGAGTCCCGGACCCTGCTCCACGAGACCTGCGAGGTGCTCCTGGAGATCACCCGTCCCCTCTCGGTCCCCCTGATCTTCAAGTCCTCTTTCACCAAGGCGAACCGTTCCAGCGGCTCCTCCTATTCAGGTCCGGGGCGTGAGGAGGGACTGGCCGCCCTGGCAGAGGTGAAGGAGCGATGGGGGGTGGCCGTCACCACCGACGTACATGAGACCGGCGACGTGGCACCGGCCGCGGAGGTGGCCGACCTGATCCAGATCCCCGCCTTCCTCTGCCGGCAGACCCCCCTGGCCCTGGCGGCCGCCGCCTCGGGCCGGGCGGTGAACATCAAGAAGGGGCAGTTCCTCGCCCCTTCGGGCATGCATGCCCTGGTGGAGAAGATCACCCGGGAGGGGAACCCTGACGTGATGGTCACCGAGCGGGGCACCACCTTCGGCTTCGGCGACCTGGTCGTGGACATGCGGGGGCTGGCTGAGATGGGACGCCTCGGGACGCCGGTCATCTTCGACGCCACCCACAGCACCCAGCTGCCCGGTGCGGAGGGGACCCGCTCCGGGGGACAGCGTCAGTACGCCGCGGTCCTGGCCCGGGCGGCGGCGGGAGCGGGGATCGCCGGCCTGTTCTGCGAGGTGCACCCCGACCCTCCTTCGGCGAAGTGCGACGCCGACGCGCAGCTCCGGCCCTCCCAGCTCACCGGACTCCTGAGACACGTCATGGCGGTGGACGCGGCCCGGAGGGCCTCGGCCGGGGATGAGGCACGGGCCCTGCCCACCCCTGGAGAGGAGCTCTGAGATGACCGGGAAGGGACTGGAGAACAGGCTGAGCGGCGTACGCCTCATCATCCTGGACGTGGACGGGGTACTCACCGACGGGAAGGTCGTGGTGGACGGCGAGGGGGGGGAGTCACTCCGTTTCGACATCCAGGACGGGTACGGGATCGTACGCGCCATGCGGGAAGGGCTCCTCTTCGCCATCATCAGCGGGAGGGATGCGGCCGCGGTGGACACCAGGGCGGCCCAGCTCGGGATCGAGATCGTCCACCAGGGTCAGCGCGACAAGCGCCAGGCGTTCCAGGACGTGCTCAGGGAAACGGCTGTCGAGCTCGAACACATAGCCTACATTGGGGACGACCTCAACGACCTGCCCATCATGGCGCAGGTAGGGGTCGTCTGTGCTGTGGCGAACGCGCGTCCCCAGGTCAAGGAGGCCGCTGACGTGGTCACCTCGGCACGCGGCGGTGACGGCGCCGTGCGAGAGTTCCTGGACCTTGTCATGGCGGCCAGGGAGGGCTGAGCCCGTATGATCGAGCGAAGCAGGAAGCCTCCCCAGGTGGAGGACGAGCAGATCGTGGAGTGGGGACGGGAGGTGGTCCGCCTGGAGGCGGAAGGAGTGGAAGGTCTCTCCGGCCGCATCGGTCCCGACTTCGTGGAGGCCGTTCGTCTCATACACGGCTGCCCCGGGCAGGTGATCGTCACCGGGATGGGCAAGTCGGGTATCATCGGTCGGAAGATCGCCGCCACCCTCACCAGCACCGGCACCCTGGCCAGCTATCTCCACCCCACCGAGGGGCTCCACGGTGATGTGGGGATGGTCCGGCGGGGGGATGTGATCCTGGCCATCTCCAAGAGCGGCGACACAGATGAGATGGAGACCCTCATCCCCCTCTTGAGGTCCATGGACCTCAACATCGTCGCCATGACCGGCCGCAGGGACTCCTACCTGGGCCGCTCCGCTCACCTGGTCCTGGAGATCGGGGAGGTGGAGGAGGCGTGCAACATGGACTTGGTCCCCACCACCAGCACCACCGCCACCCTGGCTCTGGGTGACGCCCTGGCCGTGGCGCTCCTCTCCATGCGGGGCTTCGGACCCCTCGACTTCCGCCGGCTGCATCCCGGCGGGAGCATCGGCCGCTCCCTCCTCACCGTCGAGGACCTCATGCATCGGGGAGAAGAGATCCCCCGGGTCTCCCTCCATACCCACGCCCCCGAGGTGCTGCTGGAGATGACGGGGAAGCGCATGGGTGCCACCTGCGTACTGGACGATGAGGGTCGTCTGGCCGGCATCATCACCGACGGTGACCTGCGGCGGAGCCTGGAGAGGGGGTTCGACCTCGGGGCGGTGATCGCCGCGGACCTCATGACCCCCGATCCCAAGACCATCGACGGCGACCAGCTCGCCGCCTCTGCGGTGAACCGTATGGAGGAACATCAGATCACCCACCTCGTCATCGTGGACGGGGACGATCGTCCCAGGGGCTTCGTCCACCTCCACGACCTGCTGCGCGCGAAAGTCGTCTGATCCCATGGGCCGCGGTCCCGAGATCGGTCCGCGGGGGCTCCGGCGTGCCGCCGCTGCCGCTGCGATCCATCTCCTCTACAGGATCCTCCGCCTGCTCCCGAGGGGGATGGGGAGGATCCTCTGTCAGGGACTGGGGCGGGCCGCGTGGTACCTGGATCCCGGGGGTCGGAGGACCAGTCTCTCCAACATAAGGACCGCCTTCGGCGACAGGCTGGACCCGAAGAGACGGAGGGACATCGGGAGGTCGGCCTACATCAACCTCGCGGCCAACCTCCCCGACCTCGCCCACCTGCCCCGCCTCTCCGAAGAGGAGGTGGGGGCCCTGGTGAGTGCGGGGCGGCAGACCCTCTCCCAGATCGACCGGGCGGTGCGGGGGGGGCGGGGCATCATCCTGCTCACGCCTCATCTCGGGAACTGGGAGCTCCTCACGGCGTATCTAGCCAGCAGGGGGGCCCCGGTCCACTTCCTGGGGCGCGAGCCCTACGACGAACGGCTCGATCCCCTCTACGAGGAGGTCAGGACGAGTCACGGCGGGTCGTGGGTCCGACGGGGCGGGGCCTTCGAGCGGATCCAGGCCCTCCTGAACGGGGGTGAGATGGTCATCCTCCTCCTGGACCAGGACACCTCCCGGGTGCGGGGCACCTTCGTGGAGTTCTTCGGCAGGCCGGCCTGGACCCCGACGGGGCCGGCGGCTCTCGCGCGCCGCACGGGGGCGGTCATGCTCCCGGGTGCCCTGGTACGTCAGCCCGACCACACCTACCGACTCCAGATCGAGCCGCCGATACGGACCGTGAGCACGACCGACCACGAATACGACGACTGGGAGAACACCCGGAGGGCCACCCTGGCCATGGAACGCCTCATCGAGCGGTATCCGGCCCAGTGGGTATGGTTCCATCGCCGATGGCGAACCCGTCCTTCGGAGGAGTGGACGGCCCCCGATCCTCCCCCTTCCGGCGGACTCCAGGGGATCCGCTCCCCCGGGGAGCGGTAGGACGTGTCCCTGCCCCGCGACACCCTCCTCATCCTCCTGGTCCCGACGTTCCTCACCCTCTCCTGCGGGAGGGGACCCGGAAGGGAAGAGGAGGTCCCCGGTCCCCCTCCAGAGGGTCCGGTGCCGGAATCGGAACAGTGGGATGCCCGGATTCAGCTCTACGAGAAGGGACTCCGGAGGGCGTTCATCGAGGCGGAACACCTGGCGGTGTACCAGCTGCCCGACCAGACCTTCACCCACATGGACACCATCCGGGCCCGGTTCTTCGACGAGGCGGGAGAGGCCAGCAGCCGTCTCACCGCCCGGGCCGGCCGGATCTTCGACCAGGAGCGGGAGGGGATGCGGCGGGTGAAGACGTGGGGGGACGTGGTCCTCCGGGGTGAGGAGCAGCGGGTGGTGCGGGCCGACACCCTCTGGTGGGACGAGGGGAGGGACCGCGTCTACACCGAAGGGCCGGTGGAGGTCACCGAGGGGGAGGACGTACTCAGGGGTGTGGGGTTCGAATCGGATGCCCAGCTCCGCGACATGACCATCCACCGGGCCAGCGGGACCTCCCCGCGAGGAGGAGAGCGGGTCCGTGAGGAGATGAGCGCTCCCCCGCCGGACACGGCCTCGGTGACCCCGGACACCTCTGCGGGAGCGGGCGGCGATGGTTCCGGGAGGAGACCCGGATGATCGGCCCCGATCCGTCGGTCATCCTGCGCTTCATCGCCGCCATGCTCGCCGCCGCCGGCATCCTCACCGCGGGTCCGGACCGGGAGGGACCGGGACCACCCGAACCGGTCCCGGCAGACAGTGTCGCCGCCGCGGTTTCCGACACGACCGCCCCGGAGAGGGGTCCGACCGATCCCGAAGGAGGCGAGGAGGGAGCCCCGCCCCCCCTGGAGCTGCTCCACTCCGGTACCTTCAACATCCAGCGCTCGGGACCGGAGGGGGAGAGGAGGGTCAGCGTCCTCACCGACAGCGTGCTCTTCAAGCAGGGGGAGCAGTATGTCCTGGCGGACCGTGCCGTCTTCGTGGACAGGCAGGAACAGGTCACCCTGACGGGGAACGTACGGGGCTGGGACCCCGTCTGGGACTTCCGGGCGGACGAGGTCATCTACCGCGGCCGGATCCGTCTCCTCATCGCCACCGGGGATGTACGGGCCGAGAAGGTGGAGGACGGGACGAGGATCCGGGCCCGCCAGGTGAGGTTCGACCGGGACACCGGAACCGGCGTGGCCAGCGGGAGCCCCTACATCTACCAGCCTCCCGCGGATTCGACCTCCATGGCCACCGAGGTCATCGGGAAGGAGGACGCCCTGCTGAGTTTCCACGAAGAGGAGGGGTGGGCGGAACTGAGTCGGGGAGGGGAGATCCGTCAGGGGAGCATGCATATCAAGGGGGGTTGGATGCGCTCGGAGGAGGATCCCCGGGTGCTCACCGTCATCGACAGCGTACGGATGGTCCGGGACGGGGTGACCGCCCGGGGGGTGAGGCTGGACTGGAACGAGGAGACGGGACGGGCCCGGCTCCGGGGAGAACCGCCGGTGCTGACCCGGATGGCGGCCCGCGAAGCGGGGAGCAGCGACTCGGTGTGGACGCGCATGACCGCGGACTCCCTGGACATGGAACTGCCGGGGGACGAGCTGGAGGCCATCGTGCTCCACGGGGCGGGCCGCGTGGAGATCCGCACCATCCCCGGACTCCGTCCGACACGGCCGGACACGGCGGGTGCGGCGATCCCGGAGCGGATGCGGCTGGACGGCAGGGAGATCATCATAACCCTCGAGGATGAGAAGATCCGCAGGCTGGTCGCGACACGGGCCGCGATGTACTACTGGCGGGAGGACGCCCCGGACCGGGAGAGCGCCCTGGGCGGCATCGACATGGAGGTGGAGTTCGAGGAGGGGGAACCCTCGGTCGTCGAGGCCGTCGGGAACGCGACCACCCGATACTTCCAGGATCTGGAATCCCCCACCACCGGTATGGGACGGGCCCAGGGCGCCCTGATCCGGCTCACCCTGGAGGATGGTGCCCTGAAGATGGCCTACCTGGAGAAGAGCTTTGCCTGGCAGTACAGTGCCGATATGGTGGCGGCGGGGCGGGTGCCGATGGCGGTCCATCCCGACTCTGTCCAGGTGGGCGCCACCCGGCGGGAGACCGGTGCCGCCTCGGCCCGGAAGAAGAGCAGGCCACCCCCGCCCGGAGCGGGCGGGGTGCCCCGGACACCGAGGGACGATGGTCATGAGTGAGAACGGACAGGAAGAGAGGGGGCGGTCGAGGCGGCTGTGGGCCGAGGGCCTGGTGAAGGTGTACAGCAGACGACGGGTCGTGGACGACGTCTCCATCCATGTGAGCCAGCAGGAGATCGTGGGTCTGCTGGGGCCGAACGGAGCGGGCAAGACCACCACCTTCTACATGGTGGTGGGTCTGATCCGCCCCAACGCGGGCACCATCCACCTGGACGAGAGGGACATCACCCGGCTGCCCATGTTCAAACGGGCCCGACTGGGTGTGGGGTACCTGGCCCAGGAGGCCTCCATCTTCCGGAAGCTGACGGTGGAGCAGAACCTCCTGGCCATCCTGGAGACCTTCGTGCGCAGCAGGAGCGAGCGCCAGGAGCGGTGTGACGCCCTGCTGGAGGACCTCAACCTGACCCGGCTCCGGAAACAGAAGGCCTTCACCCTCTCAGGCGGTGAGCGCCGCCGGGTGGAGATCGCTCGCGCCCTGGTGACCGAGCCGGATTTCATCCTGCTGGACGAGCCGTTCACAGGGGTGGACCCGATCGCGGTGGAGGAGATCCAGGAGATCCTGCAGGGGCTTAAGGAGCGGGGTCTCGGTGTCCTCATCACCGACCACAACGTGCGGGAGACCCTCCACATCACCGACCGGGCCTACATCATGAGCGAGGGGAGGATCCTGGTCTCCGGTGACGCCCAGAAGCTTGTGGACGATCCCATCGCCCGGAAGGTGTATCTGGGCCAGCGCTTCACCCTCGGATAGACCGGCCGCCTCAGGCACCCCCTCGTCGCGTCGGCCTTCCCCTCTTTACATTCCCCGGCCCAGGCGTCATGGTAGAAGATGACAGGGGTGCTGGGCGGAAGACCCGGCTGAGAGGAGACCCTCGAACCTGATCCGGATAATGCCGGCGCAGGGAGTCAGCCGACCCCCCTCCATCCCCTCCGTGCTGAGATCTCTCACCGCCGAACCGGAAGGACACCATGTCGTTCACCCGAGAGATGCTGGAGCGGCACGAGCCGCTCTGGGACCGGATGCTCTCCCATCCCTTCCTCCTGGAGACCCGGGACGGGACCATCGGGGACGAGACCTTCGCCAACTGGATGAAGCAGGACTACCTCTTCGTCGAGGCGGCCATCCCTTTCATCGCGGCTCTCATCCCGAAGGCCCCCAGGGACCACTGGCAGCCCCACGTGGATGTGATGACCGCCTTCTTCAAGGAACTGGAACTCTTCGAGGAACGGGCTGCCGAGGCGGGGGTGGGACTCCGGGGGGCCCCCCCCTCCTTCACCAACCACGCTTACATCCAGTTCCTCATGGCCGCCGCGGAACAGGAGTCATATCCCGTGGCCTACACGGTCCTGTACACCGCCGAGAAAGCGTATCACGATTCGTGGAAGGTGGTGAAGGAGGGGATCGACGAGGATTCCCGCTGGTTCCCCTTCGTGGAGAACTGGGCCGGCGAGGCGTTCGCCGGCTACGTGGCCTACCTGGAGGGAGAAGTGGACGGGATGGCAGAAGGAGCGGGAGAGGCCCAGCGCGAGCGCATGGCGACCTTCTTCGAGCTGACGGTCCGCTATGAGATCGCCTTCTGGGAGATGGCACACTCAGGGAGTACCTGGCCGTCATCCGAGGACGTGTGAGGAGCAGACATGGCATTCACCGACGAGCTGCGTGAGGCGGCCCTCCCCATCTGGGACGCCCAGCTGGAACATCCCTTCGTCCGGGGCATGGGAGACGGATCCCTGGGACCGGACCGATTCAAGCGATGGGTCCGACAGGACTACCTCTACCTGAAGGAGTTCGCCCGGGTATTCGCCTGGGCCGCCGCCAAGTCGGAACGGCTGGCGTCGATGGGCTGGTATGCCTCGGTACTGGACCTCACCCTGAACACCGAGATGGAGCTGCACCGCAGGTATGCCGCCCGCTTCGACATCTCGGTCGAGGAACTCGAGGAGGAGGAGATGTGGCCCACCACCCGGGCCTACACCGATTTCCTGGTCCGGACCGCGGCGGATGGTGAGATGATCGAGCTCCTGGCGGCTCTGCTGCCCTGTGCCTGGGGATATGTGCACGTGGCAAGGAAGCTGGCGGAGGGGGACCCTCCGGAAGACAGCCGCTATGCCGACTGGATCGAGCAGTATGCCTCGGACGAGTTCGCCGAGGCGGCGGGCTGGCTCCGGGACGAACTCGACCGGCTGGCGGGCGACGCCGGAGCCGAGAAGCGGCAGCGGCTGAAGGAGCTGTTCGTGATCTCTTCCCGCTACGAGTGGCAGTTCTGGGAGATGTGCTACGAAGGGGAGCGATGGCCTGTGTGAGGCGGCGCTCACGGGCAGTGCTGGTCTGATTGGTCCGGAAATTGCTAGTCCTGTTTCTTGCAGCGGGTGTCCCGGAAGCGCCCTCAGGAGGGGTCGCCATGCCGAAAAGCGCGTGATTACGCGGTTTCCCGGCCCGGCGGAGCGGGGGCGGAACCGCTTGAACAGGGTAGGGGGCTCCGGTAGATTGAGGGCATGAGACTCGTCCAGGAGACACGGCTGGAACAGAAGCTGTCCCCGCAGCTGATCCAGTCCCTCAAGCTCCTCCAGATGCCCACCATGGAGCTTGAGAACGTCCTCAAGCAGGAATTGGAGACCAACCCGCTGCTGGAGGAGATCCCCCGGGAGGAACTCCGCCAGGAACAGCCCGAGAAGGAGGACGACGGTTCCGAACCCTTCGACGAACAGGAATGGCGGGAGGTCCTGGCCGGTTCCGGAGAAGCCGGGGGACGGGGTCACCGTCAGGACCGGAGCAGGCAGTTCGAGGACGCCCCCCAGCCCGCGGATGTGAGCCTGCAGGAACACCTGCTCCGTCAGCTGCAGCTCTCCGATCTCTCTACCGCCGACCAGGCGATCGGCGAGGAGATCATCGGGAACATCGACGAACACGGCTACCTCATAACCCCCGTGGAGGAGATCGCCGCCTCCGCGGCTGTGGACACCGATGATGTGGAACGGGTGCTGGGCACGATCCAGCTCTTCGACCCCAGCGGGGTGGGGGCCCGGGACCTCCGGGAGTGCCTGATGATCCAGCTGAGGGAACAGGACCTGGAGAACACGGTGATGATGGCCATCGTGGAGGACCACCTGGAGGATGTGGAGAAGCATCGCTTCACCGCCATCGCCCGGGAACTGGACATCGACGAGGCGGATGTCCAGGAGGCGGTGAAGACCATCTCGCGCCTGAGTCCCAGGCCCGCGGCCGGACGGTTCGGCACCGAGGCGAAGACCATACTGCCCGACCTGATCGTGGAGAAGGTCGACGGGGACTTCGTGGTGCTCTTCAACGACAGCAGCCTCCCCCGCCTCAGGATCAACAGCCTGCACAAGAAGATCCTCTCCCGGGGTTCGGACGCCAACGAGGAGACCCGCAAGTACGTGGTGGAGAAGCTGAACGGGGCCCGCTGGCTCCTTCGCAGCATCCAGCAGCGCCGGGGGACGATGCTCAAGGTCATGGAGTACATCGTGAAGGCCCAGAGGGAGTTCCTGGAACGGGGTGTGCTCCACCTCAAGCCCATGACCCTGCAGGAGGTGGCGGACGCCATCGGCATGCACGTGTCCACCATCAGCCGGGTGACCAACGGCAAGTACGTCCAGACCCCGCAGGGCGTGTTCGAGTTGAAGTATTTCTTCAGCGGCAGGATCGAGAACAAGGAGGGTGAGGACGTATCGAGCAAGGCGATCAAGGAGCGCATCGAACGACTGCTGCGTGGGGAGGACGGGTCGAAACCGCTGAGCGACCAGAAGATCGCCGATCGCCTGCAGGAGGACGGGTACGAGATCGCTCGGCGGACCATCGCGAAATACCGTGACCAGCTGGGCATCCTCCCGGCCCGTTACCGCAAGCAGTACTGATGATCCGACCACCCGAAGCTCCCGGCCGGAAGGGGAAGAGGAGTGGATCCGATGAAGACCAGTATCACCGCCCGTCACTTCGACATGAGCGACAACACCCGTGAATACACACTGGAGGCGATGAACGGGCTGGCGAAGTACTTCGATCGCATCAGTGATGCCCAGGCGGTGTTCACCAGGGAGAAGGACGGCTGGCATGCCGAACTCATCGTGGGGGTCCCGGGCCGGACCCTGACCTCCGAGGGCCGTGCGGACCTGCTGTTCACGGCTATCGACGAAGCCTCCGGCAAGCTCGGGAGGCAGCTGAAGCGATACAAGGGGAAGCTCAGCCACGAGAAGAGCAGACGTGAAGTCCAGGCGACCACCACGGCTCCGATCGAAGAGACCTGACACCCATGGCGCAGATGGCTCAGAGAGAGCTGACCGTAGAGCGGCTCATCGAAGATACCCGGGAGAACCTGGGACTCACCTGGGCCGCGGGGGAAGAGGGGGCCCGGAAGGTCATCACGACGAACGACGTGTACCGGCCGGGCCTGGCCCTGGCGGGTTTTTTCGAACCCTTTCCCTACGACCGGGTCCAGATCCTGAGCGACACGGAGTTCCGGTACCTGCAGAGCCTCGCCCCGGAAGAGCGGCACCGGAGTCTCGACCAGCTCTTCACCTACGACATGCCCGTCATCATCTGCACCTCGGAGAACAAGCCCTTCGACTACCTCTCGGAGAAAGCGGATGAGACGGGCATCCCCATCCTGCTGAGTCCCCACAGCAGCACGGTGGTGGCCCACCTCCTCACCGAGTACCTGGACGACTGGTTCGCTCCCACGGCGGTCATGCACGGCACCCTGGTGGACGTCTACGGTGTGGGTCTGCTCTTCACAGGGAAGAGCGGCATAGGGAAGAGCGAGATCGCCCTCGACCTGGTGGAGCGGGGCCACCGCCTGGTGGCCGACGACGTGGTCACCCTCACACGGACCGCCCGGGGCGTGCTGAACGGGACGGGGAACGAACTCCTCACCCACCACATGGAGATACGGGGCATCGGGATCATCGATATCCAGGGGATCTTCGGGATCCGGGGGATCCGGCTCCGCAAGCGCGTCGAGGTGGAGGTGGTCCTCCGTGAGTGGAGCGAGGTGGAGGAGGAGATCGACCGGCTCGGTATGGAGGACCGGAACACCGAGATCCTGGGGGTGGAGATCCCCCAGACCCTCCTCCCCATCGTGCCCGGCAAGAACATCACCGTCCTGGCGGAGACCATCGCCCTGAACCACCTGATGAAGATCTCCGGACTGCATACCGCTTCTGCGCTGAACGAGAAGCTGGTGGATGCCATGGAGCGGAAGACCCGTGCGCGGCTTCAGCTGGGTGAGGATTACGAATGATACGGGGCGTGGTCTTCACCCATGTCCGGCTGGGACTCGCTCTCTGTGAGGCCGTGGAATCGTTCCTCGGCCCCCAGGGGGACCTGGTGGGTCTCAGCAACGAGGGGCTGAGCAGCGAGGACATGTCGGCGGCCCTGCGGGAAGCCATCGAGGAGGCTCCGGACGGGGCCGTCGTCTTCACCTCGGTCTTCGGCGGATCCTGCTGGCAGGCCGCGGAACGGCTGCGCAGGGAGAACTCGCGTGTGCGCCACATAACAGGCGTGAACCTCCCCATGCTCCTGGCCCTGGTGAACAAGCGGGAGCAGATGGAACTGGACGCACTCACCGAGACCCTGGCCAGTTATGGGCGGAAAGGGATCCATCCTTGAGCCTCCTCATGGTCCGTATCGACGACCGGCTCATCCACGGACAGGTCACCCAGGGCTGGGGGAGTGTCCTCCATCCTCAGCGCATCGTCCTGGCGAACGACGGGGCCGCTGCCAGCAGATGGGAGCAGGAACTCTACGAGGCCGCAGCTCCCGAGGGGACGAAAGTGGCGGTGCTCGGCGTCGAGGAGGCTCCGGACCGGATCCAGGGATGGCTCGACGGTGAGGAGGACCTGCTGGTCCTGGTCGAGAGCCCGCAGGATGCCCTGAGGCTGCTTGAGGCGGGACTCGAGTTCGAAGAGCTGAACGTCGGGGGCATGCACTACCGGGAAGGGCGCCGGAGGATCCTGCCCTATGTATGTGTTGACGAAGAAGATATCCAGGCGTTTGAATCCCTCCGGGAGCAGGGCGTCCGGATCGAATGCGCGGATGTACCGGGCTGTGAGCGAAAGGACCTCTTCGTATGGCTTGGCAGCGGGGCAAACGGGATCTGACGAGCCTTCGGGTCGGAGCCGCCGTGCTCATCGGCCTGACGGTCCTCATTTTCGGGACACTCTGGGGGCAGGATCTGCTCCGCAGCCGGGGCACCTACAGTCTCACGGTCCTCTTCGAGTCCGGTTTCGGCCTCAAGGCGGGTGATCCCGTCCTGGTGGCCGGTGTGAAGAAGGGCCAGGTCACCGGGATCACCCTCACCGGGGACAACCGGGTCGCCGTGGAGATGCGCATCGACGAGGACGTCCGCTTCTCGAGAGAAGACCAGTTCATGATCGAGAGCGAGGGGATCATCGGATCCCGGTACATCAACGTGATCTCCGGGGGCGAGGGGCAGGTGCTCGCGGAGAACGACACGACCACCGGGGTGAACGCTGCGGGACTCAACGACATCTTCCGGAGCGTCCATTCCCTGATGGAGGAGATCGGGGACCTCTCCTCGGACATGCGATCGGTCATCAACGACGAGGATCTGAAGTCCCAGCTCAAGGAGACCTACGACAACTTCAACAGGACCATCGACCTCCTCAACCAGGCCATGGTGGACAACCAGGACCTCATCAAGGACAGCCTGGACCGTCTCGGCTCGGTGGTGGACAACGTGAACCGGGCCCTGGTGGCGAACAGCGACGACCTGGAGGCCGCCCTGAAGTCCCTGAAGACCGCGGGGGACGAGTTCACACAGGTGGCGGGGACGGTGGACTCCCTGGCGTTCGAACTGCTGACGGTGACCGGGCGGGTGGGGGAGGGGGAGGGGACCCTCTGGAAGCTGGCGGAGTCAGACAGCATCTACCACCAGCTCTCCGGCACCATCACGCGCCTCGATTCCCTCATCACCGATATCAAGAACAACCCCAAGCGCTATCTCACCATCCGTATCTTCTGATGGGCGGCACCGGTCCGGTCATCCTGGCGGCCGACGGAGGTGCCACGGCCAGCAGGGCCCTTGTCGCCGCCCTCGACGGCACGGTCCTCTGGGAGGGACGCGGTCGGGCGGCATCCGCCACCCGTGGCGGTCCCGAAGGGGCGGGTCAGGTCCTGGCGGAGCACTGGATAGAGGGTCTCCGTTCCCTGGGTACCGATGCTTCCCGGGTACGGGGCGCGGCCTGCGGACTGGCCGGCGCGCGATCGACGGAAGTGCAGGAGAAGGTCGGCGAGGCGATGACCGGAGCCCTCGATCGGTCAGGTGTCCGGCTGGAGGTGCCCCTCCAGGTCACCCATGACGCGGCCATCGCCCTGGAGGGAGCCTTCCCCGGAGAGGGAGGATGCGTGGTCATCAGCGGTACGGGTTCGGTGGCCGCAGCCCGAAGACCGGGAGCAGCTGCGGCGATGGCGGGAGGATGGGGGTGGCCTCTCGGCGACGAGGGGAGCGGTACCTGGCTGGGCTGGCGGGCCGCACAGGAGGCGGCAGGGGAGATGGAGGAGGGAGCAGGGGGGGTGTATGCCGGGATCCTCCAGGAGGGATGGGGGATGGACCTCGAGGGGCGCGAGGCCCTCCCCGTCCTGCTCCGCTCGGCGTCGGCCGCCTCGGCGGCACCTTCGCGATGGAGCGGTCTGGCCCCCCTGGTCATCCGGGCGATGAGGACCTGGCCGGAAGAGACCCGGGCCCTCCGGGAGGAGCTGGGGATCCGCCTGGGCCTGCTGGCCGCCCAGGCCATGGAGCGGGCGGGATGGCGGGAGGGGCAGGAGGTCCCGGTCGCCCTCACCGGCGGGGTGGGGAGCAGGTTCAGGGACCTGCTGGAAGCTCCTTTCCGGGGCGGGGCGGGAGGTTACGGTGAGGTGCTCCGCTGGAGGACCGAACGACTCTCACACCTCGGGGGAGCGGCCGTACTGGCTCTCGGCGGAGCGGGCCGGCCCCCCGGGGAAGGACTCCTGGACCGCCTGGGAAGAGGGCTGTCCGGTTGACAGCGGTCCGGGTGCCCAACATACTGTCTTAATCCCCTGCGCACTGCGGGCTCTCTGTAACCCGTTGTCCTGCGGACACTTAACGGAGCCACGACTCGGCAGCGCGGGGAGTCGTCTCTCACATGGAGGAAGGCCGCGTATGGCCCGAGGCAGCGTCAACAAGGCGATCCTCATCGGCAACCTGGGCGCCGACCCCGAGATCCGCTACACGAGCAGCGGCCAGGCGATGGCTACGTTCAACATCGCCACGAACCGGCAGTGGACCGACCGGGACGGTCAGAAGCAGGAACAGACCGAGTGGCACCGTATCGTGGCCTGGGCCCGGCTGGCGGAGATCTGCGAGCGTTATCTCAAGAAGGGCGATTCGGTCTACATCGAAGGCCGGATCCAGACCCGTCAGTGGGAGGACCGGGAGGGGAACACCCGGTACACCACGGAGGTCGTGACCCAGGAGATGACCATGCTGGGCGGAGGTGCTCCCGGCGGGGGACAGGGAGGAGGAGGTGGCCGCAGGGAGGATCGGAAGGCACCGTACGAAGAGGACGCCGATTTCAACCAGGTACCCGAAGAGGACGACGACATCCCCTTCTGACGGGCGGTCCACGTGGAGATCTGGAAACAGCTCCAGGACGGGTCGGTCCGATTGGACTTCGCGGCCCGCGACAAGACCGAGGTGATCGGGACGCTGGTCGAGGCCCTCCTCGAGGAGGGCAGCGTCGATCCCGAGCTTCCGGTGGTGGAGGAGGTCCTCCGCAGGGAGCAGGTCCTCTCCACAGGTGTGGGCCACGGCGTGGCCCTCCCCCACGCCCGGCTCGAGGGGATCACCGGCACGGCCCTTGCCTTCGGTCGGCCTTCCGATCCGGTGGACGTCGGGGCCGTGGACGGGCAGCCCGCGGACATCTTCTTCCTCCTCATCGGCGATCGCAGGGACCCCTCCAGCATCGTCCGCAGCCTGGGCCGGCTCGCCCGCCTCTGTGACGATGCCCGCATCCGGGAAGGTCTCCGGAGGGCCCGGACCCCTCCGGAGGTCATCGACCTCTTCCGTGCCCATGAATCCGCCCCCGAGGCCCGGGACGTCTCCTCATGAGTCCGGCCCATCGTGTCGCCGTCAGCCAGTGGAACCCCGTCCTCGGTCGTCTGGGGCCCAACGTCGATAAGCTGGAAGCCCGTGTGGGGGAGGCGGAGGAGTCCGGGGCCTCCCTGCTCGTCACCCCGGAACTGGGCCTCACCGGCTACCTGCTCCAGGACCTGGTCCCGGAGATGGCCATGGACCGGGACGACCCCCGCCTGGATCCGGTGGCGGATCTGAGCCGTCGGGTCTCCCTGGCGGCGGGTTTCGTGGAGCGCGGGCCGGACGGCCAGTGCTACAACGCCGTCGGCTACTGGCGGGAGGGTCGGCTGGTCCATGTGCACAGGAAGATCTACCTGCCCACCTACGGGATGTTCGACGAAGCGCGGTTCTTCGCGCCGGGCCGTTCCCTGGATGTGGTCGGGACCCCTGCGGGTCCGGCGGCGCTCCTCGCCTGCGAGGACCTCTGGCATCCCGCGGCGGTGGCCCTGGCGGTCCAGAAGGGAGCGGCCGGGCTGCTGGTGGCGAGCGCCGCCCCGGGCAGGGGTATCGCCTCCGGGGCATCCGAACTCACCTCGCGCGGGACATGGTCCGACCTCCTCGCCCTCTACGCGCGGCTGCTGGGACTCTGGACGCTCTGGAGCAACCGCAACGGGTTCGAGGACGGGATCCATTTCAGCGGGGGGAGCCTGATCGTGCAGCCGGACCGGGGGGAGGCGCTGGCAGAGGGGGATCACTTCGCGGATGGGACGTGGACCGCCGAACTCGACCCGGAAGCCGTCGGACGGGTCAGGGAGGGCAGCGGGACCGTCCGGGAGGAGGACCTGGGGATGCTGGGGTCCGCCATCGGGGAGATCCTCCGTGAGCGTGTCCCCGAGGAGCGGGGGCTGTCATGAAGGTCGAGGAACCCGACCTCCTGCGGATCGACCCGGACCTGGTGGTCCCCATCCTCGTGGAGTTCTTGAGGAACGAGGTGCACCGGGCGGGGTTCACCCGGGGCGTACTGGGCCTCTCCGGCGGGGTGGACTCCGCGGTGGGGTTCGCCCTGACGGTGGAGGCACTGGGAGCGGAGAACGTGATCCCCATCATCATGCCCCATCGGATCTCGCGTACCCGGAGCGCCGAGGATGCCCGGGGCCTTGCCGCCCGGCTGGGATGCGAGCCGGAGGAGGTGGAGATCACCGCCATGACCGACGCCTTCCCCGACTTCGAGCGTCTCGACAAGATCCGGGCCGGGAACGTGATGGCGCGTATCCGCATGACGGTCCTCTACGACCGTTCGGCCCTGCATAAGGCCCTGGTCATCGGGAGCAGCAACAAGACGGAACTCCTCCTGGGATATGGGACCCTCTTCGGTGACATGGCCAGTGCGGTCAACCCGGTGGGCGACCTCTACAAGACCCAGCTCCGCCAGGTCGGAGAGGCCCTTGGGGTCCCGGAGGAGATCCTATCCAAGGCGCCCAGCGCCGACCTGTGGGAGGGGCAGACGGACGAGGAGGAACTGGGCGTGGACTACGCCACGGCCGACGCCGTCCTGATCCGGCTGGTGGACCGGCGCATGCGGCCGGAACGCGTCATCGAGGAGGGTTTCGACGAGGCCATGGTCCGCGGGCTGCTTCGAAGGATCCGGGTGAACGAGTACAAGCGGCACCTCCCCATCATATGCAAGCTCTCCGAGCGCACCATAGGTGTGGACTGGCTCTATCCCCGGGACTGGGGTACCTGATGGCAGAGGGGCCGGCCAGACAGGATCTGGAGGACCAGGTGGAGGAAGGGACCCTCTACCTGGTGAGCACCCCCATCGGCCACAGGGGGGACCTCAGTCCCCGCGCGGCCGCTACGATCCAGGCGGTGGACGTGCTGGCCGCTGAGGACACGCGCCGGACCGGCACGCTCCTCGCCTCGCTGGGCCTCGCCCGGGGCATGAGGTCCTACCACGAGCACAACCGGGATGCGGCCGCCCGCAGGCTGATCGAGGAACTGAAGGCCGGCCGCAGCGTGGGACTGGTGACCGATGCCGGCACCCCGGCCCTCTCCGACCCCGGATTCGTCCTGGTGCGGGAGGCGGTCCGGGAGGGGATCCCGGTCAGCGCCATCCCCGGGCCCTCTGCACTGGTTGCCGCCCTGGTGGTCTCCGGGCTCCCCACCGACACCTTCACCTTCACCGGGTTCCTCCATCACAAGAGCGGGAAGCGGAGGAGGGCCCTCGAGGACCTGGCCGACCTCCCTCACACCCTGGTCTTCTACGAGAGCCCCCATCGGATCGCCAAGAGCCTGGCAGACATGGCAGAGGTCTACGGGGACCGATGGGCGGCGGTGTGCAGGGAACTGACCAAGCGATTCGAGGAGGTCCGAAGGGGGAGGCTTCCGGACCTGGCGGACTTCTATGAAACTTCCCGGACCCGGGGGGAGTTTACCGTGGTAGTCGCGGGCAGCTCCTACGAGGGACCGCTTCTGCCAGCGTCCTCCGTATAGTATCTTACCCGGTCGTGACGAGCCTCCACTCCCCCGAGCTGCCCGGAACCTTCATCACCCTGGAAGGGGTGGACGGTTCGGGCAAGAGCACCCAGGCGGGCAGGCTGGCCGGCTGGGTCAGCGTCCAGGGCCTCGAGGTGGCTGCGACGCGGGAGCCGGGCGGCCCTCCCGTCGCAGAACGGATCCGCGAGATACTCCTGGATCCCGGCAGCCCTATGGGATGGGAGACGGAGGTGCTGCTCTACCTGGCGAGCCGGGCCGAGCACGTTGCCCGGGTGATACGGCCCGCTCTGGAGGCGGGGAAGGTCGTCATATGCGACCGCTTCCTGGATTCGACCCTCGCCTATCAGGCATACGGCCGGGAGACGGGACGGGCGGCGGAGGAGGATGCGGAGGCCATCCGGGAGGCGAACCAGCTCGCCGCGGGAGGGATCGAGCCCGACCTCACCCTGCTGCTGGATATCGACCCGGTCCGCGGACTGCAGCGGGCCCGGGATGCCGGGCGGGGGGCTGACCGTCTGGAAGGTGAGGGGAGGGCGTTCCTCGAGCGGGTGCGCCGCGGGTTCCTGGCCCTCGCCGAGGCTTCCGGGGGGCGGATCCGGGTCATCGACGCGGAACGGAACCCGGAGGTCATAGAGGAGGAGATCCGAACCATCATCCGGGCCCACCTGGGCCGGAAGGGGTTGTTATGAGACGCTGGACTCGCATCGTGCCCATCCTGCTCGCGGCCGCGGTGGGCATCGGCCTCATGTCGCGGCCGGTCCTGCGCGGAGCGGAAGGGGCGCCATCCCTGGAGCAGGGACGCCGGAGTCCTCTGAGTCAGTTCAGCTCGAACTACCAGCTCATCGGGACCATCTACAACGAGATCCTCCGGTCGTACTATCAGGAGGTGGATGCGCGCGAGGTGGCGGTGGCCGGGCTGAAGGGCATGATGCGGCAGCTCGACCCCTATTCGGACTTCTACGTGGAGGAACAGGACGAGGGACAGGTCGCGGACCTGGACATCACGACCCAGGGGGAATACAGCGGTATCGGAGCCACCATCGGCAGACAGGGGGAGTCCCTGGCCATCATCGCTCCGATGAAGGGATCCCCGGCCGAACGGACCGGCCTCCAGGCCGGTGACCGTATCATCCGGATCGACGGAGAGCCCAGCAGGCACCTGTCCACGTCGAAGGCCGCTTCCCTCATCAAGGGGCCCGAGGGGAGCACGGTGGACCTGCTCATCGAGAGGGACGGCTTCCCCGATCCGCTGGAGTTCACCATCACCCGCGAGACCATCGAGGTGAACGATGTCTCCGCCGCGGTCTTCGCCGCCCCGGGGATCGCGTACATCGAGATCGGACGTTTCACGAAGAACTCCGGGCATTTCCTCGTCGAGGCCATCGACGAGCTGGAGCAGGAGCAGGAGGTGGAAGGGATCGTCCTCGACCTGCGAGGCAATCCCGGCGGTCTGCTCGACGAGGCTCTCGCCGTCGCCGAGCCGTTCCTGCCCGACGGTGAGAAGGTGGTCTACACCCGGGGGAGGGTCCGCGGCATGGACCAGGACCTCTTCACCCGGGAGTCCCAGCGTTTCAGCGGCCGGATGGTGGTGCTGGTCAACCAGGCCAGTGCCTCGGCCTCGGAGATCGTGGCCGGTGCCATGCAGGACCTGGACCGGGCGGTGGTGGTGGGACAGACCACGTTCGGCAAGGGGCTGGTCCAGACCGTGGCCCCCCTCAAGGAGAACGCTCGCCTCCGGCTCACCACCGGCGAGTACTTCACGCCCAGCGGCCGGAGCCTGCAGCGGCCCTTCGTCGAGAACGAGATGGGCCACCTCACCGTGGCCAACCCCAGCGCCCCCGACACCGCCGATCACCCCACGTTCAAGAGCAGGGGCGGACGTACGGTGCAGGGGGGCGGCGGCGTGGTACCTGACATCGAGGCCGGGGGGATCACGGGGGACATGCTCCTCTTCGACTTGAAGTTCCGCAGGGGGATGTTCCTCCGCTACGTGAACCACTATGTGAACACCCGGGGGATCAGCGAGGGTGCCACGGTGGAGGTGGATGAGGCCCTGGTCGATGATTTCCGCCGGTGGACGGAATCGGAGGGGTTCACCTTCGAGACCCCCACCGAGATGCGCCTCGACGACCTGAAGGCCACCGCGGAGGCAGAAGGGGTCTCCGCAAGCCTCGAAGAAGGACTGTCAGCCCTGGAGTCGGGTATCGATGAGGCGAAGGACCGGATGTGGTCCGAGAGCGGGGAGAAGATCGTGAACGAGCTGCAGCGGGAGTTCATCACCCGTCTCCGGGGCTACGAGCAGGGCCAGCTGACCTACATGGAACACGATCCCCAGTTCCAGGCCGCCATGCAGGTCATCAGCCAGCCGAAGCGATACACCGACATACTCTCGGGGACCGCCAGGAGGCAGGGGGAGGACGAGAACCGCTGAGCCCCCCGGCCGCAGGGTATCCCGCCCCCCCGTCACCGGTCCATCAGCTGTCCTTCCCGAAGGGGTGGATCATCCCCTCTCCGGGAAGTCCTGCGACCTCGCCCTGGCCCCGCTGGAATGGGCCTATGCCCAGCGCCTGCCCTTCACGGAGATCCTCTTCTGGAAGTACGTGCTCGTCATCGATGCGCTCCCCCCTGCAGCACAGGCGGTCCGGAGCCAAGCAGGGACTTGACCTGCAGGGGCGAATGGACGTTCTTTGGGACGCTGCCGGTCTGCCGGCAGGTGACATACTCCGGCGTAGCTCAGCTGGTAGAGCAGTGGACTGTTAATCCATTTGTCGCAGGTTCGAGTCCTGCCGCCGGAGCCATCCTCCGCAGTACCAGGCCCCCGCTCCCGGCGGGGGTCTTCCTGCACCGGGGCCCGCCGCCTGAAGGGTCTCTTGACAAGGGGAGGGAGTCCCCGGTTCTTTCTTCCGGTCCGTCCGAAACCCGAGGAGTCCCGCCTTGGCCATGCACGTCCCCCCCATCATCTCCCAGACGGTCCAGTATGCCATACAGTCCCTTGTGTACCTGGCGGCGCACCGGGACCAGCAGCCGATCCTGGGGCACGAGATCGCCGGGGCGGTCGGGATACCGGCCAACTACCTCTCGAAGATCATGCATACCCTGGGGAAGACGGGTCTCATCGAAGCGAAGCGGGGACGGACGGGCGGTTATCGGTTCGCTCGGGAACCGGAGGGGATCTCCCTGATGGAGGTCTATGCCGCCTTCGACGACCCGGGTGCTCTGGACGAATGCTTCCTGGGCAGGCCGGAGTGCAGCGACGAGGACCCCTGCGCGGTACACGAGGCCTGGGCACCCATCGCCCGGGAACTGAAGGAGTTCCTCGAGCAGAACACCATCGGAGGACTGAGCACCTCAGCAGGCTCCCTCACCCGCTGATCCCCTCCGGGCCCCGCGCGCTCCCCCGCCCATCCTGCATCCGGGGAAGGTACACCGTCCCGCGATCCCGAACACACCCTGGGAGGAGCATCCCAGGCCTGCGGTTCGGGGCGGTCGAATTGGGAGAAAACCCGTTGCAGGGGATCGAGGCCATCACCGAAGATGCATTCATACTCGCCGACCCCGATCCGGCACGGGCCGAGCGTATGTCACGGAAAGGTCGTCGGGGCGACACGCGGTCGTCATGCCGCTGCGCCATGTTGAGGGCATCATGTCCGGACTCATCCTGATCATCGAAGACGAAGAAGACCTGCTCGGCACCCTGGAGTACAACCTCCAGAGGGAAGGGTATCAGACCCGGACCGCAGCCACGGGCCGGGACGGCCTGGAAGAGGCGTTCAGGGAGCCGATCCCCGACCTGATCCTCCTGGACCTGATGCTGCCCGATGTCTCCGGGACCGAGGTCTGCCGCCAGCTCCGGGAGGAGCCGCGGACACGGGATGTCCTCGTCCTCATGCTCACGGCCAAGGGGGAGGAGATCGACCGGGTGGTGGGGTTCGAAGTGGGCGCGGACGATTACGTCCCGAAGCCTTTCAGCATGAGGGAGCTGATGCTGCGGATCCGTGCCCTGCTCCGGCGGAGACAGCACGACCCGGGGGAGACGGAACAGACCCACTTCGGCAGGCTCCGTGTGGACACCGAGGGACACCGCGCGTGGGTGGACGGTGAGGCCGTGGACCTGACCGCCCTGGAGTTCCGCCTCCTGACGACACTCCTCGAACGCCGGGGAAGGGTCCAGACCCGGGACATCCTCCTGGACGACGTGTGGGGGATCCAGGCCCATGTCACCACCCGAACGGTGGATACCCATGTGAAACGGCTGCGCGAGAAACTGGGCGAGGCGGGGGACTATATCGAGACCGTCCGGGGGGTGGGGTACCGCTTCCGGACCCGACCCGGCGAGGAGCCCACTTGACCCTCGGCGTCCGCTCCAAGCTCTTCCTGATCTCCCTGGTCCTCATCCTGTCGGCGGGTCTGGTCAGCAGTCTCTACCTGGAGCCCCAGCTGCGGGAATGGCTGGATATCCAGGTGGAGGAGGAGTTCACCGCCGAGGCCCGGCTACTGGCCCTTCTCATCGAGGAGTTCCCTTCCGATCTGACCATCGGGAACGTGGATCCGCTGGCGGACTCAGTGAGTGCCGCGGTCTCGGCCCGGGTCACGATCATCCGGCCGGACGGGACGGTGGTCGCCGACTCGGACGTCCGCCGTGCGGAGGTCGGGAGCATGGAGGACCACGGCGGCAGGCCCGAGGTCCTGGAGGCACGGGAGACCGGCCGCGGTATGTCGCGGCGCTACAGCGAGACACTGCGCACGACCATGCTCTACGTTGCGGTCCCCTATCACCGCGCCGGGGAGGCGGGTACGGTTCGCATCGCGGTCCCCCTCTTCGAACACCAGGCGGCCATCGGCAGACTGCGCCGTCTCCTCATGGCCGCCGGTGCCCTGGGTATCATCGGGGCCGTCCTCTTCAGCGGCCTGGCGGCCCACTTCTCGAGTCGGCGTCTGCGGGATCTGGCCGAGACGGCCCGATCCATCTCCCGGGGCGGGAGCAGGCGGCGCATCACCGCACGGGCCGGTGATGAACTGGGGGGGATCGCGGGTTCATTCAACCAGATCGCCGAGCAGCTGGAGCGGACGGTCTCCACCCTGGCTGCCGAACGGAACCGCTTCGAAGCGGTGCTGGAGAGCATGAACGAGGCGGTGGTGGCCCTGGATGAGCAGCAGCGGGTGACCCTGGTGAACGCCGAGGCCCTGCGGCTCCTGGCTCTCGAGGATTCCCCCGTGGGGCGACCCCTGGTGGAGGCGATCCGTTCACCGGGGCTGCTGGAGCTCGTGGAATCCACGGGGGATGGCGCGGGTTCGATCTCGGAGTTCGAACTCCCCCGCACGCCCCCTGTACGCGTGCTGGGACGGGCGGCACCCCTGCGGGCCACCGGGGGCACGGTCGTGGTGCTCCACGACGTGACCGAACTGAGACGGCTGGAATCGGTCCGGAGGGAGTTCGTGGCCAACGTGTCCCACGAACTCCGCACCCCCATCAGTATCATCCGAGCCAACTCCGAGACGCTCCTGGATGGGGCCCTGGAGGACCCGGTCCGGGGTCGGGGTTTCGCCGAGGCGATCCTCCGGAACGCGGAGCGGCTCTCGAAACTGGTGGCGGACCTGCTGGACATCAGCCGTATCGAATCCGGCTCCTACGAACCGGATCTCACGGAGGTCCCCCTCCGTCAGCCGGTCCGCCGGGCGGTGGGCACCCTGTCGAAGGAGTCGGAGGAGCGGGGCCAGACCCTGCAGGTGGAGGTGCCGGAGGGACTCACCGCATATGCCGACTCCCAGGCACTGGACCAGGTCGTCCTGAACCTGGTGGAGAACGCGGTGAAGTACACCCCCGATGGGAGCACGATCACGGTCCGGGCGGAGGGAGAGGGGCACGCCGTACGCCTGGAGGTCCGGGACGACGGCCCCGGCGTCGATCCGAGACACCGGAGGCGCCTCTTCGAGAGGTTCTACCGGGTGGACGAGGGGCGGTCCAGGGACCGGGGAGGTACCGGTCTGGGGCTGGCCATCGTCAAGCACCTCACCGAGGCCATGGGGGGAAGGGTGGGTTACGAGCCGGCCTGGCCCCGGGGCTCGGTCTTCTGGGTCACTCTGCCTGCACGGGCAGGGCGATGACCCCCGGCCCGGGAGAGGACCGCCTCCAGGCCCGGGTGGTCGCGGTGTACGGGGAGCTCACCGAACTGAGTCCCCACGGTTCCGCGGAGAGGGTCCCTGCTTTCCAGGGCCGGAGCGCCGGCACCGCGGTGGTGGGGGACGCGGTGGAGGCGGAGGCGGTGCCGGGTGCCGATCCGGAGGCGGCATGGCGGATCACGGCCATCGCCCCCCGGGAACGCTGTCTCTGGCGCTCCAGCAGGCGGAGGAAAGCCCAGCTCGTGGCCGCCCGCATCGACCGTCTGGCCGTGGTCTCGGCCGTGGAGCCCCCGCCCCGGGAAGGGCTCGTCGACCGCTACATCCTGGCTGCCGAGGCGCAGGGGATCGAGCCCGTGCTCATCCTGAACAAGACCGACCTGGAGGGTTCCGAAGAGGCCCGCGAGCGGCTCCGCCTGTACGAGGACCTGGGCTACCCCGTCCATGCGGTGAGCGCGAAGGAGGGGCAGGGGATGGAGGAGGCGGCGGACGTCCTCGCCCGGGGGTGGATCCTGCTGGTGGGGCACTCAGGGGTTGGGAAATCGACCCTGCTGAACCGCCTGCTGCCGGGGACGGACCTGGAGACGTCCCGGCTGGCCCGGACCGGCAAGGGACGGCACACGACCACCACGGCAACCGCTCACCGGTTCAGGGAGGGCTACCTGGTGGACACACCGGGCATACGGGAGTTCGGGCTGGTGGATGTGGGACCGGGGGAGGTGGGAGTGGGCTTCCGGGAGATCCGGGAGTTGGCGGCGGAATGCCGGTTCAATGACTGTGCGCACCGGACCGAGCCGGGATGTGCCGTGCGGGAGGCGGTGGAGAAGGGAGAGATCGACGGGGGCCGATACGCCTCCTATCTCAGGATCAGGGAGAGCCTGGAGGCCGGCGAACGCTGAGTCCTCTCCGGAGGGCCTTCAGCTCCCGGTGATGGAGAGCGGGACGTGCTGGGGACAGTCGGTCTTCAGACCGAAGGGGTCCATCTTGGTCTCCATCCGGGTACACCGGTAGACCCCGTCCTTCCACGAGGCCATCTCGAAATTGGAGCAGGACACGCACATGGCTTCCGGGATGGGGATCCCCTCCTCGACCCTGTCCCGGAGGATCTTGGTCAGGAACTTCATGAGCTCCCGCTGATCGTCCCTGCTCATCTCCGCGATGGAACGCTCCACCGGGCGGGCCCACTGACCGAGCCTGCGTGCCACGTCCCGTCCGCGGTGGGTGGTGTTGAAGAAGACCACACGACCGTCCTTGGCACTCCTTCGCCTGTCCACCAGCCCCTTCCGGACCAGGGCCTTGAGGCTGTCGCTGATGGTGGGGGGGGTCAGGCCCATCGATTCGGCCAGGGCGCCCACCGTGCATTCGTCCCGGGGTGAGCTGTAGATCCGGATGAGGAGGGAGGCCTGCAGCGCGGGGAGGCCTTCACCCCGGGCGGCGAGGGTCTCCTTGCTCAAGGTCACGGTGCCGGTGCGGATCAGGGATAGGGCCACGCGGGCCGGGATGTTGTCCGCGCGCTGCTCGGGAAGTACTGGTGACATGGCACTCTTCCCCGGCGATGAGGGTGAGATGGGCAGGCTCCTATTTTGTAGGAGCCCGCCCCCGCCGGTGTCAAATCAATCGGGCTCCGAATTTATTTTGTCCCGTACGCGCCCAGGGACCTGTCCCAGACCACCCTGCCCCCCACGATGGTGCGGTCCACCCGGGCATCCAGGATCTGCCGGGGAGGGATGGTGAAGAGGTCCCGGTCCATGATCACCATGTCCGCGAGACGACCCGGTGCCAGGGTACCCTTCACGTTCTCCAGGTGCTCGGCGTAGGCGCTCCCCCAGGTGTAGTAGTAGATGCTCTCCCACACGGTGAGTTCCTGCTCCGGGAACCATCCCTCGGCAGGTTCCATGTTCTGGATGTTGGTCCGTGTCACGCTGCTGAAGACCCCGCGCATGGGATCCAGGGGCTCCACCGACCAGTCGGTGCCGAAAGCCAGGACCGCGCCGCCGTCCAGCAGACTCCGCCAGGCATACGCGGTCTTGCATCGCTCCAGGCCCACCCGCTCCTCGGCGAACCGCATGTCGGTGGTGCAGTGGGTCGGCTGCATGTCGGGGATCACGCCCAGGGCCCCGTATCGCCGGATGTCGTCGGGGATGAGGAGCTGGGAGTGGATGATGCGGTGACGCATGTCGGAGGTCCCGTTGACCATGGCCGCCTTCTCGTACGAATCCAGCACCATATGGGCACCGCGGTCCCCGATGGCGTGGATCCCCACCTGGAACCCGGAACGGTCGGCCAGGAGCACCAGCCGGTCCATCTCTTCCTGGCTCATCTGGGGCAGTCCGTAGAAGTCGGGACGGTCCTCGAAGGGCTCGAACATCACCGCGGTCCCGTCTCCCAGGGTGCCGTCGATGAAACCTTTGAGGAAGCCGGTCCGGACCCAGTAGTCCCCCTGGCCGGAACGGATACCCCGATCGGCCAGCTGTTCCACGCGGCCGAGGCCCAGCCAGCCGTTCCATCGGAGGGTGAGCCTGCCCTCCTCCTTCAGCTCACGGACCAGTTCCATCTCCTGGAGGTCGCTGGAGGTCTGGATGCTGGTGACCCCCAGCTTCGCGGCGTGCTCGAATCCGTCGAGCAGCGCTTCCCGGTCCCGTTCTCGCCGCTGCTCGGGCGAGAGACCGCTGCTCTCGGGACGTACCAGGCGCTGCGCCGTCTCGAGCAGGATGCCGGTGGCCTCCCCGGTACGGGGGTCGCGCTGGATCTCACCCCCCTCGGGGTCGGGGGTCTCCTTCGTGACGCCCGCTATCTCCAGGGCCTTGCTGTTCACCCAGGAGGAGTGGCCGCTGGCCCGCGTCAGACGTACCGGGTTGTCCGGGGCCACCCGGTCCAGGTCCTCCTTGGTAGGCCACCGTTCGCCCCACAGGGTGTGGTCGTAGCGGTTGCCTGTGATCCACTCACCCGGGCGGGCCTTGCGCACGCGTTCCTCCACGAGTTCGAGGACCTTCTCGAGGCTGTCCACACCGTAGAGGTTGAGCTGGCTCAGTCCCTTGGCACCGCCCATGAAGTGGCAGTGGGCGTCGTTGAAACCGGGGATCACCAGCCTGCCGCCGGCGTCCACCACCCGGGTGTCCGGTCCGATGTAGGGCTGGATCTGCTCCACGGTACCCACAGCGACGATCCACTCGCCCCGTACGGCCAGGGCCTCCGCCCGGGGATAGCGGCTGTCCAGGGTGACGATCTTGCCCTCGGTCACCACCAGGCTGGCGGGCTCGGGTATCACCTCCCCTGCCTCCTGGGCGTGGAGAGGGCGGGCCGAGGGGAGGAAGAGCATGAGGAGCGGGATCAGGATGAGGGATCGGGGCATGGGGGGTCCTCCGTAGCGTCTGCCGGTGTATCTCGGACAGGCATCGGTCCGTCATCATACCCCGACGGACCGGCGGTGGCCAGCATGCTGGCGGAGCGGTCCCGGCGACTTCGGGCTGGCAGGGCAGGGGCGGGGGTTCCATGTTGAGGGACCGGCGGCCCCTGGCCGCTCTCCCCCAGGAACCCTGACGGAGGCACCATGTCCCGGACCGGAAAGGAAACCGCCTCCTCTCTCCCCCCGGGTACAGCGGTGATACGGCTGCCTGCCACCCCCGGTTCGGTCATGACGCGCGAGCAGCTCGAGGGGGTGGGAGATGCCCTGGAGGCTGCAGCCTCCGAAGGTCCGCGCCTGCTTCTCCTCACCGGGACCCCCGCCGGGCATTTCGGCCGGGGTCTCAGTACGGAGGCCCTCCGGAGGCCGGGGGGACGTGAGGAAGGGTATCTGATCCCCCTGCAGGCCGCCTCGGTCCCCCTGGTCCATCGACTCCTCACCTTCCCCGCTCCCACGGCCGCGGTGATCGAAGGCCCGGCCCTGGGGGCCCATCTGACCCTGGCGCTGCTCTGCGACGTGCGGGGTGCGGTCCCGGGGGAGCGGACACTCATGGGCTATCCGGAAGTGGGGTTGGGGATGCTGCCGGCCCTCGGAGGGATCCCCTGCCTGGCCCGGGTCACCGGCCCGGTCCGAGCCGCCGAACTCCTGGTGTCGGGCCGCAGGGTCGAGGCCGCCGACGCCCTCCGTCTGGGGCTGGTGGACACGCTCCTGGGAGAGGAGACACCGGAGTCGGAGATGGCGGAGTGGATGGAAGCGAACAGACGGCGGGCAGGCAGGCGGAGGAGGAAGCCGCGGAGATATCCTCAGGGGAAGACCTGGGCGGACCTGCTGCTGGAGGGGACCCGGTTCGGGCGCCGGTGGCTGTTCCGGAGGCTCGCCCGGAGACTGGAGGGGATCGTGAGGGACGAGGTCCTCCGCACGGCCCTGTTGGGAGAGCTCCGGCTGGGGATGGAGGAGGACCCTGAAGAGGCGGCGGCCGCGGCCCGGGAAGAGGCGGCGGAGTGTGCCCTGAGGGAGCCGGCGGACAACGCGCTGAGCGTCCTCACCATGCGGGAATGGGCCGGGAAGGGGGAGGCCCGGTGGGACATCCCGCAGGACGCGGCGCGGAAGCTCCAGGGGACGTGGTACCGGGAGGGTCTCACCCTCCTGCTGGATGGGATGAAGACGGAGGATGTGGATGCGGCCGCCCGGGAGGCGGGGATGGGGCCCGGACCCTGCCGGCTCATGGACAGGGATGGCATGGGAGAGGTGGTTCCCCTGGTGCGGGAGGCCATGGAGAGGCTGCCGGACCCGGCCGTCGACCCGGCGGTGGAGGCGCTGTCGGCAGGGCTCCTCGAGCGTGAGATGGGAGGAGGGCAGCGTTTCTACCGATACGGGGGAAGACGGCCGGAACCGGTGCAGCCGATCTATCACCTCGTGGACCGGGTGCGGGGGGAGAGGGAGATGGACCGCCCCCGTCCCGGCCGAAGAGAGGCCGCCGACCGCCTCGTCCTGGCACTCGTCACGGAGGCGTCCCGGGGTATCGACGAGGACCACCCCGCCTGGGTGTGGGACCTCACGGCGATCACCGTCCTGGAGTGGGCCGCTGCGGGTGCGGGACCCCTCCGCCGGAGCGAACGGAGCGAGGGGAGACTCCTCCAGCGGGCCCCGGAGCTGGCGGAGCGATGGGGGGTGCGGCTGGAGGCGGCCGGCCCCCGGGAGGGGAAGCGATGGTTCCCCGACTGGCCCCTCACCTCACCCGGCCCGGAGGAGCCTCAGACCTCGTCTCCCCGCTGACCCTCCAGACCCAGTTCATCCGCGATCCCCTTCATGGCGTCCAGCACCACCTCTACGTGGTCCCGCACCTCCATGCCCAGTTCCTCCGCCCCCTCGTAGATGTCCTCCCGGCTGACCGGGGCGGCGAAGGAACGGTCCTTGAACTTCTTGGTCACCGATCTGACCTTCACGTCCAGGATCGACTTGCTGGGCCGCACGAGGGCCACCGCCACGATGAACCCGGTGAGTTCGTCCACGGCGAAGAGGGCCTTGGCCATCTTCGTCTCTCTGGGCACCCCCGTATAGGGGGCGTGTGCCAGTACGGCCCGTCGAACGTCCTCCGGGTAGCCCTCCTCTTCCAGGACCTTCACCCCCGCGTAGGGGTGCTCCTCCCGGGTGGGGTGCTGTTCATAGTCCATGTCGTGCAGCAGCCCGGTGACCGCCCACTTCTCCTCGTCCTCGTCGAAGCGGCGGGCATATGCCCGCATGGCGGCCTCCACGGCCAGGGCGTGCTTGAGCAGGTGCTCTTTGTGGGTGTAGGTGGTGAGCAGTTCCCATGCGTCTTCCCGGTCGAATTCCATCCTCTTCTCTCATCCTTGCTGCGTTGGCGCGTGCGTCACGCCGGTCGTCGGGATCGGTCAGTGCAGCTTGAAGGCCACGCGCAGCCGGACCTGGTACTCCAGCTCGCCGCCGGTGATGCCGCCGCGGAACTCGTCCACTTCCCACCAGGCCAGGTCCTCCAGGGTACCCTCGGCCTTGTGGATGGCGCGTTCGACGGCATCCTCGTACGAGTCCGGGGAGGTCCCGACCAGTTCGATCATCTTGTAGATTCGCTCCGCCATGGTCATGCCTTTCTGTTCGGATGCTGGTGGTACCGGGATGTCTCCGCAAGTCCAACCAGAGGGGCTGTCACCGGCCGTACACAGTATACGAGGGGTATCGAGGAGCGGCGAAGGACCTTTTGTCTCGAAGGAAAGGTCCCGGGACAATAGTATGGAGGATTCGCCCCGCGGATCGGTCGGGGGGGCATCCCCCGCTCGCTGGCGGCGGGAACACCAAGCCGAGGAGGCACTGTGGAACTCATCGTCCTGCTGGTGGTGCTGGGCGCACTGGTGCTGTTCGTCGTGGGCACCTACAACAGCCTGGTCACCCTCAGGAACCGGGTGAAGAACGCCTGGTCCCAGATCGACGTACAGCTCAAACGGCGCTACGACCTGATCCCGAACCTGGTGGAGACGGTCAAGGATTACATGGACTACGAACAGGAGACCCTGCAGCAGGTCATCCAGGCCCGGAACGCGGCGATAGACGCCGAGGGCCCCGCAGAGCAGGGGCAGGCGGAGAACGCCCTGACGGGTGCCCTGCGGCAGCTCTTCGCCCTGGTGGAGAACTACCCGGACCTGAAAGCCAACGAGAACGTCCTGGCCCTGCAGGAGGAGCTCACGAGTACGGAGAACAAGATCTCCTTCGCGCGGCAGCACTACAACGACATGGTCATGACCTTCAACACCCGGATCCAGCAGTTCCCCGCCAACATCGTGGCCGGTCTGTTCGATTTCGGTGAGCAGGAGTTCTTCGAGATCGAGAGCGGGGAGCGCGAGGTCCCGAAGGTGGATCTGCGCTGACCGCCCGGATGCCCGAAAGGACGCTGGGCAGTTTCTACGCCCACATCGACGGGAACAAACGCAAGTCGGTCCTGCTCGTGCTGGTCTTCATCGCCGTCGTGGGGGGCCTGGGATGGCTCATCGGCGAGGTGTGGATAGGGCAGGGGATCGGGTTCCTGGGCATCTTCGGTGCGGTGGCCATCATCTGGTCCCTGGCAGCCTATTTCGCCGGGGACCGGATGGTGCTGGCCGTGAGCCGGGCCCGGGAGATCCGGAAGTCGGATGACCCGGAACTGTGGAACGTCATCGAGGAGCTCTGCCTGGCGGGCGGTATGCCCATGCCGAAGGTCTACCTGATCGAGGACACCGCGCCCAACGCCTTCGCCACGGGGAGGGACCCTGAGCACGGTGTGGTGGCTATCACCACCGGGCTCCGTCAGAAGCTGGACCGCGACGAACTCGCCGGGGTCATGGCCCACGAGCTCTCCCATATCCGCTTCTACGACATCCGCCTGCAGACCCTCATCGGTGTGCTGGTGGGGCTGACCGCACTGATCAGTGACATGTTCCTGCGGAGCATGTGGTGGGGAGGGGGCCGCAGGGGGCGCAGCAGCAGGAGCAGCGGATCGGGGGGCGGCACAGGGGCGATCCTGGTGGTGGTGGCCATCCTGGCCGCCGTCGTGGCGCCCCTCTTCGCCCGCCTGCTGCAGCTCTCCATCAGCCGCAAGCGGGAGTACCTGGCGGACGCCGGGGCCGTGCAGCTCACCCGCTATCCCGACGGTCTGGCCCGGGCCCTGGAGAAGATCTCCGGGGACCAGGAGGTGCTGGAGGCGGCCAACCGGGCCACCCAGCACCTCTACATCGTGAACCCCATCAAGTCGTTCGAGAAGCGGGCCAGGGGGCTCTTCAGCACGCATCCCCCCCTGGAGGAGCGCGTGGACCGCCTCCGAAGCATGTGATCCGTTCGAGTCCCTGACCATGGAGGTACCCCGCATGAGGTCCCGGGCCCCCGGCCGCATCGTCCTCTTCGCCCTCGTACCGCTCCTGGCCCTCACCCTCTCCGTCGAGCCGGCGGGGGCCCAGATCGTGAACATCGAGAGCATCCTGGCCGGAGAGCCCTCCCCCGGTGTGGAGGGCGCATTGAGTGCGGGATTCGATCTGAGCCGGGGGAACTCGAGGGCCCGGCGGCTGGATGGGAACGGTCTGGTACGCTGGCGTCGGGGGGACCTCATACTCCAGCTGGTGGCGGGCGGTGCCTATTCCGAGGCGGGGGGAGTGAAGGTGGCGGAGAACGCGCTGGGCCACCTGCGCCTGGGCTGGCAGACCTCTCGGATCCTGCGATTGGAGGCGCTGCTGCAGGTCCAGCAGGACACCTTCATCCGCCTGCACCGACGGGTGCTGACGGGAGCGGGTCTCCGCCTGGCCCTCTACGAGGGAGAGAAAGGGGTGCCGGGTGATCGGCGGCTGGATGCCGGCCTCATCCTCATGCACGAGGAGGAGCGGCTCCGGGACCGCCCCCGCCCCGATCCCCGGTGGCGAGTCAGTGTGCTCCTCAGTACGAGCTGGGTCCTGAACGAGACGGTGGAGGTCGGGGCCCAGGTCTACCTGCAGCCCCTCCTGGACGAACCGGGGGACCACAGGGTGCTGGGGGATGCCGGGATCATGGTGCGCCTGCTGGGTCCCCTCTCCCTGCAGGTGCAGGCTCGGGTCGTGCATGACAGCAGGCCCCCCACCGGCGTGGAACCCACCGACCTGACGCTGCGGAACGTGCTGGGCATCACCTTCTGAGAAGCCCTCGCCGGGGTATCGAAGGAAGCAGGCCCCGGTGAGGGTAACTATATTGAGTACTCCCCTGCGGGGAACCGTCGTCCTGTCTGCTCGTCGGTACCTGTGAGACGAAGCGAGTCTGCTCCAAGGAGTCCGCGATATGAAGCGCATCATCCCGCCCACGCTGACCGCTCTGATCGGGGGCATGATCCTTCTCCTCCCGGTCGATCTCCATGCCCAGACCGTCCCGGGAGGCGGGCGGCCCTCTCCCGCGGATCCCGCGCAGGCTGTTCAGATCGACCTGGACCTGGCCCTGCGGTATGCCCTCGACCAGTCGTGGCGGATGGAACGCCTCAAGCTGGACCTGCAGCGGGACCAGTTCAATCTCGAGGCGAGCCGGGCGGGACTGAAGTCCAACGCCAACATGAACTTCACCATCCCGAACTACGATCAGTCGATCAAGGAGATCACCGACCAGGACACCGGGAACCCCAGGGTGATCAGTACGCGGGGCGCCCGCTACCAGGCGCGGGTCTCCATCCGGCAGCCCCTTCCCACCGACGGAGTGGTCTCGCTGAACGGTCAGTTCAACCGGACCCAGGATATGCTCTTCAGCTACACACCGGGTCTGAGGACCTACAACAGCAAGTTCTTCGTCCGTTTCGAGCAGCCGCTCCTCAAGCCGAACGGGATACAGATGGACATCCGGCGGGCAGAGCTGCGTCTCGAGCGGACCGAGCTGCGCTTCGTGGACCAGCAGATCGATATCATCAACGACGTCTCCCGGAGTTACTTCGGGCTGTACGAGCGCACCTATCAGACATGGCTGGCGAACGAGGAGGTCCAGCGCCTGGAGCGGGCCTATACCATCGGCCGCAGGCGTTTCCAGGCAGGGAGCCTCACTGAGGTCGAGGTGCTGCAGCTCGATATCGACCTGGCGGACCGGCGGGACCGGGCCAGCTCGGCGGAGGGCCGTCTCACCCGTAAGAAGTCGGATTTCAAGCAGGACATCGGGATGGGTCTGGATGAGGAGGTGGCGGTGGATATCGACCTCACCTACACTCCCGTGGAGATCGACAAGCAGCTGGCCGTCCGGCGGGCACTCGAGCACCGTACCGAGGTGCGGCAGAACGAGATCTCGAGGGAGTTCAACGAGATGGACCTGAAGGAACGCAGGTCGTGGAACTCCATCCAGGGGACGATCAGTCTCACCCTGGGCCTCGAAGGACGGGGGGAGGACACCGACCAGCTCTACGATGCCTTCATGGAGCCGGACCAGACCAGAGGGGCGGCCATCAACTTCCGGGTGCCCCTCTGGGACTGGGGTCGGAACAAGGCCCAGGTGAACTCCAAACTCACCGAACTGGAGAAGGTGGAGCGTTCCCTGGAGGAATCGAAGCTCAGCATCGAACGGGATGTCCGGGACGTGGTGGACCGGGTGGGTGAGGCGCAGCAGCGGCTCGAACTCCTGGTCTCCAGTGTGGAAGCGGCCGAGCGTTCCTTCCGGCTCTCCCTGGGACAGTTCGAGTCCGGTTCACTGGGGGTCCAGGATCTGATCCTCATCCAGAACAGGTTCGCCGATGCACGGAGCAGCTATCTCAACGCCTACCTGGATTACAGGCGGGCACTCATCGACCTCATGCGCCGCACCTACTGGGACTGGGAGAGGGACCAGCCCCTCATCGACACGCTGTTGGCCTTCGCCGATGAGCAGCAGGATCGTTGAGTCCCTCGGCGGGGACGGCCCCGACCGGCATCCGCCGGCCGGGGCGGCCGTCTCACTGCCAGGAATCCGCCTCCAGTATCTGGCGTCCTCCGCTGTTGTGGATGGTGTAGTTGAAGCCGCTGCGGACGGTGAAAGCGCCGTATTCCCCCCGGGCGGTGACGGCCACGGCGTTGTCGCTGAACGAGGCATCCCCGTCGTTGGTCTCCTCCACCATGCGGCGGATCGCCTCCCGCCCCGCCTCGGTGGGTGAGGCCCCCCGGCGCATCTGCTCGCAGACGGTGAAGGAACCGCATACCCGGATGACCTCCTCGCCGCGACCAGTGAAACCGGCGGCGCCCACGTCCCGAAGGACGTAGAGCCCGGCCCCGATGATGGGGGAGTCCCCGACCCGCCCCGGGATCTTGCCCGAGAGACCCGAGGTGGTGGTGCATCCGGCTATGTTCCCGTTCACATCCACGGCCAGCACGTTGATGGTGCCGTTGGTCCGTTCCAGGTCGCGCTGGCGCCGCCGACGTTCGCTGGGGGGGAGGGGGCGCTTCATCTTGGCCGCCGACTCCTCCCTGTCCAGCCAATCGTCCGAATCGCTGTGGCTGCCGATCCAGCGCCGGTACCAGCTCTGACTGGCCTCGCTTGAGATGTCCTTCGCCTCGTGTCCCATCCTCACCGCGAATTCACGGGCGTAATGCCCCACCAGCATGATGTGGTCGGTCCGTTCCATGACCTTCCGCGCCACGCTGGAGGGATGTTCGATGTCCTCCAGGGCACCGACGGCACCGCACTGCATGGACCTGCCGTCCATCATGGAGCAGTCGAGCTGGATGACCCCCTCCTCGTTGGGCAGTCCGCCCACCCCCACGCTGGTGTCCCGGGGATAGACCTCGGCCGCCATCGCCCCGGCGTGAACGGCGTCCAGGGCCTCCCCCTCCTCCTTGAGGACCTCCCAAGCGGCGTCGGATGCCCAGGTCTTCTGTCCCGAGACCAGTACCAGGGGCAGACCCTCCGGCTGGCCCACACCGTACTTGAGGTTGAGGCTGGGGAATCGGTTCAGTGCCACCGCGCCGGCAGTGAGGCCGGCGGTCTTCTCCAGAAAGCTCCTTCGAGACTGCTTGGTCATGGGTCGATCTCCTGACAGGTTCGTGCTGGCCCCTGCCCCGGCATGCCTGCATCTCCGGGTCTCAGGGGGTTCGGATGACTCCGTACTCCTCACATATCGATACGAGTTCATCGACGGGGACCGCATGGCTGGTCCGTCCCCGGGCCCCGGTGACCGTGGCGGCCTTGAGCAAACTGTTCAGGATGGCCTCCTCGGTGGCGTCCATCACCGCCCGGAAGAGGGGGCTCATAGCGTCGTTGCCCAGACGGGCTCCGTTCCGGACACGGTCTCCCCCCCTGCTGTGTACCCGTACCTCCTCGGCGGTGGAGAAGGCGATGACGTAATCACCGGACCCGTTGCTCATGCTGGCACCTGCCCTGGCCATGCCCCCTATGGCCCGGGCGGCGAGTCGTTCCAGGTTGCGGGCCTCCAGGGGGGCATCGGTGGCCACCACGATCATGCACGATCCCTGGTCCCCCTCCGGCTCCTCGTCCGATCCGCCGGATCGCCGCCGGGCGAGTTCGGCCCCCACCGGGGCCCCGTCCACCCGGAGGGAACCCCCGAAGTTGGTCTGTACCAGCACGCCGAGGGTATAGGTGCCGGCACCCCGGACCTCCACCACGCGGCTGCTGGTCCCGATCCCTCCCTTGAAGCCCAGGGCCCGGGTGCCTGTGCCGGCTCCCACCGAGCCCTCCTCCACCGGACCGCTTCGAGCCCCCTCGAGGGCCCGGAAGACCTCTTCCTCACCTATGTGCCGTCCCCGGATGTCGTTGAGTCCCCCGTCGTTCGTCT
>JAWOFN010000020.1:0-2782 GCA_046497505.1 bacterium | reverse complement strand
CTGCTCACGGGAAGCCTCGATCTCCTCGGCGCTGGCGATCTCGCCCACCTCACCTTCCACCAGCACACCCATGCTCCGGGCGGTGCCCCGGATCATCGACATGGCGGATTCCAGCGAGTCGGCGTTCAGGTCGGGCATCTTCCGCTCGGCGATGGCCTGGATGTCCTTCTCCATTATCCGGCCCACCTTGGTACGGTTCGGCTCCCCCGACCCCTTGTCCAGCTGGATGGCCTCCTTGATGAGGACCGGCGCCGGGGGGGTCTTGGTGATGAAGCTGAACGACCGGTCGGCGTAGACCGTGATGACCACCGGTATGATCGTCCCGGTGTCCTTCTGGGTACGGTCGTTGAAGGCCTTGCAGAACTCCATGATGTTGATCTGCGCCGGCCCCAGCGCGGTACCCACGGGCGGCGCGGGCGTGGCCCGGCCAGCCGGGATCTGCAGCTTGATCTGCTGTATTACCTTCTTAGCCACTGTGATTCCTCTTCACTGAGCGCGATGCGCTCCCTGCGCTGTCAGTCGATGGCCTCCACCTGCAGGAAGTCGAGTTCCACCGGAGTGGACCGACCGAAGATGCTGACCATCACCTTCACCTTGTGCTTGTCGGGGAAGACCTTCTGGACCACACCGTTGAAGTCCTTGAAGGGCCCGTCGATGACCTTGATCGCCTCGCCCTCGGTGTACGGCACGTCCAGGGTCTCCCGCTTGCGGCTGCGGTCCACCTGGCCGAGGACCCGGTGCACCTCGCTCTCGTTCAGCGGTTCCGGACGCCCTCCTGCCCCCACGAAGGCGGTCACCCCGGGGGTGCTGGTCACCATGTGACGGGCCTCGTCGGTCATCTCCATCTCGACCAGCAGGTAGGAGGGAAGGAACTTCCGCGTCTTCTTGCGGCGCTTCCCCTCCTTCATCTCCACGATCTCTTCCGTGGGGATCAGGATCTGACCGAACAGGTCCTGGAGTTCCTCGGAATGCGCGACGGTATTCTCGAGGTACGATTTGACCTTCTTCTCGTGTCCACTGTACGTGTGGACGACATACCACTGTTTTGCCATCGAGGCCCGGAACCCCCGGTTTATCTGAGAATGAACTTCACCAGCTGGTTCAGCACCTGGTCGACCAGGAAGACGAACGCGGCGAAGATGAGCGAGACCACGAGGACGACGTTGGTCTGACCCTTGAGTTCCTCCCAGTTGGGCCAGGTGACCTTGTCGAACTCTGCCCGAACGTCGTTCAGATACTCGCGGGTCCGGTCAAACATTGCGGGACCTGTCCTCTTCGTCGTTGGAAACTGGCAGGCCAGGAGGGACTCGAACCCCCAACCGCCGGTTTTGGAGACCGGTGCTCTGCCAAGTTGAGCTACTGGCCTGCGTGCCCGTGAGCCGTCCGGCTCGAGCCGGACGACCGGCAGGGCGGTCCATCATGGCCGCCCCTGGATCGTTCAGCGCGTCTCCTTGTGCGCGGTGTGCTTCCCGCACCACCGGCAGTACTTCTTGTACTCCACCCGGTCGGGGTGGAGGCGCTTGTTCTTCGTCATATGGTAGTTCCTGCGCTTACACTCTTCGCAGGCCAGCGTGATCTTGTCGCGCATGTCCCGCCTACTCGAGGATCTCGGTGACCACGCCGGCACCCACGGTACGTCCACCCTCACGGATGGCGAACCGCAGCTCCTTCTCCAGCGCGATCGGGGTGATCAGCTCCACTTCCATGGTCACGCTGTCCCCGGGCATGACCATCTCGGTCCCCTCGGGGAGTTCCACCGCGCCCGTCACGTCCGTCGTACGGAAGTAGAACTGCGGCCGGTAGCCGTTGAAGAACGGCGTGTGCCGTCCCCCCTCTTCCTTGGTCAGCACGTACACCTCGGCCTTGAACTTCAGGTGCGGCGTGATGCTGCCCGGCTCGGCCAGCACCATCCCGCGATCCAGCTCCTCCTTGTCCACGCCGCGCAGCAGCACGCCCACGTTGTCCCCGGCCTGACCCTCGTCGAGGATCTTCCGGAACATCTCCACGCCCGTGACCACCGTCTTGCGCGTCTCGCGGATCCCCACGATCTCGACCTCTTCGCCCGTGGTCACCTTCCCCCGCTCCACGCGGCCCGTGCCCACCGTGCCCCGACCCGTGATCGAGAACACGTCCTCGATCGGCATCAGGAACGGCTTGTCGATGTCCCGCTCCGGCTCCGGGATGTACTCGTCCAGCGCCTCCAGCAGGTCGTCCACGCACTGCGTGTCCCCACTGCCCGGCTCACCCGATTCCAGCGCCTTGAGCGCCGACCCCTTGATCACCGGCACGTCGTCCCCGGGGAACTCGTACTCGCTCAGCAGCTCCCGGACCTCCAGCTCCACCAGCTCCAGCAGCTCTTCGTCGTCCACCATGTCCGTCTTGTTCAGGAACACGATGATGTACGGTACCCCCACCTGGCGGGCCAGCAGGATGTGCTCGCGGGTCTGCGGCATCGGTCCGTCCGCCGCGCTCACCACCAGGATCGCGCCGTCCATCTGCGCCGCGCCCGTGATCATGTTCTTCACGTAGTCCGCGTGCCCCGGACAGTCCACGTGCGCGTAGTGCCGCGCCTCCGACTGGTACTCCACGTGCGCGGTCGCGATCGTGATCCCCCCCGCCTTCTCCTCCGGCGCCTTGTCGATCTGGTCGAACGACACGAAGTCCGATAGCCCACGCTTGTTCTGGATCTCCGTGATCGCGGCGGTCAGCGTCGTCTTGCCATGGTCCACGTGACCGATGGTCCCCACGTTCACGTGGGGCTTCGTACGCTCGAATTTCTCCT
>JAWOFN010000106.1:0-9870 GCA_046497505.1 bacterium | reverse complement strand
CTACGGCCTGGTCAGCCTGAGGGTCTTCCTGGGGCTCTCCCTGCTGCACCTCTTCTTCCGGATGCGGCTCCACTTCCTCCGGCTCAAGCCGAAGCTGGCGGTGCTCACCTTCTTCGTGGCCGTTGTCCCCCTGGTTCTCGTGGTGGTCTTCTTCCTCATCGCCTCCTTCGGTGCCATGGGTATGCAGCGTGCCTCACAGGCCCGGTCCGTGGTCATGGACTGGCTCGAGGTGGAGACCGTGAGAGGCCCCGACGAGTTCGCGGAGGCAGATCGGGTCTGGAAGGAAGCATTCCTGGGCAGGCTGGCCGAGCCCGTACCGGTGGACACGAGCGCCGGTTGGGAGCTGTATCCCCGGACCCTCGCCGACACCACCTTCGAGACGGGTGAGAGCGTGCGATTCCGCTTCTCCGGAGCCGAGGATTCGGCAGATGTCTTCTGGGCCCCCGCCGACACCACCAGTCTCTTCCAGGTGCGGGACGTGCTGTGGGCGCTGCGGATCGAGGGGGTGTCCGAGGGTCGGCCTTCCGCCCGGGGCTTCCGGGTGGAGCAGGAGGAGATGGACCGACTGGCTGATATCGTCAGAGCGGACATCGTGATGGTGGGAATGGGACTGGGGAGCGGGAGGGCCGAGGCCGACACAACCGGAGGGGAGATCACCGTGACCCGCGAGTCGGGAGGTGCTGCCTCTCGGCTCGAAGGGGTCTTTGACGAGGGCCCGGCGGGGCCCGACTCCACCCTCTCGCTGCTGGATCGACGGCTCTACTTCGGGGGCGCGGTACTCCCCTACATCGCCTGGCAGGAGGAGGGGGGCCATCTGACACCGGGCAACGCGGTCGTGGCAGCCCGGAAGGACATCCGGAGCCTGGTCGGTGAGATGCTCGGATCCTCCGACGAGTTCAACTCCGTGCTGTTGGTCATCCTCTCCGTCGTCGCAGTCCTCTTCCTCCTGGTCGAGGGGGCCGCGGTCTTCCTCGGCTTCCGGATAACGTCGGGGATCACCTCTGCGGTGAAGAAGCTCCATGCCGGCACCCGGCGCCTGGCCGAGGGAGAGCTGGACACCCGGATCGTCGTGCCCAACGAGGACGAGTTCGGCGACCTGGCCCTCTCTTTCAATCAGATGGCCCGGGCGGTGAAGAGGGGGAGAGCGGAGGCGGTGGAGCGGGAGCGCCTGGAACGGGAGTTGGAGACCGCCCGCGCGATCCAGGAGCGTCTGCTGCCCCGGGACCTGCCGGAACTCCAGGGTTTCGAACTGGCCGCCATCAGCCTCCCTTCACGGCAGGTGGGGGGCGATTACTTCGACTTCGTGGAACTGGAGGACGGGCTGGTGGGTGTGGCCGTCGGGGACGTCTCGGGCAAGGGGATCCCGGCCGCGCTCCTCATGGCCAACCTCCAGGCGGCCCTCCAGGGTCAGGCGATCCATCCGAGCAGTGTGGGGCAGGTGGTGGCCAGGGTGAACGACCTGATCGTGAGGTCCTCTGAGGTCCACATGTTCGCCACCTTCTTCTACGGTGTCCTGGACCGGACCACGGGGCGCTTCACCTACTCGAACGCCGGGCATAACCCGCCCAAACTCCTGCGTTCGGATGGGAGGCTCGACCTGCTGGATGAGGGGGGACTCGTCCTGGGCGTCATGAGCGCGGAGTCGTATGGAGAGGGGAGCACGGTGCTGGAGCCCGGCGACGTACTGGTCCTCTACTCAGACGGGATCACCGAGGCGGAAGGGCCCCGGCTGGGAGATACGCCGGAGGATGCCGACGAGATGCCCTCCCCGAACCACTTCGAGGAGGAACGCCTTGAGGCCTCGATCCGGCGGTACGCGGAGCGGTCGGCCCAGCAGATACGGGACGGCGTGATCGAGGATGTCCGTACCTTCACCCGGGGCGAGCCGCCCTCGGACGACATCACGCTGGTGGTGGTGAAGCGGGAGCCCGCGGTGGGAGAGACGGGCTGAGGCCGCAGGACACCGCCCCCCATGAGGAGCGGGCTGAGTCGCCGATACGAGGAGGCATCTCCCCGCTGTCGGTCACCGCGGTCCGGGGCACACGGCAAGGGGGATACTCCGTGGTGTCTACCGGTGTGGTGATGTACGCTGTGTGATCGTTCCGCCAGTCTCCTGGCCATCCGCCCCTGGAGTGCCATGTTCGAGAAGATCGCACGACTCATCCCCGACCCCGGTCCCCATCCGAAGGTGCGGCTCTGGTTCGGGCTCGCCATCACGGGGTTCGCGGCCATGATGATCTTCGGGGCTGTCAGTCTCCTCCAGCCGCTGTTCTTCCAGGCCGCCTCGGAAGGAGACCCCATCCCGGAGGTCGTGGCGACGACCCTGGAGGGGGAGACGATGAGCCTGGTCGAAGCGGCGAGGGGCCGTGACGAGATGCTCGTGGTTGCGCCTTCCTGCGAGGTGTGCACTCATGAGCTGAGGGAGAGGATCGCCGCCATCGAGGGGACCCCGGGAAGCTTCCCCGACCGGATGGAGGATGTGCTCATGCTCCTGGTCAGGCAGCCTACGATGCCCCGGGCCGGTTTCATGGAGGCCCTCCACGAGGCCGGTGAGATGGGGGCGGGAGCGGTGCGTATCAGCCAGGAGACCGCAAGGAGGCTGGGGGTGCGGCGGGTCCCTGCCTCCATCGCCATACGGGGTGCCCGGATGGGTGGGGTGCGTTACTGGGACAAGTCGGAGGGTGGGGGGCCCTATCCGGACTGATCCTCTTCGCCCAGCGTGCCGAGCATCCCCAGGCTGCCCATGAAGAGAGTGCCGGCGAGGTTCTGTCCCACGGCGGCCCATCCGATGGAGCGGGTGAGGAAGGGTAGGCAGCCGCAGTCACCCCCGCCTCCCGAGAGGGTCTCCCAGGCAAGGACCACCGCGGTGAAGAGCAGGAACCCCGCCCCGGCCAGCAGACCGCGGTGCCAGCTCTTCGGCATGAGCAGGAGTGCGGCGATGCCCACCTCGAGCACCAGGCTGCCGGCGGCGAGTAAACCGGCGGGGAGGAAGTCCAGCACCCCGTAGGCCCCCAGGGCCGCGACGTGCTGCTCCCACGCGGCGACCTTCCAGATCACCCCGGCCAGGAAGACCAAGCCGGCCAGAACGGCCACCCATCTCGCCCCCCGTATCACACCCGGGCCCGGAGAGAGAGAGTCCGGAGGTGCGGGACGACCGGCCCCCCCCCGGCGGCCGGTCTCGTCAGACATCCCGCTGTGTCCCTTCCCCGGCCATGAGGGTCCCGCCGATACCGGGCCGCCACTCCCCCGGGAGTATGAGGGCCTTGGTGGCCTGGAGACCGGCCACGGCTTCCAGGGCCTCGTCCGCCTCTTCCAGGGTGAAGGTATGGCTCACCATCTCCCGCCAGGGGAAGCGCTCGCGGTATCGTCCCAGGAGCTGGATCGCCCGATAGACGTGGGTGAACGCGGTTCCCCAGCAGCCTCGGACGTCCAGGTGCTTCCGGTTGATCTGGGTATGGGGATTCACCTCGATGCTCCCCGCATCGGTGTACTGCCCGACGATGACGTACCGTCCCCCGTCCCGTGCCAGGTCCATCCCCTCGGGAACGGCCGCAGGGTTGCCGCTCGCCTCGATGACCGCATCGGCTCCCCGCCCATCGGTGAGGTCCCGGACGGCTTCCAGCCGTTCGGCCGGTTCCAGCGTGCCGATATCCAGGGTCAGGTCCGCCTCGTATCGGAGCGCCAGGTCGAGGCGGGTCCGGGGGGCTCCGATGACGATGAGCCGGTCCGCCCCGGCCAGGCGGGCGAAGATGGCAGCCGAGAGACCGACCGGGCCGCTCCCCTGGACCACCACCGTATCCCCGAGCCGGATATCACCCCGCTCCACGGCGTGGAACCCGGTGCTCAGACCGCACCCGCCCCCTATGAAGTCCAGCGGGTCCACCGGACCCGGGAGGGGGACGATCTTCACCCCCGGTTTGAGATAGATCTTCTCGCTCCATCCGCCCAGCAGCCCCTCGCCGGCTCCGTAAGTGATGCCGTACACACGGCGGTCGGGGCACTTGGTGGGTTCCCGGGCGACCAGGCAGTGCCAGCAGGCGTTGCACGTCTCGTGTACATCCAGGAAGGTGACGACCTGCCCTTCGGTGATCGTGTCCCCGTCCACGTCGGTGACCTCGCCGGCGGTCTCCAGTACCCTGCCCACGCTCACGTGGCCCGGGATGATGGGATAGGGTACCCCGGCCAGTCGGCCGTGATGGAGGTGGACGTCGGTCCCGCACACCTCGCTGCAGAGGGTCTCCAGGAGTACACTCCCCGGCTCCATGACCGGGTCCGGGAACTCCCGGACTTCGATGGGGGTGCCCGGTGCGGGCATCACGGCGGCGCGTACCAAGGGCCTGCTCCTTCGTATGGCGTCAGTGCCGGTCCCCACTCTAGTACATGCATCGCTCCCGTGCACCCACGAGGAAGGACCCGCGTGTCAGGATCCGGACGCATCGAACCCGGACAGGTGACGGATCACACAGAGGACCGGACCCTAGCGCCCTCCGTGGAGGGCCTTCCAGGCATCCACGTAAGGGCGGGTCTCGGGCAGGGACTCGTTCCATCCCGGCGGGTCGGGGTTGTCCGCCATGAGGTAGAGCCCCAGCGCAAGGGTCCGGGCGGTCCGGGCCATGTTCCGGTAATCGATCTTCTGCCAGTGGTCTCCCGGCCTGTGGTAGTCCTCGTACTGGAAGGCCACCGTGGCGGAGTGGGCCGGCACACCCTTCCCGGCCAGCGCGATGTTGTCGCTCATGCGGAAGAAGGGGGCGCTGTACTCTTCGTGGTGGTAGATGTCGATCCCCACCGTCTCTCCCGCCTCCTGGAAGTAGGCGGGCACCTCCGAGAAAGTGTGACCGGTGAAGGCCAGCCGTCCGGTCTGGTCACCCTCGTCCCCGTCGGTACGTCCCACCTGTTCCAGGTTCACATTGGCCACCGTCCGCTCCAGGGGGACGAGGGGGCGCTCCGCGTACCACCGGGAACCCAGCAGACCCCGTTCCTCACCGAACCAGGTGATGAAGAGGATGCTGCGGCCCGGGGGCGGGGACGGCCCCATGGCGAGGGCGAGTTCCACCACCGTGACCGTACCGCTCCCGTTGTCGTTGGCGCCGTTGTAGATGCTGTCGCCGGAAGCATCGGCACGCCCGATCCCCACGTGGTCGTAGTGCGCGCTGACCAGGATGAAGGTGTCCCGCAGCTCCGGGTCGGAGCCCCGGAGGAGACCGGCCACGTTCCGGAGCCTCACCGGTTCCCCCTCGATGCCATCGGGGAGCCGCTCACCGGACACGATGCGTTGACGTCCCCGCTCATCGGTAAAGCGGTACATGTCCGCTGTCTGGAACCAGCTCCCCTCGGCGGCCGGCTCCAGGCCGGCCCGCTCGAACTGACTGGCGATGTAGAGAGCGGCGGCTTCCAGCCCCTCCGAGGGGGTATCCCGTCCCTTCAGCATGTCGGAAGCAAGGAAGGATAGATGCGTCTCCAGGCGGGTGGCGCTGATATGCTCCAGCGCCTTCTCGCGTCCCGGCGTGAGGGGGGCGTCGGACTGAGCACATGCAGGCAGGGAGAGGCCGAGGGTCAGGAGGGTCGCGGCGATCGTGAGCTTGTGGGTCATGCGTCGGTCCCCGTTCGTCGGTTGGGAGGTGGGGTCTGTGCTGTCTGTTCCTGCTATATACGATGTTCCCAGGCGCCCGGGTCCATGCTACCGTCGGCCGGGGGCCCTGTTCTTCCGACCCCCTGCGGGGGGAAGACCTTCACCATGCTGGAAAGCGAAGGACCTCTTGCCTGACACCGTCGCGGCGCACAGACATGTCTACGAGCTCGTCGCGGGCGGAGGGGAGGGCCGCGTGTGTGAGGCCATCCCCGAGGAGGCCTGCTCCGAGGTACCCCGCAACTTCCTGCTGAACGTCGCCAACGGTGCATGCACCAAGCTGGCGGAACAGCTGGCCAGCCCCGGTCTGGTCCTTCCCTGGCTCTATGCAGCGATCGGGGCCCCCGCATCGCTTGCGGGAGCGCTCCTGCCGGTGCGCAGGGCGGGTTCTCTGCTCCCCCAACTGCTGGTGGCGGGCCGCATCCGCAGGCTTGCGCGCCGCAAGTGGGCGTGGGTGGCGGCCGGTTCCTCCCAGGCGATCTTCCTGGCCCTCATGATCCCGGCGGTCCTCGGACTCCCCCCCGCGGCCGCCGGGGCCGTGGTGTTGGGCCTCATGGCCCTATGGAGCATCGCGAGCGGGGTGGGATCGGTCTCCTTCCAGGACGTGATGGGCAAGACCGTCCCGCGCTGGCGCCGGGGACGCATGCTGGGACTTCGGGCCACCCTCGGGGGCATCCTCACCGTCACGGCGGGGATCCTCATCAAGACCCGGCTCGATCGGGACGGCTCGGTGGCCCCCTATCTCACCCTGCTGGCCGGAGCGGCCCTGCTGTGGGCCCTGGGGGCCCTGTTCTTCGCCCTCATCAGAGAGGTGCCGGGTGCCACCGGAGGGGGCCGGAACGCCCTGGAGGAAGCGGCCGAGGGGACGCGGCTGATGCGGGAGGTGCCCGCCTTCGCCCGCTACCTGGCGGCCCGCGGGTTCCTGCTCCTGGCGGTGGAGATATCCCTGCCCTTCTACACCCTCCTGGCCCACTCCACCGCGGGAGAGGGAGCGGGAAGGCTGGGCATCTTCGTGGTGGTCACCGGCATCGCCTCGGCGGTGAGCAGCTCGGTGTGGGGGCACTTCTCCGACCGCTCGAGCCGGAAGGTGATGATGGCCGCGGGGGCGCTCGGTGCCCTCACCGCCGCCGCCGCCCTCCTCTTCGGTTTGCTCCCCGAGGGACTCCAGACCCCTTACGCCTTCGCTCCCGTCTTCTTCCTCATGGGGATCGCGGTGGGCGGGGTCCGGGTGGGGCGGAAGACCTACCTCATCGATGCGGTGCCCGGAGATGACCGTCCCACCTATGTAGCGTACGGGAACACCGTCATCGGGATCGTGACCCTGGCGGGGAGCGGCATGGGAGTCATCCCCGGACTCCTTGGCTTGCCCGGCCTCATCGGTATACTGGGAGTGCTGGCGCTGCTGGGGGTGGGGACGGCATGGAGCCTGCCCGAAGCGGAGGATTTCCTTCCGTCTACGTGATGCCGGGGCCGGGATCTGACCGGTACGCCGAACCAAAGGAGGTCGAACCATGAGACCCAGAATCGCGATCGCGCTGGTCCTGACCGTGCTGTTGCTGGTCCTTGCCGCCCAGAACACCGCGGTGGTGGAGATCCGCCTCCTCTTCTGGACGGTCAGCATGTCCCGGGTGCTCCTCATCCTCTTCGCCGCTGCTGCGGGGTTCGCGGCCGGCACGGCCTATATGGGATGGAGGGACCGGGGAGGCTGATCGCCGGGCAGTCCGCCCGAGGGGCCTCCCTGTCCCCGCCGGTGCCGTACGGGTATCTTGACATCGTCCGCCCCGAGATCATATCAGCTCGAAGGGAGCATGCGTGCCGGCACCGCGGAGGATGACCCTCCTCGCCCTCCTCGTGGGCATGAGGCGACCTTTCCACTTCAACGACCACGTGCTGGTCGGCCTCGAGGAGATGAGACCGTGGTGAACCCGACCCTCTCACCGGAACAGCACCGCCGGTTCCGGGACGGGGAGTGGATGCGGGCCTACGAGGGACTGGGTGCCCACCCCGCCCGCCGGGAGGGGGAATCCGGGACCCGGTTCGCGGTCTGGGCCCCGGCCGCTACCGCGGTCTCCGTGGTGGGCCCCTTCAACGATTGGGATCCGGGGGCACATCCCCTCAAGCGCTATCCGGCGAGCGGACTCTGGGCGGGGTCGGTCCCAGGGACCGGACCCGGGACCGAGTACATGTACCACCTCCTGGGTCCGGAGGGAGAGACCCTGCCCCGCAAGGCGGATCCCTACGCTTTCCGCTGCTCGGCCCGGGACCCCTCAATCTCGGAGGTGTGGACCCCCGGCGCGCATGCGTGGTCGGATGGGGAGTGGATGGCCAACCGGAGGGAGCGTCATCGCCCGGATCGCCCGATCTCCATCTACGAGGTTCATGCCGGTTCCTGGCGCAGGAGGGGAGGCGGCCAGCGTCACCTCACGTGGAAGGAACTGGCCCGGGAGCTGATCCCCTGGGTCCGCGATCGGGGCTTCACCCACATCGAGCTGCTTCCGGTCACCGAGCATCCTTTCTACGGTTCCTGGGGCTACCAGCCCACCTCGCTCTTCGCACCCACCGCCCGGTACGGTCCGCCGGGGGACCTGCAGCTGTTCATCGACCGCTGCCACCGGGAAGGGATCGGGGTGATCCTGGACTGGGTGCCGGGGCATTTCCCCGAGGACCCATGGGGACTGGCCGCCTTCGACGGCACCCCCCTCTACGAATACGCGGATCCTCTGAAGGGGCGGCACCCGGGGTGGGAGACCCTGGTCTACGACTACGGCCGCCCCGAGGTGGCGGCGTTCCTGATCAGCAGCGCGCTCTTCTGGCTCGACGAGTACCACATAGACGGGCTTCGGGTGGACGCGGTCGCCTCCATGCTCTACCTGGACTTCGGCCGGGAGAAGGGGGAGTGGGAGCCCAACGAGGAGGGCGGGAACGAGAACCTGGAGGCGGTGGCGTTCCTGAAGCGCTTGAACGACGAGGTGAGTGCGGGCTTCCCCGGGGCCTTCACGGCCGCCGAGGAGTCCTCGGCGTGGCCAGGGGTGAGTCGCCCCACAGGGGAAGGTGGTCTCGGGTTCGGCTACAAATGGAACATGGGCTGGATGAACGATACGCTGGATTACATCTGGAGGCCCCTGGAAGAGCGCCCGGAGAACCACGACAAGCTCACCTTCGGGATCACCTATGCGTTCGACGAGTACTTCATCCTGCCTCTCTCCCACGACGAGGTGGTCTACGGGAAGGGGGCCCTGCTGGACAAGATGCCCGGCACCGCCTCCCAGGAGTTCGCCGGGCTGCGCACCTACCTGACCTTCCAGTACACCTACCCGGGCAAGAAGCTGCTCTTCATGGGCTCGGAGTGGGGACAGCGCAGGGAGTGGGACCACGACGGGCAGCTGAGCTGGCATCTGCTGGAGAAGGGCCCGCACCGCGGGATCCTGCGCCTGGTTGACGATCTCAACCGTCTCTATCGCAGGCTGAAGGCAGTGCATGAAGGGGATGTCCGCCCGGAGGGGTTCCGGTGGATCGATCCCGACGACTCCCGCAGGAGCATGCTCTCCTTTCTGAGACAGCCGGTGGAAAGCGCCGCACCCCGGGTCGCGGTGCTGTGCAACTTCTCCGACCGCCTCCATCGCTCCTGCCGCGTGGGTGTGCCGGGAGAGGGGGCCTGGGGAGTCGGCCTGGACACCGATCGGCCGCGCTACGGAGGCCGGGGCAGGGGACCGGACACCCGGCTCGCCACCGAGCCGGTACCGGCGGACGGGTACGCCGGCTCCCTGGTGCTCGATGTGCCCCCGCTGAGTGCCATGGTGCTGGTGGAGGTCACGTGAGCCACCTGCCCCCCGGACCCCTGGTCCCCGGGGACCCCGAGCTGCCCGGGGCGGTACCCCGGGAAGGAGGGGTCAACTTCACCCTCTACTCCCGCCACGCCGAAGCGGTGGAGCTCTGTCTCTTCGACGGGGAGGGCCGGGAGGAAGCGAGGCATCGGCTCCCCGCTGTGCAGGAGGGTACCTGGCACGGTTTCCTCCCCGGGGCAGGCCCAGGCCTGGCGTATGGCTACCGGGTCCACGGTCCCTACGAGCCCTCCCGCGGGCACCGGTTCAACCCCTCCAAGCTGCTGGTGGACCCCGCAGCCCGTGCGCTGAACGCCCGTTTCCGTCCCCATCCCTCGCTGCTGGGGTATGCGGAGGGCGATCCCCTGGGGGCCGTTCCAGATGCCCGCGACAGCGCACCGTGGGGGCCCAGGTCACTCGTGG
>JAWOFN010000097.1:0-11032 GCA_046497505.1 bacterium | reverse complement strand
GCCTGGCACGAGAATCCGGAGCCCGATTCCCTGGCGCAGTGGCTGGAAGAGGCGCCGACGCCATGCCGGTCCGCCCACTCGGGCACGGTGAGGTCCCGCTGACCGACCCATCCCGCGTCCGGGGCGGCCCCCACCTCCTCCCGCCCCAGTTCACCGACCGCCAGGGAGCCGTACCAGGTATCGGGGTAGCGGTCGGCGGCCCGCTCCAGGAAGGTCCACGCCGCGGCGCTGTCACCCCGCGCGACCGCCGTCCGCCCTGCCCAATACCAGCCGCGGGCCTTCTCGTGGGGGTGATGGACCCCGCGGCCCAGGCGCTCGAACCACCTCTGCGCCTCCTCCCGGGCCCCCCCCTCCAGGGCGCAGCTTCCCATCTGGAAGATGGCGTCTGCGTTCTGCCAGTGTGCGGGATACTCACGCAGGAGGCGCTCGGTGACCTCCCGGGCCTGCGTGCAGTCCCGGCGATACAGCCGCTCGGCGGCGTCCCGCAGGGCCCGGGGAGCCCAGCGGCTCCCCGGGAAGGTGTCTGCGAAGGAGGTGAGGGCCGACACGGCCTCCGGGGTCGCGCTGGAAGCAGCCGCGGCCCGGGCCGCGTAGTAACCCGCACCGGTCCGGAACCGCCCCGGCCGCTCGGCCACAGCAGAGAAGGCCTGCCCGGCCTGCCGGTAGTGCCGGCCCCTGTAGAGAGCCAGTCCCAACCGATACCGTGCTTCCAGGCGCAGCGCATCGGGGACATCCCCCTCCAGGACGGGACGGAAGGCACGTACCGCACCGTCCCAGTCCGCCACCGCGTGGAGGGCCTCTCCCGCCAGCAGACGCTGTCCCGGGGTCAGGCCCCCCTCCTCCAGCAGCGTCCGGGCGGCCCGGCTCCGTGCCTCGTCGCTCCCCGGAACCTCCAGTGCCCTGAGCAGGTATCCCCGGGCCCGCGGGGGGGCCGAGGCATGGATCCGCCCCAGACGTTCCGCTGCCGAGGCGCGGTCCCCCCTCCCCTCACGGAGCCGGCGTTCCAGCAGTCCGGCCTCGGTCTCCACGTCACCCGCTGCCCGGGCCCACTCCAGACGCAGTCGCAGGAACCGGTCCCGCAGGGGCGGGGTGAGGGCCCGCATGTCCGAGGCGAGCAGTCGCCGGGCCTCCTCGCTCCGCCCTGCGGCCTCCAGGGCCAGGACCTGCTGATACAGGGCCCAGCCGGCCAGGACCGGTCCCAGGCTCTCGCGGCCCAGGCGGAAGGAGCGGACCGCCGAGTCCCAGCGTCCCATGCGGGTGTAGGCCACACCCAGCCCGAGGTGGGCCTCCCCGGAGAGGGCCTCCTCCGAGGGGGCACTCGCCCGCAGCAGGGAGATGGCGAGGGGCGCGTCTCCGGAACGAAGGGCACGGAGTCCCGCCTCCACCGCGTCGTTCCCGTCCCGGGGACCGCTCCCGGCCCCCGCGGCCGAGACCGCGGCGAGCAGGGAGAGGAGGACCGCCGGGACGAGTCCCCGGATGCGCCGGCCGCATATGTCTCTCGCATCGTGCATGAAGGATCCATGGGCCTGGGGTGCCGTTCTGGGAGCGTCACGATCCCGAGACGCCCACGGGAGAGACGAAGCCGCAGCCGCAGGCGTGCTCGTCGGCACCGCCGGCTCCGGCTTCGATCCCCTCTCCTCCCTCAAGGACTGCTCCGACCGCCTCGAGGTCAACACTGCCTTCCATCATCCGGCGGATCCGAAAACCGCGGCCTCGCGGGCCCGATGGGTGGAGGAGCGCGGGCGGGGAGCTTCTTCCGGGAGGAGGCCAGCCGGATACCCGTCCCTGACAGGGGAAGGCCCCGACCCTTTCGAGCCGGGGCCTTCCAGCACCCGGGACTCCGATGGGTAAGCTCGGTCTCGGTCGTCCTGGGTGCTCGCGCGGGATATCCTCCCTGCCGCGTCGGACCGGGAACGAGGGGATGTGTCTCCCCGTTTATCGGTCCCGGACATTTTTCCCCTCCCAGGACCCGCAGCCGCTCCAGGGTCAGGCTCACCGCCCCCCACTCCTCCTCCACCCTCCCGGTGAGCACGAAGGGCCCCCGTGTCAGGAGCCGGGAGGCGTAGCGCCGATAGACGGCGGGGAAGACCGTCACCTCGTAGAGGGCGGTGGCATCCTCGAAGGAGATGAACTCCATCACCTCGTCATGGACGGTGTGGACCGGTTTGGCCGTGACCATCCATCCCGCCAGACGCACCCGCTCCCCCGCTCGGTCGGCCAGTTCCTCCCCCCGAATGAAAGGGGGACCCCGGCGGCCCCGCTCCTCCTCCACCGCATCCCGGCAGAGGGCGAGGGGGTGGGTGCTCACCAGGCAGCCCAGCGTCTCGGCCTCGAGGCCCAGCAGGGTGAGGGGATCGTACTCCGGGGTCGGGGGAGGTTCCCGGGGAACGGGCATCTCCAGGGGGAGGCGGAGGGGGTCTCCCCGCGCCTCCCTCCCCCGGCAGGGTACCCGACGCCGCTCCCGGACCAGGGCCCGCCACATCAGCTCGGGGCGGGTCCCCTCCTCCAGGCCGTCCAGGGCCCCGCAGCGGATGAGGGCCTCCAGCTCCCCGGGGGTGAGGGGGACCCGGCGGACCAGGTCGTCGAACCCGGTGTACCGACCGCCCCGCTCCCGCTCGGCCACCAGGGCCCGGCATCCCTCCCCGCTCAGCCCCCCCACCTGGCAGAGTCCGATCCGCAGCCACCCCCTGTACCCCTCTCTCCCCTCCCCCTCGTCGAAGGTGTACCCGGTGTAGACCTCCCGGCTCGCGTTCACATCCGGGCCCCGGAGCTGCAGCCCCATGCGTACCGCCTCGGAGATGTAGGCGAAGGTGGTGTAGAAACCGCCGCGGTTGCTCAGCACCGCCGCCATGAACTCCCCGGGATAGTGCGCCCGGAGCCACACCGCCTGGAAGGAGACCAGGGCGTAGGAGGCGGAGTGGGCCTTGCAGAAGGAATAGCCCCCGAACGACTCGACCTGGCGCCACAGCTCCTCGGCCACGGCGGGGTCGGTCCCCTGCTCCGCCGCCCCCTCCAGGAACTGCTGCCGGTAGCCCTCGATCCGCTCATGGTCCCGCTTCCTGCTCATGCTCTTGCGCAGTCCGTCCGCGTCCGCCAGGGAGAGCCCGGCGATGTGGTGGGCCACCTTGATGACGTCCTCCTGGTAGCACATCACCCCGTAGGTGGACCCCAGCAGGTCCTCCATCTTCGGATGCAGGTAGCTGAAGGGTTCGCCGTGGCAGCGCGCGATGTAGGCGTGCATCATCCCGCTGGAGGAGACGCCGGGCCGGATGATGCTGGAGGCGGCCACCAGTCCCTCGAAATCGTCGCATCCCAGCTTCTGGAGCAGCCCCCGCATGGCGGGGCTCTCCACGTAGAAGCATCCCACCGTGTCGCCCCGCTGCAGGAGGGCCCGCGTCTCGGCGTCCTCGGTGGGATCGAAGTGCGCGTAGGAGATCGAGTGCCCGTGCAGCCGCTCCACCTCGGAACAGGCGTCGTCGATGACGGCCAGGGACCGGTTGCCCAGCAGGTCGATCTTGACCAGCCCCGCATCCTCCACCGGGTACATGTCCCACTGGGTCGCTACCAGCCCCTTCGCCGTACGCTCCAGGGGGAGATGGTCGGTGAGGGGCCCGGGGGCGATGAGGATTCCCCCGGGGTGCAGCCCCAGGTGCCGGGGGACCCCGTCGAGATGTTCGGCCGCCTCCAAAACGCTGCGCCACGGCTCCTCGGTGAGATCGATCCCGCGGAAGCGGGGGCTGGCGTCGATCTTCTCCCGCAGTTCCCGGGCATCGCCGAAGCGGCCCAGCCGCCTGGAGACCTCGGCGATCTCCCCCTCCGGGAGCCCGTGGGCCCTGGCCACCTCCCGCACCGCCGCTCGCGCCTGGAAGGTGACCTGGGTGGCGATCATGGCCACCCGGTCCGGCCCGTAACGCTCGTAGACGTACGCCAGCACCCGGTCGCGGTCGCGCCAGGAGAAGTCGAGGTCCACGTCGGGGGCGTCCCGCCGTCCCTGGTTGAGGAAGCGTTCGAAATAGAGGTCGTGGGCCAGCGGGTCCACGTGGGTGAGACCCAGGGTGTAGGCCACCACGCTGTTGGCCGCCGAGCCCCGCCCGCAGGTGGGGATCCCCTCGGCCCGGGCGAAGCGCACGATGTCCGCCACCACCAGGAAGTAGTCGGCGTAGCCCATCTCGGCGATGATGCCCAGCTCGTGCTCCAACTGGCGCGTCACCTCCTCCCGGAGCAAGGCGGGGTCGGGGACGGGCAGGTCGGTGTCCTGCCCCGGCGCCGGGCACCGGGGGTCGTCGGAGGGGCAGATCTGCCCGGAGGTGGCCCGGGGACGATCGCGGGTGCCGTAGCGCCACACGATGCCCCGCAGGCACTGTTCCCGCAGATGCCCCAGGGCGGGACGGTCGGTCAGGGGGGACCGCGGGAGATGGAGGGTGCCGAGACGAGGCCCCCCGCTGCACGCCTCCGCCAGCTCCGCCGCGTTCCGGACCGCCTCCGGGAGGTCCCGGAAGACCTCCAGCATGTGCCCGGGTCCCTGCAGCCACGCCTCCCCCGGGGCCAGCAGGCTGGGGGGCACCCCCGAGAGAGAGGTGTTCAGCCCCACGGCCGTGAGGAGGTGGTGCTTCCAGCGGTCCCACGGCCGGGCGAACCAGACCTCACCGGCGGCCACCGGCTCCACCCCGGCGTCCAGGAGCCCCCGGTCCCGGGCCTTCCCGTAGAGCCGCCGCCACGGCCCCCAGGAAGGGAGGGCCAGGTGATGGTCCTCCGGTCCCCGGACCGCCACCAGCGCCTCAAGCAGGTCCAGGTCGGAGGTGAGCACCGCCGCTCCCTCCCCCCGCCCGGTCAGGGCCCGAAGGAGGTTGAAGTCATGGTCGAGGTGGCGGGAGGTAACGATCTGGTTGACAACGGGATATCCATCCTGGCCCTTCACCAGGAGGATCGCCCTCCGGGGCACGTGCCGCCCCGCCGGACCCCGGCGCAGGTCCTCCACGAACCCCCGCCGGGAACGGGGGGACTCGTTCTCCTCCCGGGTCCGGCCGGCCCTTCCGGGGATCGGCTCCCGGAGGTCCACCCCGAAGATGGGTCGGATCCCCTCTGCCTCGGCCGCCCGCAGGAAGGGCACTGCCCCGTAGAGCCCGTTCACGTCGGTGAGGGCCAGCGACCGTACCCCCTCCCGGGCCGCCTGGCAGCAGAGTTCCTCCGGCGAGGATCCCCCCCGCAGGAAGGAGTAATGGGAGCGTACGCTCAGATGGGCGAACGACAGGAACGAGCTCACCCCCTCTCTCCCTCCTCACCCGACAGCTGCAGCCACATGTCCCAACGCCTCCCGCCTCTTGGGTGCCCTCTTATCCAGCAGATCCTCCTCAGCCACTGCCGGGACGTCATCCACATCCATACCCGTCTGCTTCAGATGTACGGTCCGATACTCGAAGTGCGTGGCCGCCCGCTTCCCGTCCCATCTGCCCCCGGGGAGCCTCCAGTGCCCGACCCGAGGTGAGGGCCTCGAAGCCGTGCTTCGCGCGGACCCGGTCCACCGCCCCCGCCAGGGCCCGCCCCCGCTGAGCCCGGGTGGGGGTCCAGGCGTCCGCCCCGGTGATGTCGTCGAAGAGGTCCCCCTGCTCGGGCCCGCCCACCAGCCCCGTGCAGCGCACCCCCAGCTGCCGCACCCGGACCCGCCGCTCCCACAGCCGTTCCAGCAGCTCCCGGGCCGCGGGAGCCAGGTCTTGCTCCAGGTCGGTGGGCATCCGCAGGGTCTGCTGACGGGTCCGGTCGATCCCGTCGGCGAAGCGCATCCGGACCGCCACGGTCCGGGCCAGCCTCCCCTGTCCCCGCAGCCCCCCGCACGCCCGTTCCACCAGCCGCCGCAGGGCGGCCTCCACCGCGGGACGCTCGTTGGTGTCCGTATCGAAGGTCATCTCCGAGGCCACCGAGCGTACCGGTCCCCGGGGGCGGACCGGGCTGGGATCGTACCCCCGGGCGCGCTCGCTCAACAGCCGCCCCCGGGCCCCGAACGCCCACTCCAGGTAGCGGGCGGGCACCTCCGCCACCTCACCGCACCGGCGCAGGTTGAAGTCGAGGAGGCGCCGCTCGGTGGCCTCCCCCACCCCGGGCATCCTCCGCACCCGCAGCGGACGCAGGAAGGCGGCCTCCCACCCCGGGCTCACATCGCAGAACCCCGAGGGCTTGGCGCACCCCGCCGCCACCTTGCTCAGCATCTTGTTCGTCCCCAGCCCCACCGAGGCCTCCAGGCGCAGTCGGTCCCGCACCTCACGCTGGATCCGGCTCCCCGCGTCGGCGGGCACCCCCAGCAGGCGCCCCGTACCGCTCAGGTCCAGATAGGCCTCATCCCGGCCGGCGGGTTCGATGGAGGGGGTGAAGTCGCTCAGGACCTCGAAGAGGGCCTTCGAGGCGCGTTCGTAGAGGTCGGGGCTGCCGGGGAGGACCTCCACGTCGGGGCAGAGCCTGCGGGCCCGCCGCAGGGGCATACCCCGCTCGATACCCGCCTCCCGAGCCTCGTAGGAGACCGAGGCCACCACGGTCCGCGGGGCGCAGCGTCCCCCGAAGGCCACCAGCACCGGCCGGTCCCTCAGGCGGGGGGAGACCACCCGCTCCACCGCCACGTAGAAGGCATCCAGGTCCAGATGCACGATGGCCCGGTCCCCCATGGGTCAGACCCCCGGGGACCGGGCCGTACGGTGAGACGGCGGAATCGCGCGGAAGGGACGTCCCCGGCCTAGACGGCCTTCTCGGGGGCGTAGATCCACCCCTCCAGGGAGACCCGGCGCATCTCGTTGGGGCTGGGCATGCCCAGGGCCAGTCCCATGCTGCTGGCGTCGGCACTGAAGAAGGTGCCGGTGAGGCCGCAGACCACGGCGTCCAGAGCATCGTCGCTGTCCAGGGCGTCCTGGTAGAACCGGCTGGAGGTGTCCAGGGGCACCAGGTTGCTCAGACGGAGCTGGCGCAGGATCTCCTTGCGGCGCTCCTGCGGGGTCTCGCTCTCGCCGTGGTACTGGGTATGGGGGATCCCCAGTTTCTGGAGCGTGACCTCGGGCGCCACCTCGATGATGGAGGAATGGCTGGGCTCGAGGCGCTCGAAGGGGAGCACCCGGTAGGTCTGGGGACGATGGGCCAGGACCGGCATCCCCGTCATGACCATGGTCCAGAGGTCGGGATAGGTGTCCTGGAGGGGGCTGGTGGTATCCAGGTAGGTGTCGGTGAGCCGCCGGGCGGTACCGTTCTGGTTCACGAACGACTTCCGCTTCCTCTTCACCTTGCTGGGGCTCCACTCCTCCTCCACCGCCCGGGCCAGGGCCATCCACGAACGGGGCGTCTCCCCCAGCAGGTGTCTGATGAAGCCCACCGGCCAGGAGAAGGGGAAGTCCAGGGCCGCCAGGACCCGGTGGGAAGCGTATTCCTTCAGCAGGTCGGGGAGCCCGTCGCGGCCGATCGACTCCAGCCGCTGCACCTCGAACCCCATGAACGTACGCCTGCCGACCGCCACCCACGTCTTCTGCTTCCGGTCCTGACTGCTGTAGTCCACACCGATGTAGTGGGTGAAGGTCATGCACGCCTCCTGGCGGGTCGTGGGACGGAAGGGTGGAACCATACAAATAACGCCGCGGGACCCGGTCACGCCAGCATTTCCCTGAAACGACCTCATGTATCGCTTCTCGATATCCCTCCAGGATACGGGTCTGCAATGTGTTACGGGTCTTCTTCCTCACCATCTCTCTGACGGGCCGACCGGCCTCGGACGGCGAGGGCCCTCACCCCCGACCCGCGGGGGCAGCCTTCCGGAGGACCCCGACCACCACCCCGGCCAGCCGGGCCTCCTCCCCGCTGCCCAGAGGGACGGCGGGCCCGGAGAGGAGCAGACACCACCCCCCCTTCTTGCGGCTCCATCCCAGCAGGCAGCCGTCCCCCTCCAGCCGGACCACCACCAGGTCCCCCTCGTTCGGCTCCGCCCCGCCGAGGGCCACCAGCACGTCCCCATCCCGGAGGGAGACCGGGGAACTCCCCGTCCCGGTCCCGGGTCGGGTCCGCACCCTCCCCTCCACCCGGAAGAAGCGAGCCGCCGGGTCCCGAGCCAGCTCGTGCTGTACGCGGTCCGCCTCCTCCCGGCTCAGGGCCCTCACGGCCCCCCGTTCCCGCATCCCCCCGCGATCCATGCGCTTCCCTCCCTGCTCTCCGGATAGGCGAATAAAGGGCGAAATACCAGGTCCGAGGAGAAGGCCTCCCGGCCTGCGGTCAGGATGGGCGAGGAAAAGGCGAAAGTCAAATGCTATCGGTTCAGGTCAGGAGGTCTTCCAGGTAGGTCTCGAGACGGTCGAGCATGGTCTCCTCCCGGTAGTGCTCTTCCACCGTACACCGCCCCTCCCTGGCGAAGCGGCGGCGCTCCTCCCGGTCCAGGGCCAGGCGGAGGAGGGCACGGCCGAGGTCCCGGGCGTCGCCCGGTTCGACCAGCAGGCCGTTCTCCCCGTCTCGTATGACCTCGGGGATGCCGCCGATCCGGGAACCCACGACGGGCACATAGAGGGCCATCGCCTCGATGAGGACCTGGCCGAAGGTCTCGTACTCGGTGGTGGAGGGCAGGACCAGCACGTCCGAGGCCATCATGAACCGGTAGGGATCGGGACGGAAGCCGGTGAAAAGCACCCGGGAGGCTCCCTCCTCCAGTCCGCCGGCCCGGTCCCTGAGTTCGTCGGCCCGGGAACCGTCCCCCACCAGGACCAGGTGGGCCTCATCCCGCTCCCGGGCCACTTCCTCGAAGGCGTCGAGGAGCACATCGTATCCCTTGTGGGGTTCGAGCCGCCCCACCCCGCAGACCACGAAGGCGTCGGGAGTCAGGCTCAGTTCGGAGCGCACCACGTCCCGCCCTCCCAGCCGGTCCCGCTCGGCATCCAGGGCCTCCAGGTCCAGGCCGTTGGGGATGTTCTGGACCCGCACGTCCCGCATCCACGCATATCCCTCGACCACCCGGCGTACCTCGCGGCTCGGGGTGATCATCCCGTCCAGGTGCTTCTCGTAGAGCCGGCGGTGCCTGCCCCCGGTGTCCATCATGGGGAGCACACTCCGCCCCACCACCCGACGAAGGGGCGAGAGACGCCGGGCGAGGGCCGCGTGGGTCAGTTCTTTGTTGTGGTTGACCACGGCGGCCTCCAGCCCGTGACGCCGCGCCAGCCGAGCCAGGCGGAGGGCGGAGAGGGGGTTCCAATCCGGACCGAACCGGTGGCCGTGGGCCGGAAGCTCCGCCCCCCGGGCCTCTTCCAGGAGCCGGCCCCCCCGACGGGCGGCCAGGTGTACGGTGTGTCCGCGCCGCACGAGACCCCGTGAGGCCCGGACCATCCATCGTTCCACGCCGCCGAAGGTGTCGGGGGATGTCGAGTTCACCATCACGATCCGCATAGCGGGCAGTGTAGTGAGGGCTCTCGGCACCTCACAGGAGAATCTCCTCACCACCCTCCTCACCCCTGTGCCCGCGCATACCCAGGAGAGGTACGGCCTGGAGGAACTGCTGCGCATCGCCAGGGAACGCAATCCCGCGGTACAGGGGCTGGAGGCCCGCAGGACCCGCGTGGAAGCTTCCGCCCAGCGGGTCCGCAGCGGGATCCTGGAGGTGGAGTGCGAGGTCCGCGTGCACTTCTACCGCATCCTCTTCCTGCAGGAGCAGCTGCGCCTGGCCCGGCAGACCATCGAACTCTTCCGGGAGGGCCTGCTGCGGGGGGCGGAGGCCAGCATGCGGATCGCCGAGACCAGCTACCGCCAGGGGGAGATCTCCTGGGTGGAGTACCTCGACGCCCGGCATGCCTATCACACCGTCCAGACCGAATACCAGCAGGCGCTCTACGACTGGAACGCTCAGCGGGCCGCCCTGCTGCGGGCCGCCGGAGGAGGTGCCCCGTGAGGACCCGACTGCTGATCCCCCTGCTCCTGGTCGCGGCCTGTTCCGACCCTCCCCCCGAGGAGACCGACCAGGCCCCCGGGTCTTCCGAGAGCGAGAGCGCGGATCATGTCCTCCACCTGGAACCCGGGCGGGTGCGGGCATGGGGACTCGAGACCGCCGGGGTGGGCACCACCACCCTCGCCGCCGAGATCGCGCTGCCGGGGGTCCTGGGCCCGGATGAGAACCGGACGGCCCGGATCGCCCCCCCTGGTCGCGGGACAGATCGCCCGGATCCACACCGACCTGAGCGTCCTGTGGGCCCTCCTGGACGCCTACGAGCACCAGATCGACCGGGTGAGCCCGGACGCGGAGGTGACGATCAGCACCCCCCTGGTCCCCGGACGCAGCTTCCCCGGCCGCGTCACCTACATCGCCGACCAGGTGGACCCCCAGCTCCGCACCGTCCGGGTCCGCGTGGAGGTGGACAACACCGCAGGACTGCTCCGGCCCAACATGTTCATCGAGGGCACCCTGCATCTCCGGGACCCGGGGGATCCCCGGATGGTGGTGCCGGAGGAGGCCGTGCAGCTCCTGGAGGGCAGCCACGTGGTCTTCGTGAAGGCGGAGCTCACCCGGGGAGCCGGGGGACATCAGCATGTCCACTGAGTCGGGGATGATCGGCAGGTCCATCCGCACCCTGATCCGACAGAGGGTGCTGGTGATCACCGTGACCCTCCTCATCGCGGTCCTGGGCATCTTCTCCTACCGGGGACTCATCGTGGACGTGTTCCCCGACCCCTCCCCCGCCCTGGTGCAGATCTACACCGAGGCCGAGGGGCTCGCGCCCCAGGAGGTGGAACAGCTCGTCTCGGTGCCCGTGGAGGCGGCCATGTTCGGTCTCCCGCGGGTGGAGCGTATCCGCAGCACATCCACCTACGGCCTCTCGCTGGTGAACGTCTACTTCGAGCACGGCACCGATATCTACTGGGCCCGGCAGGTCCTGGCCCCCCGTCTCCACGAGATCCAGGAGGACCTCCCTTCCCAGGCCGGTGAGCCGTTCCTGGGCCCCATCGCCACCGGGCTGGGGCTGGTCTACCTCTACTACCTGGAGGGGGAGGGCCGCTCCCTCATGGAACTGCGCACCCTCCAGGACTGGCTGGT
>JAWOFN010000074.1:0-40977 GCA_046497505.1 bacterium | reverse complement strand
TTCCGGGTCCGGATGCCCCCAGACCAGGCCCAAGTAGCGCCGTCCCATCTCCCGCTCCTTGAGCTGGGAGGCCAGGCCGATGTGCGCCTGCTGGGTCTTGGCCGCCGCCAGCAGACCGGAGGTGTCCTTGTCGAGCCGGTGCACGATCCCCGGGCGCAGCACCCCCCCGATACCGGAGAGGTCGCCGCAGTGATGGAGGAGGGCGTTCACCAGCGTCCCGTCCGGGTGCCCGGGAGCGGGATGCACCACCATCCCCGGCTCCTTGTCCACGACCACCAGGTGCTCGTCCTCGTAGATGATGTCCAGGGGGATCTGCTGGGGTTCGGCACTCGGCTCCACGGGAGGGGGCACCTCCAGCACCACCCGCTGACCCGGCCGGGCCTTCATGCTGCGCTTCGGGACCGTCCCGTCCACGGTCACGGAACCCTCGTCGATGAGCTGCTCCACGCGGGAGCGCGAGAGGTCCTCGAACTGCCTGCCAAGGAAACGGTCGATGCGCTCCCCCGGCTCCGGCGTGGTCCTGCGACCCGCCTCCCCGGTGACGGTGAGTTCCCTGCGGTCAGTCTGCGGGCTCATCCGCTTCTTCGGGTTCGCCGACGACCAGGAAATAGAGGATCAGCAGGGTAACCCCCGCCGAGACACCGATGTCGGCCACGTTGAAGATGGGCCAGGTGAGCCGCTGGGAGAGCCCGACCTGGATGAAGTCCACCACCTCACCCAGCCGGACGCGGTCGATGAGGTTCCCCACCGCCCCGGCCAGGATCAATGCCAGGGCGATACGGGGCCAGTACTCCTTGCGGGGCAGCCGCACGATGTACCAGGAGACCGCGACGCTGGCGGCGACACTGAAGATGATGTAGAAGCCGATGCTGCCCAGGTCCAGGCCGAAGGCGGCGGAAGGGTTGTGGATATAGGTGATGCGCAGCAGGTGGCCGGCCACGGGGATGCTCTGGTTCTGGGCCATGCTCGCCTGGACGAGATACTTGGTCGCCTGGTCGGCGGCGAGCCAGACCGCCGCCAGGCCGAAGGCCCACATTACTGCTCCTCTGCCTTGCGCTGGTCGTCGGCGGTCTTGCACTCGATGCAGAGACGGGCGTGGGGCACCGCCTTGAGACGCTCGACGGGGATCGGCTTGCCGCACTCCTCGCAGTAGCCGTAGGTCCCCTCTTCGATGCGCTCCAGGGCCTTGTTCAGGTGATAGAGGAACCGGCCCTCCCGGGAAGCGAAGAGGAACGCCTTCTCCCTCTCCATGGCATCGGTCCCCTGGTCCGCCATGTGGTAGGAATAGGAGGTCAGGTCACCGGACGATTCGGTCATGGTGGCCTTCATGCTGGATCCTTCAAGGTAATCCAGCTCCTTGAGGAGCTTGTCGCGCTTCTTCTCCAGGAGCTTCTTTAATTCTTCCAGACGGGTCTTCGAGATGCCGGTCTTCGCCACTATCTCGGACTCCTCGCTCTCCAGGTCATCCCGTTCCGCGGTCTCCGCCGGCCCGGGTGATGGTGATGGTCACTTCCTCGCCGTCGATCTCCCAGCTCTCCGCGGCGTCGGCACCGGAGAGCGGATGCTCGGACACCTCCACCGCCAGGGTCTCTTCGGCTACATACGCCCGGTGGGCCTCCAGGGCCTCACCGAGTCGGGGACTCGCTTCGTATCCCAGCTCCACCCTGTCCGTGACCTCGTAGTCGAGCTGTTTCCGCAGCCCCTGGACCCGGGTGATGAACTCCCGGGCCAGCCCCTCCTTGACCAGGCCGTCGGTGAGCAGGGTGTCCACCGCCACCACGCGCCCACTCTCCTCTTCCACCGCCAGGCCCTCGGACTCTCTCTCCTCCAGTCTAACCTCGCCGGGACCGATCACAAAGTATTCGCCGTCCGCGGAGACGCTCACCTCCTCTCCCCGCTCGAGGCGCTGGAGATCCTCTCCCGTCAGGGATCGGATCACCTCCGCCGCTGCGTTCACCCTCTCGCCGAACTTCGGGCCCAGGGCCTTGAAGACCGGCTCCGCCGCCCGTTCGGTGAATGCCGTGCTGGACTCCACGGCCTCGATCTCCTTCACGTTCATCTCGTCGGCGACCAGATCCCCCAGGTCCTCCAGCGCCTGCTTCTGCCAGGCTTCCGGAGCTACCACGGACATCCGGGAGAGGGGCTGCCGCACCTTGACCCCCGTACGGTTGCGGGCAGCCCGACCCAGGGCCACCACATCCCGGACGAACCCCATGGCGCGGTCCAGATCCTCATCCACCCGCTCCTTCTCACCTGCCGGATAGTCGCTCAGGTGCACGCTCTCCTCGGCGTCCTCCCGCCAGGCCTCCAGGTTCTGCCAGAGCTCCTCGGCCGTGAAGGGCACGAAGGGTGCCAGGAGTCCCGCCGTGGTGACGAGGGCCTCATGGAGGGTCCGGTATGCGCTGGTCTTCTCCCTGCCCGGGTCCCCCTTCCAGAACCGGCGGCGCGACCTGCGGACATACCAGTTGGAGAGGTCCTCGATGACGAAGTCCTGGATCTGGCGGGCAGCGCGGGTGAGGTCGAAACGCCCCAAATGGCGGCGTACCGAACGGGCGGTACCGTGGAGCCGCGAGAGCACCCACCGGTCCAGGACCGGGCGCTCGGAGAGGGGGACCTCCTCCGCGGTCCGTGGGTCGAAGGCGTCCACATCGGCATAGAGAGCGAAGAAGGCGTGGGTGTTATGGAGGGTGCCGAAGAACCTCCTGCTCGCCTCTGCCACACCCTCCTCGTCGAACTTGGTGGGCAACCAGGGCGGGCTGTTCGTGATGAGATACCACCGCAGGGGATCCACTCCCCATGCATCGATGATGGCCCACGGATCCACCGCGTTCCCCCGGCTCTTGGACATCTTCTGCCCGTTCTTGTCCAGCACCATCTCGGTGACGAGGCAGTGCTTGTAGGCCGGCCGGTCGAAGAGGATCGCCCCGATGGCCAGCAGGCTGTAGAACCAGCCCCGCGTCTGGTCGATCCCCTCACTGATGAAATCCCCGGGGAACTGTCGGTCGAAGAGTTTCCGGTTCTCGAAAGGGTAGTGCCACTGGGCATAGGGCATGGAACCGGAGTCGAACCACACGTCGATGACCTCCGGGGTCCTCTCCATCGTCCCCTCACCGCAGGAGGGACAGCCCCAGGTGAAGCCGTCCACGTAGGGCTTGTGCAGGTCGATGTCCTCGGACACCTCCTCCTCCGCGCGTTCCCGGAGCTCCTGGACGCTCCCCACGCACTCCATGTGACCGCACTCCTCCTCGCCGCACACCCAGACCGGGAGGGGGGTCCCCCAGTAACGGTCCCGGCTCAGCGACCAGTCCTGGTTGTTCTCCAGCCATTCCCCCATACGCCCGGATCCGATCTCCGGCGGGATCCAATCGATGCTGCGGTTCGCGGAGAGGAGCTTCTCCTTGATGGCCGTGGTGCGGATGTACCAGGAAGGACGGGCCATGTAGAGCAGGGGTGTCTCGCAGCGCCAGCAGAACGGGTAGGTGTGGGAGTAGAGCTCGCAGCGGAAGAGCAGACCCGCGGAGGCCAGGGCCCGGATGATCCCGGGGTCGGCGTCCTTCACGAACCTGCCGGCCCACGGCTCCACCTCATCACGGAAGGCCCCTTCGTCGTCCACGGGGGTGACTACCGGCATACCCTCACGGCGGCCGGTCCGGAAGTCATCCTCCCCGTAGGCGGGGGAGGAATGGACGATGCCCGTACCCTCCTCGTCGGTGACGTAATCGTCGGCGAAGACCCGGTGCGGCTTCTCCCCTTCCATCTCCACATAGGTGAAGGGACGCTGGTAACCCAGGCCCACGAGGTCCGCACCCTTGAAACGGGCCACCACCTCCACCCCTTCGACCAGTCCCTCCCCCTCCGGGTCCCCGAAGAGACCCTCCACCCGGTCGGAGGCCAGGATCAGGCGCTCACGCCCCTCTCCCTCCGCCGAGGCCTCGTAGACCTCTCCGCTGTACCCCACACCGTACTTCTCGTCGAGCTTCCGGTGCAGATAGGGACGTCCCGCCTCCACCTCCACCTCCGCGTATTCCAGCTCTGCGTGGACCACGGCGAAGGTGTTGCTGATGAGGGTCCAGGGCGTGGTGGTCCAGACCAGCAGGCTCCGAGGCATCCCCGCCGGCTTCTCCGCGAAGACCCTGGAGGCCGATCCCGGGGCGGTCACCGGGAAGCGGACGTAGATGGAGGGGTCCTCCGCCTCATCGTACCCCAGGGAGACCTCATGACTGGAGAGCGGGGTCCCGCAGCGGGGACAGTAGGGGAGGATCTTGAAACCCTGATAGACGAGGTCCTTCTCCCAGAACCGGGAGAGGATCCACCAGACCGACTCGATGTAGTCGTTGCTGAAGGTGAAGTACGGATCGTCCAAGTCGATCCAGAACCCGATCCGCTCGGTGAGGGTCCGCCACTCCTCCTCGTAGGCCCGCACGGAGGAGCGGCACTCCTCGTTGAAAGGCCCCACCCCGTAGGCCTCGATCTCCGCCTTATGCTCCAGGCCCAGCTTCTTCTCCACCTCGATCTCCACCGGCAGCCCGTGGGTGTCCCATCCCGCCTTCCGGAGCACCCGGTACCCCTCCATGGTCTTCAGACGGCATACCAGGTCCTTGAAGGTCCGACTCTGGACATGGTGCACGCCCGGCAGACCGTTGGCGGTCGGGGGGCCCTCGTAGAAGACGTAGTCGGGGGCCCCCTCCCTCTCCGAGATGGACTGGGCGAAGATGCCGCGCTCCTCCCACCATGCCAGGACCCGTTCTTCCCGCTCCGGGGTGTGGTTCACCTCATCGACGGGGCGGAAGGGCGATCGCTCGGGGTTCTTCTCAGTCATGTGTGTCCCGGAGGCATACCGGCCCGATGCCTCCTTCCCGGGTCATGGGACCGGGTGAAGCATCACCGCACCGGTGGGCTTCGTTAAAGGTTTTCGACCACGCGGGTCATCAGGCGGGTGAGGGAAGGCTCTGCCCTGGCAGCCGCCTCGAAGATCTTCTCTATGGCCACCGGCTCCAGGGCGTCGGGCAGGCACTTGTCGGTGATGACCGAGAGGGCCATGACCTCCATCCCCATGTGCACGGCGGCGATGACCTCCGCGACCGTGCTCATGCCCACCACGTCCCCGCCGATGGCCCGGAGGTACCGGTACTCGGCACGGGTCTCGAGGTTGGGTCCCGCCACGGCCGCGTAGACACCACGGTGAAGAGGGATATGTTCTTCAAGGGCGAGCTCCCGCACAAGTGCGTTCAGCCGGGGGCTGTACGGCGCCGACATGTCAGGGAAGCGGGGGCCGAGGCGTTCGTCGTTGGGGCCGATGAGAGGGTTGTCGCCCTGCAGGTTGATATGGTCCTCGATGAGGAGGAGCTCGCCCGGGGTGTGGTAGGGGCTCATCCCCCCTGCGGCGTTGCTCACCAGCAGCACCTCGGCGCCCAGCGCCTTCATCACCCGGACCGGGAATGCCACCTGGACCGCGGAGTATCCCTCGTACAGGTGGAACCGCCCCTGCATGGCCGCCACCTCCCGACCTCCGAGCGTACCCAGCAGCAGCCTCCCGTCGTGGGACTCCACCGTGCTGAGGGGGAAGTGGGGGATCTCCTCGTAGGGGACGGTCTCGGAGACCTCGATGGCCTCCGCCAGCCGGCCCAGCCCGGTTCCGAGGATGATGCCCACCCCCGGTTCGGCCCCTGAGCGGCGGCGCACAGCCTCCACCGCCTCCTGGATCTTCTCGTAGAGTCCCTCGTTGGTCACAGGGCCCTCTCCTCCCCTTCCGCCTCTTCTGCCTCCTCCGCCTCTTCTCCTGGCGCCTCGGTCTCCGCGGGGGCCGCCGGCTCCTCCCCCGCTCCCTCCCCTGGAAGACCCCAGGGGTCGGGGACGGTCCCCGCCTCCTCGTCCCGGGGGCTGAGGGCCCTCAGCTTCTCCTCGAAGAGGTCGAGGGTCTCCTCCGGCGACTCCTCCTCGCTCTCCAGCATCTTCAGCATGTCGAGCTGGCTCTTCATCAGCATCTTCAGGCGGGCGACGTACGAATCCCTCATCCCGTTCAGGCGGGCCAGCTCCTTCTTGACCTCCCGGACCGAACGGTGGGCGTCCTCGATCCAGTTGGATGCCTGGACCTCCGCTTCCTTCAGGATCATGTCCGCTTCCTTGCGGGCGGCGTCCCGCTTCTCCTCTGCGGCCTTCTGCACCGTCACCAGGGTCTCCCGCATGGTGGCTTCCATCTGCTGGTACTCGGAGAGGCGCTCTTTGAGGCCGGAGACCTCCGAATGCGCCTTCTCGGCCTGGGTGATGAGCTCCTCCATCTCGTCAGCCACCATGCCCAGGAAGGTATCCACCTCGTCCGCATCGTAGCCTCGCATGGCCTTGCGGAACTCCTGCTTCCGGATGTCGATCGGGGTCAGACGCAACGTGCGGTCCTCCTTGGTCTCCCGGGCCGGTCTCAGCGGAGACGGTGCCCGATGTCGATGATGCTCTCGAACACCACACCGTTGAGGATCCAGAGGCCCAGGATCACGATGAGGGGCGTGAAATCGACGCCCATGCTGTTGTTCCACACCGGGGCGGGCAGGTAGCTGCGGACCCGGGAGTAGACGGGTTCTGTCAGACGGCCGAGGAACCGGACGACCGGATGGGTGGGGTCCATCTCCGGGATCCAGGTCAGGACGGCGGAGACGATGATCACCACGATGTAGAGGTTCGTCACCAGCTGGAGCAGCGATCCCAGGGTGATGAAGAGGTTACCCAGCACGAACATACCTCATTCCTCCCTCGGTCCGAAGAGTGCGGAGCCCAGGCGCACGAGGGTGGCTCCCTCGGCCACCGCCCACTCGAAATCGTTGCTCATACCCATGGAGAGATGGGTCATCTCCACGCCGGGCAGGCTCCACGAACCCACCTGCTCAAACAACTCGCGGAGTCTGACAAAGGCCGGCCGCACCACCGATTCCCGCTCATCGAAGGGTGCCATGGTCATCAGACCTTCCACCCGCACCCGGTCCAGACGGGACATCTCCTCCATCAGCGGGCGCAGGCGGGAGGGATCGACGCCGTACTTGCTCTCCTCCCCGCTGGTGTTCACCTGGACCAGCACCGGGAAGGTCTCGATCCCCTCCAGCTCGGCCCGGTTCTGGACCTCCTCGGCCAGCCGGGGTGAATCCACGCTGTGGATGATGTCGAAGAGACGCACCGCCCACCGCACCTTGTTCGTCTGGAGGTGGCCGATCATGTGCCACGTGGCGGCTCCCTCCCCCAGCGCTTCGATCTTCTCCCTCCCCTCCTGGACGCGGCTCTCACCGATCTCGTCCAGGCCGGAGGCGATGGCACCTTCCACCATCTCCAGGGGGAAGGTCTTGGTCACCGCCACGATGCGCACCCGGGAGGGGTCCCGTCCGGCGCCTTCCGCAGCCCCCCCAATCCTCTCCCGGACCTCCTCCATCCTGCGGGGGAGGGCCTCGATGCGCTGGGTGACGTCCATGGTTCCTTCCGGCCCCGGATTGTTCGCGTGGGACGACGTATGGCAGTCGTTCAATATAGAGTGGCCCCTGTTGGGGCCGAACAACAAAAGGGCGGCCCGCCACCATGTACCACATCCCGATGCCGTGACCCAGCGTGGCCGTCTGCAGTTCGTCCGCCTCTTCCGGGTCCAGGAGGACTTCGGGCCTGCGGAGTCCCCTGCAGGGGAGGAGGCGCATGCAGACCTCCCTGGAGGGGGTGGGTCAGTCGCCGGAGACGACCCCGACGACCTCGCGGCGGCGCTTCTTGTTGTCGAAGTTCAGGACCACGATCTGCTGCCAGGTCCCCAGCTGGAGCTGACCATCCGCCACCGGGATGACGATCCCGGTCTTCAACAGGCTGGAACGGATGTGGGAGAAGCCGTTCCCGTCGCCCCACCGGGCGTTGTGGGCATACTCCCCCTGACGGGGGGCCGCCTTCTCCAGCGCGGACCGGAGGTCGGAGAGGGCGCCCGGTTCGTACTCGATGGTGGTGATCCCCCCGGTCGAACCTACGACCCCCAGGGAGAGGCTCCCGGTCGTGACACCCGAATCGGCGACCAGGGCCCGGGCCTCACCGGTCATGTCCGCGTGACCGAAATCGGCTCCCAGGTCGAAGACCCAGTGTCGTGACCGGGAGGGCATGGCGGGTCAGCTCTCCAGGTGGTCACGGATCACCCGGACCACCAGGGGCCTGAGCACTTCCCAATCCGCATCGGGGGACTTCCTGACGGTAATGGAGGTGGGGAGGAGGAAGACGGTGGCGACCCCGTCCAGGTGGAACAGGGCCGAGGCCAGGTCGGAGGAGGCTGCCTGGTCGGGGTTCTCGTAGTACTCCCGCTTCTCCCCTGTCACCCGGCCGTCCACATGGAAGAGCATGCTGTGGGGACTCGGCGTGGACTGATAGTGGACGGGGCCCGGATCCATGACCGTGGGATTATAGGACCGACCGGGACCTTGCCGCAACCCGGAGGGCCGGGAGCCCCAGCTAGGTACTTGGCAGCGGCATACCTCCGGCATACCTTGGGGAGCATGGCGAGGCCACTGCCCGAAGACAGCCCCTGGAAGATGGATGTCCCCACCATGCGGGAGGTGCTGGATGGGGAGGCGCTGGAATGGTACGAGCGCGCCCATCGGCTCCGGGGACGCACCCTCAACGTCAAACCCCGCGAGCGCACCGCCTTCCAACGGAACCTGGATGAGATATGGGAGGGCGTGCGCGGTCTGGCCCGGGGTGAAGAGGTCGACACGGACCGGCTGGACCGCATCTACCAGCGAATCCGGAAGCAGTGGGGATATGCCCTCGACAAGGCTCCCCCGGCCCCCGACTGGCCCCGCACCTCCGGGGACGTCGAAGGCTGAGTCCCCTCCCTCCGGGAGGTGTCGCCGGGTCCGGACCCTCCGGCCCCTCCGCCGCGAAGCTGTGCATCCCCTTCCAGGCCCTCGGATCGATAATCCGCGGCCGGACACACGAGCGAGCGAGCATCATGACCAGGAACATACATCGGATCCTCCTGCTGCTGGCCGGCCTCTCCGCCGCTTCCTGCGGAGGCCCGGTCGCCGATACCACCGAACCCGCCATCCTGGCAGAGGAACTGGAGGAGCATGTCCGCTGGATCGCCGCGGACGAACGGGGTGGTCGGGAATCGGGCACCCCCGGGGCGGATGAGACCGCGGCCTATCTCGCCAACGAGTTCCAGCGCTACGGACTCGATCCTGCCGGGGACGCGGGCAGCTACCTCCAGGCCTTCTCCTTCCCTTCGGGGACCCAGGTGGGAGAGGGGAACAAGCTGGCCGCCGGGGAGGGTCCGCCGCTGGTCCTCGGATCCGACTGGCGCCCCCTGTCCTTCAGCGATGACGGCAGCGGGGACTTCCCCCTGCTCTTCGCCGGCTACGGTATCCACGCCCCGGACGAGGGGTGGGACGACTACGCCGGCCAGGACGTGGAGGGGAAGGCGGTCCTGGTGGTACCTTACGCTCCTCCTGCGGCCGAGGGGGGTATGATGTTCCCCCGCTGGCACACCCTGCGGCGGAAGGCCTCCGCGGCCCGTGACCTGGGAGCTGCAGCCCTCATCGTGGCACCCCACCCCGTGCACGACCCTCCCGGCTACCTGGAACCCCTGCGATCCGATGCCGCCGCGTCCGCCTCGGGGATCGTGGCCGCGAGCGTGACCCTCCCGGCCGCCGATCGGCTCCTGGGGGAGGGAACCTCCCCCCTGCGCGACCTGGTGGAGACCATCGACCATGAGGGGGTGCCGCGTCCCCTGGAAACGGGCCGGCAGGTCAGCCTCGAAGTGGACGTGGACCCGGTGCAGGCGGAGGGGTTCAACGTGCTGGGCGCTCTCCCCGCCGGGAGCGCCTCGGCACCCTGGGTCATCATCGGGGCGCACTACGACCACCTGGGCATGGGGGGCGAGGGCTCCATGGTGCCCGACTCGGCGGCGGTCCACAACGGGGCCGACGACAACGCCTCGGGGACAGCGGTCCTGCTGGAGCTGGCCCAGCACTTCGCCGCCGACCCCGTGCCGGGACGGAACATCCTCTTCGCCGCCTTCGCCGCCGAGGAGAGGGGCCTGCTGGGCTCCGCCTACCTGGCGGACCACCTCCCCGGACGGGTGGGACCGGTCGAGGCGATGATCAACATGGACATGGTCGGCCGTCTCACCGAACAGAGCCTGACGGTGTACGGTACCGAGACCAGTCCCGCCTGGAACGACCTCCTCCAGGAGATCAACGGGCGGCCTCCCTACGGCTTCACCCTCTCCACGGTCCCCGATGGTTACGGTCCCAGCGACCATGCTTCCTTCTACGCGAAGGAGATCCCCGTACTCCACTTCTTCACCGGCACCCATGCGGAGTACCACCGGCCGGAGGACGACCCCGAGACCCTGAACTACCGCGGCATGGAGGAACTCGGGACCTTCATCGCCGGCCTGGTCCGGAGCCGGGGAGAGCATGAGGAGGTTCTGGCGTTCCAGAAGGCCGAACAGCCTCGGGCCCGGAGGGGAGGACGCGCCGACATCAGCGTCTACAGCGGGGTGATCCCCGACATGGCGTATCAGGGGGAGGGACTCCGTCTCACCGGGGTCCGTGAGGACTCGCCGTCGGCCATGGCCGGACTGGAGGGCGGGGATATCATCGTCAGGATGGGGGAACGCACCATCAAGGACATCTACGATTACATGTACGCGCTGGAGGACCACAGCCCGGGCGAGCGTGTGGAGGTCGAGGCCCTCCGGGACGGTCGGAGGATCACCGTCCAGGTCGTACTCGCTTCCAGCCGTTCCCGCTGAACCCGGGAGAACCGGACCGCGACAGGAGTCCGCCCATCTCCGAAACCCCTTCTTCCGCTCCTCCGCCGCCTGATCTTCCAGCCCACCCGCGAACCGTTCGAGTGCGATCAGATCTTCACGATGCGGGCCGACGGAACCGATGTGGAGCTGGTGAGCACCGGCGAGGGGAGGACCACCTGCGGCTGCTACCTCCCGGACGGCGGGATCCTCTATGCGAGCACCCACGGATCCATGACCTCATGCCCTCCCGGACCCGACTTCAGTCAGGGCTGCGTCTGGGCCCTCAACCCCGAGTACGAGATCTATGCCGCCCGCAGGGATGGGAGCGGACTTCAGGCCCTCACCGACTCCCCGGGCTACGATGCCGAGGCCACGGTGAGCCCCCTCGGAGACAGGATCATCTTCACCAGCTTCCGGGACGGCGACCTGGAGCTCTACACCATGGGGATCGACGGCTCGGACGTGGAGCGGATCACCCGGCATGAGGACTTCGACTCCTTCCCCATGTTCGGCCCCGATGGGAAGTACCTGGTCTGGGCGAGCAACCGGAACGGTCAGGCGGCGGGAGAGACCAACGTCTTCGTCGCGGAATGGGTGGAGGGACCGGATGGGTCGCCCTGAGGGAAGGGTGCCCGGAGGATCATCAGGCGGAAGCGGCGAGCCCTTCCGGCACGGGGAGGTCGAGTGTCCTCAGGATGCGCTGGATGGCATCACCGATCTCGTTGTTCGGAGTGGAGGCTCCGGCCGTGAGTCCCACCGTCATGTCACCCCGGAGCCACCCGGCGGCGACCACCTCTTCCTTCTCGCCGGCGGGCTTGAAGCGGATCCGGTTCTCCAGCTCGATGTTCCCGGCACCGTCGATGTGGTAGGTCCTCACCTCCTGGGTCGATATGTTCGCCAGGTTGTTGGTGTTGCTGGAGTTGTACCCTCCGATGACCACCATCGCATCCAGTGACTTCTCGAGCAGGCGCAGGATGGCGTCCTGACGATCCTGGGTGGCGCTGCAGATCGTGTCGAAGTTGGTGAACCGACGGGCGGTCTCCTCCTCACCCCACCGGTCCACCATCGCCTGACGGACCGTCCCCGCGATCTCCAGGGACTCGGTCATGAGCATGGTGGTCTGGTTGGCGAGCCCCACGCGCTGCAGGTGCCGATCCGGGTCGAATCCCGGGCTCACCGACATCTTGAAGCGTTCCAGGAACTCCTCCCTCCTCAGCCCCTCACCTCGGATGTAATCGCACACGATACGGGTCTCATCCATGTCCCGGACGATGAGGTGTTGCCCCCCGTTCTCGGTGGCCCGGCTCGCCGTGGCCATCGTCTCCTCGTGGTAGAACTTCCCATGGATGATACTGGTGATCCCTTCTCGGGCATACCGCTCCACGTTCTTCCACACCACGATGACCGAACCGCAGGTCGTATCCACCAGGATGCAGCCGATCTCCTTGAGCCTCTCCATGTCCTCGGTGGTTACCCCGAAGGCGGGCAGGATGACCACGTCGTCGGAACCCACCGCCTCGTACCCCTCGGCGTCGGCATACCGCCCGGAGAGGAAACGGATGTCCATCCCCAGCATCTTCCTGTTCACATGGGGGTTGTGGATGATCTCACCGGTGAGCCAGATGGTGCGGTCGGGGAACTTGCGGCGTGCCTCGTAAGCGTACTCCACCGCGCGGTCCACCCCGTAGCAGAAACCGAACTCGTTGGCCAGGTGGATGGTGAGGTCCCCCACGGCGAGCCGGTTCCCGTTGGCACGCACCAGGTCCACCAGCGCGCTGCGGTAATCCGCGACGAGCTCCGACTTCACCTCGTCCTTCAGACCGAGGCCTTTCCGGAAATAGTTCTGTCCGTTCGCGCTCATCTTCCTCGCACCTGTAAAATCAGACCCGATCCATCCGGTTTATTGAAGATAGGACCGCCTGCATCCACCGGCAAGGGGTGAGCCCGCCCGTTCCCTCAGCCTCCCCCGCTGTAGACCTCCTCGCCCCCCAACACCGTCCTGAGTACCCGGGTCCCCGGGATCTGACGCACGGGCACACGGTAGAGGTCCCGGTCGAAGACCACGAAGTCCGCATATTTCCCCGGTTCCAGGCTCCCCACCGCATCCTCCATGAAGGCCCCGTACGCGGCATCGTAGGTGAACATCCGAAGGGCCTGCTCCCGGCTCACACGCTCCTCACCGAACCAGCCCCCCTCCGGCCATCCCTCCAGGTCCTGCCGGGTCACGGCGGCATAGATCCCCAGCAGCGGATCCAATTCCTCCACCGGGGCGTCGGAGCCGCCGGGGATCCTGAGCCCCTGCTCCAGGTAGGTCCTCCAGAGGTATGCCCCCTCCAGGCGCTCCTCCCCCACCCGATCGCCCACCCAGTACATATCGCTGGTGGCGTGGGTGGGCTGCATGCTGGGGATCACGCCCAGTTCACCGAAGCGCCCCACATCATCCGGGTGCACGATCTGGCTGTGCTCGACCCGGAAACGGCGGTCACCGGGGGGGAGCCCGCGCAGTGCCCGCTCGAACACATCCAGGGTGATGCGGTTGGCCCGGTCCCCGATGGCGTGGATGATGGTCTGGAAACCGTACTTTGCTCCCCGCATGACGGTGCTGTACATCTCCCCGGGAGTGAGCCGGAGCAGCCCCCGGTTGCCCGGATCGTCGGAATAGTCCTCCAGGAGGGCGGCACCCCTGCTCCCCATGGCGCCGTCCGAGCTCATCTTGATCCCCGGTACCCAGAGGCGTCCCCCGGCCAGGCCCCGGACGGGACCGTTCTCCAGGTAGGGGTCGAGGGTCTCATAGCCGAAGGGACGGGGCATCCCGTCAAGGGGCCATCGGAGGTAACTCACCAGCCGGAAATCGAAGTCGTCCTCCTCCACCAGCTGTCTGACCGCCTCCAGTTCCCGCGGTACGGTGCCCGCGTCGTGTCCCCCGGTGAGGCCCAGGGCGAGGCAGCGCTCCACCGCGCTGCGAGCCATCTCCTTGAGGGCGGCGATGTCCGGCCCGGGGATCTCCTCGGCGACCAGGTCCATGGCGTCGTCGACCAGCACACCGGTGGGCCGTCCCGCCTCGTCCCGCACGACCTGCCCCCCCGGGGGGTCGGGTGTGGAGGCATCGATCCCCGCCGCCTCCAGGGCCCTGCTGTTCACCCAGAGGGCGTGCCCGTCGATCCGGCGGAAGGCGGCCGGGTGGTCTCCGGTGACCGGGTCCAGGTCGGCAGCGGTGGGGAAGGTCTTCACCGGCCAGTCGTTCTGGTCCCAGCCCCTCCCCTCCAGCCACGAGCCGGGTGCCGCTTCTTCCGCTCGTCCTGCCACCATCTCCAGGACCTCTTCCTTGGAGGCCGTCCCCCGGAAGTTGAGCTGCATCGCCTCCAGGCCGATGCTGGTGAAGTGGAAGTGGGCATCGATGAGCCCCGGTGTGACGAAGGCCCCTTCCAGGTCCACCACCTCGGTGCCCGGCCCCGCGGAAGCCAGGAGTTCCTCGCTGCTTCCCACTGCTTCGACGCTCTCTCCTCTGATGGAGAGCGCCTCGACCTCGGCGGGCCCGCCGGGTGCCATGGGGACGATCCGGCCGTTGTGGTAGACCGCGTCGGGGGCCTGCGAGCATCCGGCCCCCATGAGGAGACCGGAGAGCAGCAGCACGATGAGAGGGGACTTCATATCAGCCTCCTGGGACTGTCGGGAACCATGCTGGAGCCGGGCCGGGCTCAATCGCCCGGCCCGGGGACTCCTGTATACAGCATGCCGTGCCGCCGCGCGACGTTCGTTCCCTGATCCCGGTCGCGGCCGGGGTCGCCGGCCCGCTCCCGATGACGCTCCTCAGCGGGGTATGGGGAACATCTTCTCGTTCGCCGTGCGCGCTCGGAGGAGTATCGCTTCCCGCATGGTCTCCGCGTCCGGTCCGATCCGTGCCGGGGCAGCCGCTCTGCGTGCCGCTCCCGCCGACGGTTCCGCAAGGGTGAAGAAGTAGTCCCAGGTCATGGACGTGTAGCCCGACTGGTATCCCGCGATCATGGCCCACGAGTACCAGCTCCCCTCCGGTGCGGCGATGAGCGTCTGACCCGCCAGATCGCTCGAGGCGGAGTAGCTCCCGTCCCAGTTGTGGCTGGACTGGACCGAGAGGACGCCGCTCGTATAGGCCGTGGTCCAGTTCCACTGATCGTTCTCGTACCACCAGTAGTAGGCCTCCCAGATCGTCCCGACACATCCGCTGGTCGGATAGGTGATGCTCATCGTGATGGGGAGGTCTGTGGTGAGGAACGCCTGGTCATCAGCAGGAGCCGCGTCGGAGACCCTTCCGTCCGCTGAGGGAAGGTTCACCGTCACGAACGAGGTGTTGGCATCGTGGTCGGGGGACCACATGATCCCCATCTCGGTGGGGACGGGATTACCTAGGATGGCGGCCCCGAGATGGCCGTGGACGGTGGACAGGAGGTCGAAGCTGCCGGTGAAGGGCACGGGATCCCCCAGGTACCGGATGCTGGAACCGCTGTTATAGACCTCGTACCGGATCACCTCGTGGGAGTCCGAGTTCCCGAACTCAGCCGACCCGTGGAGGAGCGAGGCGAACGGTGCAACGGTGAGAGGGGCCTCGACGGTCTCGAGGGGGAGTACCTCGGCTTCCGCGGTTCCGGCGCAGAGATTGGCTGATGTATCCATGCGCACCTCCACCCACCCGGCCGGGAGCCCCTCGGCAGTGACCCTCCCGCTGCTCACGATCTCTTCGGAGAAGAGTTCGCTCTGATCGTCCGGGTCGATGACCCGGACCGTCACCCCGTTATGGGGGAGACTGTTCAGCCAGGTCGTGATGAGCAGCGAACCGGGGCGACCGGTCAGCTGCACGGTATGTTCGGCGCGGGTCCCATCCTCCACCGTGAAGGTGGCGGTGGCGGTCTCGTAGAGATCGCCCGCGAGACGCACCTGGTACTCCCCGACAGCGATCTCCTCGAAGATCGCCCAGCCGTCCTCGCCCGTGGTGCGCTCATGGTCACCGGGTTCCAGGCTCACCGTGATCCCGGAGACAGGCGCCTCGCTGACACCGAGGACCTGGAGGGCGAGGTCGCCGGAGGGGGCGCTGGCCGGGTCGGAACAGCCTGCGGCTGAAGCGAAGACGACGATCAGGATGAGATGCAGAGCAGTCGTGCCGCGATGCATAGGGATTCCTCCAGAGGCTTTGGGCAGGCCCCTTCAAAGGGGCGGGGAACGAAGGCCGTCCTCCAGGCGGCCCCCATCGTCTGTGCCGGGGACAGGGGAGGCTGAGAAGGTGTTTATTGGAAAAGGGGAGATTCTGCCGGGGATTCAGTCGCCCACGATTCGGCGGGCCTCCCGGAAGGCCTCGGTCCACATCTCCCGCGTCAGCACCCCGGTGTTGGTGTTCTGACGGCTGGGATGGTAGGAGACCAGGAGCTGCCGGTCGCCGGGACCCACCGGGCAGCGGGCACCGTGGCGGAAGTCCGGACGCGGCGTGGGGGTGTCCACCCCCATCTCCTCCAGGGTCCGGAAATACTGAACGAAGGCGATCCGCCCCAGGACCAGCACAACCTCCGGGCGCTCACCCAGCAGATCCAGTTCCTCGATGAGGTAGGGCATGCAGTTGGCCCGTTCGCCGGCGGTGGGCTTGTTGGAGGGGGGTGCGCAGCGGACCGGGGCGGTGATGAAGGCGTCTTCCAGCTCCATGCCGTCACCGGGGGCCACAGAGTCGGGCTGGCTGGCGAACCCGGTCTCGTGGAGCGCCCGGAAGAGCCAGTCCCCCGAGGAGTCGCTGGTGAACATCCGTCCCGTCCGGTTGGCTCCATGGGCCGCGGGTGCCAGTCCCATGATGAGGAAGCGGGCCCGGGGATCGCCGAAGGCCGGGACCGGACGTCCCCAGTAGGTCTGATCGCGGTGGGCCCGCTTCTTCTCCCTGGCGACCCGGCGGCAGTGGGCTCTCAGGCGGGGGCATCGCTCGCACCCGACCACCCGGGCCTCGACGTCGAAGAGTTCGGGATGCTCCTGCTGGCGGAAGCCGGTCTGGAGATGGAAGTCCTCGGGGAGACGGGAGGAGGGCACGGTCCGGTCAGTTCGCATCCGGATCGATATTGAGCCGCCTCCGGAGACGCTCCGCACGGTGGTTGAGCCGGTCGAGCATCTTCTCGCTCTGACCGTTGGCCCACCGTGCCGCCTTCTCCATGGCGGCCACCGTGAATTCCAGGGCCCGGCGGAAATCCCCGACGTTGTGCTCCAGATGCTTGGCGGCCTCCTCGAAGGGGGTCACGTCGAAGCCGAGCTCCCGGATGTACTTCTCCTGCCGGGTGATGAGGCCGTCCCAGACCTCCATGGCCTTCTCGTACTCGTCGTTACGCTTGTAGAGGAAGCCCAGTTCACGGAGGTCCCGATACGTGGCCGCCCGCCGCTCGCGAGCCTCCTCCAGCAGCTCCCGGGCCTGCTCCCGGTCTCCCCGCCGGCCGTGGAGACGGCCCAGCCCTCCCAGGGCCCGGGGATCCATACCGGGACGCTGGCAGAGGTGCAGGAAGTGGGCAGTGAGGGCCAGCAGGGTCACCACGTCCAGGAAGTTGTGTTCGAAGACCGGCAGCAGGCGCCGGGGATCGGTACCGGCCAGGTACTCGAAATAGAGGGCCGGGATCTCCGCTCCGGGAACGTCATCGTCCCGGACCTGCCCCAGGAGTTCCTTCTCCAGGGTCTGGAGCCTGCAGTCCTCGAACCGGCCGCTGTAGAGGAGCCTGGCCGGCTGGAGGAGGTCGAGATGGGGATGTTCCTTCAGTTCTCCCGGGAAACGGTTCATCACCAGCCGTGTATCCAGGAGGGGCACGTCGTAGCGCCGACCGTTGAAGCTCACCAGCGTGGAGGAATCCCCGGCCAGTTCCCGGGCGCGGTGGAGCATGGCGGGCTCTTCGCTGAAGTCCCGCAGGAAGAGCTGCTCCACCACGAAGCGCTCCTCTTCCACCCACCCCAGGCCCAGGAGGAACACATAGGTCCCGGTACCTCCGGCCAGGCCGGTGGTCTCGGTGTCCAGGTAGAGGGCGCGTTCCGGTCTCAGACACTCCAGCTCGGGTGCTTCCAGGAGGGCGGAGAGCACCCTCGACCCCGCTCGGGCCTCCTGCAGGTCCCGGAGGCTGGCGATCTCCTCCAGGGGGACCTGCCATCTCCGGCACATGACCGGTCCGTGGGGAGTGGTGATCTCCTCACCCGGCAGGCGGACCAGGTCCTCCCGAGATGTCCCGCCCACCAGGCGATCCGCAGCGTAGACCCGGGGGACGGGACCTCCGTCCTGTGCTATGTAGCCTCCGCCGGCGGCGGTATCGTCCTGCCCGGGAGGGTCGGAGAGACCGTCGGTGTGACCGGTCCCGGCCAGGGCCCGGTCCAGACGCCGGCGCATCCGATCGCTGAGACCGGAACCGCCGCTCGTCAGCTCACCGCGCTCCAGGGCCCGCTCCAGGCGTCGTCTGATGTCGCTCCTCATGAGGCGGTCTCCGCTGCGGCGTTCTCGGCGACGGGGACCTCCCCGTCCAGTACCCGGTCCAGTATCTCGAGGGCCACCGCCCTGCCCTGGGGGCTCACCTCGCCCACCGGCCCCACGCAGGAGGGACATCCCTCGGGACACCCGCACCGGCGGATCAGGTCCCGGGTGGCACCCAGGAGGGTGGGGGCGAGGTCGTAGAGGACACTGGAGAAGCCTATGCCTCCGGGGTAGCTGTCGAAGAGGAAGATAGTCGGCTGGAAGGTCTCCAGTCCCTCAAGCCGCACGTCGCGCTCCGCCCGGCCGCTGCCCGTCGAGTAGCGCACCCCCCTGCTCCCCCGGCCCAGGCTGGCGTGCCAGGTGGCGGACTTGTCTCCCACGCTCCGGCCCAGGTCGCGCACGTCGCTCATGACGTGGAGGGCCGCCACCTCCTGGAGTGCGTAGGCGATCCCGAACATGCCGTCCACGATGTCCGCCCTGCTCCGGCCCAGAGGTTCCAGGACCGATTCGGGGACCGTCACCCAGAACGAGGTCGTATGCATCTCGTGGTCGGGGAGGTTCACATCACCGTACCCCACGTTCTCCGCGGTGTAGAACTTGATCTTCTTGAACCCCGAGACATGGGTCAGGACGTGGACCTCCCCCCACTCGGTCACGCAGTCCATGGCGGGGGCGCCGCCGGCAGCCGCGGTGGCCCGAAGGCGCTCATCGGCCTGCGCCCCCGCCCCTTCAGGTGCTCCCGTCTCCTCCTCCACCTCGGCGTCCTCGGTCTCCTCCAGTGCCCGGCCGGTCGTCATCGCACCGGGAGCGGAGGAATCGAAGACGTCCAGGATACGGACCCTGGTGTAGGATACAGCGTCGGTGAAGAAATCGGTGTCCACCTCCCGCACGTACGCTTTCCGGTTCTCGTAGTCGAGCCGTTCCACCTGGTACTGCTCCGACTGGACCATGTATATGGCACCCTCGTAGAGGGTCATCGGGGCGGAATCGAAGTCCACCTCCGCCAGCACCCGGGTCCCTCCGCTCTGGTCGATGACCACGAAGTTCTCCGGGTCGGCGCTCCGGAGACTCACCTGGTCGGCGGGATAGGCGTCCTGCATCCAGTGCCAGCGTCCCCCCGCCCGGTTCAGCACCTTCTGCTCCACCAGGTAATCCAGGATCTCCTCCAGCGGTTCGGCCCCGAAGTCCTCCCCCTCCTCGAAGGGGAGTTCGAAGGCGGCGCACTTGATGTGACTCACCAGGATCAGCAGGTTGTCGGGGTTGATCCGCCCATGTTCGGGGCTGGCGCCGAAGAAGTAGTCGGGATGGGTGACCATGAACTGGTCCATGGGACGGGAGGAGGCCACCAGCACAGCCGCCGAGACCTCCGAACGTCGCCCCGCTCTCCCCGCCTGCTGCCAGGCACTGGCGATGCTCCCTGGATAACCGGCCATCACACAGGTCTGGAGGTCCCCGATGTCGATGCCCAGTTCCAGGGCGTTGGTGGAGACCACGCCCATGATCTCCCCGCTCCGGAGACCCCGTTCGATCTCCCTCCGCATGTTGGGCAGGTAGCCTCCGCGGTATCCCCGGATCCACCCGCTCCCCGCCTTCTTCCTGTCGAAGGTGTCCTTCAGGTACCGGGTCAGCACCTCGACATGCAGACGGGACCCGGCGAAGACGATGGTCTGGAGTCCCTGCTTCAGGAAGATCCGGGACCACTTCCGGGCGTGGCTCATGGCGCTGGCCCGGATCCCGAGCTGGCGGTTCACCACCGGCGGGTTGTAGAGCACGAAGTACTTGCGCGCCCGAGGTGCCCCGTTCTCGTCCACCAGCGCCACCGGCCGTTCGAGCAGCGTCTCGGCCAGCTCCTTCGGGTTGGCGATCGTGGCGGAGGCGCAGATGAAGACCGGGTCGGAACCGTAGAAACGGCAGATCCGCCGCAGGCGGCGGACCACGTTGGCCAGGTGCGACCCGAAGACCCCCCGGTAGGTATGCAGCTCGTCGATCACCACGTACCGGAGGTTCTCGAAGAGCTTCTGCCACCGGGTATGATGGGGGAGGATCCCCTGGTGCAGCATGTCCGGATTGGTGACCACCATGTGCCCCTGGGCACGGATGGCCTGGCGTGCGTCCGAGGGCGTGTCCCCGTCGTAGGTGAAGGTCTTGATGTCCGCTTCCAGCGCGTCCACGACCTCCTGGAGTTCGTTCACCTGGTCCTGGCTCAGGGCCTTGGTCGGGAAGAGATAGAGGGCCCGTGCCGCATCGTCCTCCAGGATGGCCTGGAGGATGGGGACATTGTAGCAGAGGGTCTTGCCCGAGGCGGTGGGGGTGACCACCACCACGTCCTCACCGGACAGCACGTGTTCCCACACCGCCGCCTGGTGGATGTAGGGACGCTCGATCCCCCGCTCCTTGAAGACCTCCCTGAGGTCGGGACGCACGGACTCCGGCCACCCGGCGTGGCGCGCGGGACGGGCCTCGATCTCCCGGATGTCCGTTATGGATTCCCGGGCCCATCCCCGACGGAAGAGGGCGGAGAGGAATCCCTCCACATCCCGGGTATTCGGCAGGTTCTGGCGGTGGTCACGGCTCATCGTACCCCCAAGGAATGCCCGCCCTCCGACAGACGATATCCCCCATCCGGTCGGAGAGTGCCCGGCGAGGGGGAGAACGGCCCGGCGAAGACACATTCTCCCTTTCTTCGCCGCGCGTCATCGGCGGCCTCCCCTCTCCCGAAGTGGAAGCCGCCCCTCCCCTTCCTGTATGGTGATCCTCTCCTCCCCCATCACCCGCTGCAGGAGCCCGAAACGTGCCGGACCACGAACCAACACGGACCACCGCCCGCCAGGCGGCTCTCACCGCCGCGGCGGCCCTCCTGGGACTGACCGCGGGCTGCACCGGCGAACATGCCCGCCTGAACGGGGTCGGGGAGGAGTATGTCAGGATCTCACTGGCCGTGGACGTGAGGGACCCGGGGTTCGTGGACGCCTATTCCGGACCCGCCGACTGGCGTGAAGAGGCCCGGGAAGCAGACCTCTCCCTGGAGGACCTGACCGAGCGTATCCGTCTCCTGACCCGCCGTATCGAATCGGAGGATGCCGCCCTCCCACGGGTCATCTTCCTGAAGGGACAGATCCGGGCGCTGGACACCCGGGTCCGACTCCTAAGGGGGGAGGAGATGACCTTCACGCGGGAGGTGGAGGGCCTCTACGGTTTCACACCGCGCAGGACACCCCGGACCGAACTGCTGGGCGTGCACGCGGAACTGGAGGGCCTGGTGCCCGGGGAGGGTCCTCTCCCCCACCGGGTGCAGGCATGGGACCGACGGTTCGAGGTCCCCACAGAACGTATCCTCCCGCTCTTCCGTGAGGCGGCCGAGACCTGCCGCACCCGCACCCGGACCATCCTCCCCCTCCCTCCCGATGAGGAGGTGAACATCTCCCTGGTGAGCGACAGACCGTGGAACGCCTACAACTGGTACCGGGGGGACGGGGTCAGCAGCATCGAGATCAACACCGACCTGACCCGTCCGGCGGACCGCATCCTCCACTACGTGGCCCATGAGGCATATCCCGGACATCACACCGAACTCACCCTCAGGGACCGTCTCCTGGCCGGTGAGAAGGGATGGCCGGAATTCCTGGTCTATCCCCTCTACTCGCCCCAGAGTCATATCTCCGAGGGGGGTGCGAATCTGGGCATCGAGATGATCTTCACGCCCGGGGAGGTCGCGGATTTCTACCGTGAGACCGTGCTCCCCGCAGCGGGTCTCGAGGGCGAGGTGGACGTACCGAGGATGCTCAGGATCCTGGAGCTCCGGTCTTTCCTCGGACACGCGGCGGAGAACGCGGCCTTCATGCTCTTCGAGGAGGGGGCGGAGGAGGGGGAGGCGGTGTCGTACCTCCAGCAGTGGGCCCTCATGACCCCTCGGGAAGCAGCCAAGCGGGTGGAGTTCATACGCGCATACCGGGGGTACGTGTTCAACTACCGGACCGGCTACGAACTGGTACGCAGCTTCGTCACCGGGGATGGGGCGGACCGGACCACCCGGCTGGAGCGGTTCCGCCTGCTCTGGACGACACCTGTGAGTCCCGCCCTGCTGACACGCTGGGTCGAAGCGGCCCGGCCGGCCGGATCGGGACACTCTCAAGACGACCCTCACGGAGGTTGAGAACGTGGATCGATCCTTCTTCCCCTCACTAGCGGCCCTCCTCATCCTCACCGCCTGCGCAGCAGGGGGCATGGGGGGCTCACCCTACGAGGATATCGTCGGCACCTGGACCGGCCCCGCCTTCGCGGAGGGTGATGACATGGGCGTGGACGTGACCATGATCATCGAGGAACGGGATGGGGCGCTCCGGGGTACGGTATCGGTCCCCGAGCAGATGCTCCGTGGAGCCGCCCTGCGCGATCTCACCTGGGAGGACGGGGTCCTCAGCGGGTGGCTGAGCATGCAGGGGATGCGGGTGGACGTGCGTCTGCGCCGGGAGGAGGAGGCGCTGAACGGGACCTTCTACGCCGACGGGCTCTCGGGGTTCATGAGCCTGAGCCGCAGCGGGGGCTGACCCGCCGGCGCAGGTACGCGCCCTTCCGCGGTGTCAAAGGGCTGACATCCACCGTAAGACCCACGACCTGGGGTCGGCGGCGACCTGCGGCCCCGGTCCTATCAACCGCGGAGGTATTCACGACATGAAGCGTGTCTCCACACTGAGCGGGCTGCTCCTCTTCGCCCTGCTGTCCGCGCTCCCCGTACAGGCACAGACCCCCGACCTCTCCGGGACGTGGGTCTACAACCCCGACAAGAGCATCCTGCCCACCACCGAGCGTGTGGGTGCGGCCCGGAGAGCCGGCAGTGAGATCGTCATCAAGCAGGAAGGGGATACGATCACCATCACCCGGCAGATGCGGACCCGCGACGGCAGCCGTTCGATGGACACGGTGATCGTGGCCGACGGCAAACCCCACGAGCAGAGTATGGGCCGTAGGACCATCACCGTGACGGCGCGCTGGCAGGAGGACAAGCTGGTAGTGGAACGCCTCATGCCCGCCGGCCGACGGGGAGGGGGGAGCACCGCCACCGAGACGTACAGCCTGCGGAATGACGGTCAGCTCCTCCTCATCGATTCCACCGACCGTCAGGGGGAACTCATCAGCCGGGCGTACGATCGGAAGAAGTAGCGTCCCTGCCGGCGGAGCGAGCCGGGGAGGGGGGGCATCTACTCCCCTTGGTCCCGGGGGACCTCCCGGTACCGGTTCAGACCCCTGCGCCGACGGTACCGGCTGACACGGTCGATCATGTGCTGGGGATAGCGGGCGGAGGGCCGGGTGACATCGTCCAGCCGGTCCGCCTCCTCCCCCCTGAGTTCCCATCGCGCGGCCATCAGGTTCTCCTCCAGCTGCTGGATGGTCCGGGCGCCGAGGATGACACTGACCACGGCCGGACGTGCCCGGAGCCAGTTCAGCGCGACCTGCGGGATGGTGACGCCGCGGTCCCCCGCGATCTCCTCCATCAGGTCGATGAGGTCGTAGTACGCCTCCTCCTCGAACCGGAGCAGGCTGCTGGGCCCGTCGGACATGCGTCCCCCATCGGGACGGCTGTCCCTGCGGTACTTCCCGGTGAGGAAACCCTGAGCCAGGGGGGACCAGGGCAGGATGCCCAGTCGCTGGTCCTCGCACAGCGGGACCAGTTCGTGTTCGATGTCCCGGTTGGTCAGGTTGTACAGGGCCTGCAGAGTCTCGAACCGGGCATATCCACCGACATCGCTGGTCCAGAGCGCTTTGGCCAGCTGCCATGCGGTGTAGTTGCTGGCCCCTATGTAGCGTACCTTCCCGGAACGGACCAGGTCGTCCAGCGCCCGCAGCGTCTCGTCCAGCGGAGTGGCCGGGTCCCAGGCATGGACCTGGTAGAGGTCGATCCAGTCGGTGCCCAGACGGTCGAGGCTCTCCTCGCACTGTCGGATGATGTGCCATCGGGAGAGCCCTTCGTCGTTCGGATGACCCTCGTCCGGCATGCGCATCCGCACTTTCGTGGCGATGACCGCATCCTTCCTCCGCGTCCCCAGCGCCTTCCCCAATATCCTCTCCGCCTCGCCGTAGGAGTAGACATTGGCCGTATCGAAGAAGTTGATCCCCGCGTCCAGGCAGCGGTCCACCATCTCGCTCGCCGTCTCCTGCCCGAAGGATCCCAAACGCTCCTCCCACCGTTCTCCGAAGGTCATGGTACCCATGCAGAACGCGGAGACCTTGAGACCCGTGTCACCGAGATAGCGCAGTTCCATGCGGGGGTGCTCCCTGTCGTCGGTGTATGCAGGGGATGGGAGGTGCAGCACACAGAAAACGACGGGGGACCGTCATCGGCTCCCCGGCGCTCCGAAGTGTACCGAGCGGGGTCGACCCGTCCAGGTCACGTCTCCTGCTACTCCCCGCTACTTCCGGGTGAGCGTGAACTCCCCTTCCGTACCCTCCGCGGAGACCAGTTCGCCGACGAACGTCTCGTAGGCCCTCCGTGAGTTGGGATATCGGACCTTCACGTAGGTCGTTATCTCCCCACGCTTCCACCGCTCTCTCAACTTCTCGAGGAACCTCGTCGCGTAGTCGAAGATGTCCAGCCGCGCCTTGCCCTCATCCGCGTTCCACGATTTGAAGAGCTCCTCACTGGGATAGATCGTGAGCGTCCTCAACCGGAACGAGACGGAGACGTACTCGATCCCCGACTCCTGTTCCGCCTCGTAGAACTCCTTCGCGAACTTGCGCTCAGGACCTGTCGCGCCGTAGAAGCCGGACTGCTGGGCCCAGACCGGCTGGGCGAACAGGGCAAGTGCGGCCGCGATCACAGCTGCTCGCAGCATGCATACCCCCCCGATTATGTGAGTGGTTGGGCAACCGATGGAGGACTCTACCCGCCCGCTCCTCCCGACGTCAAGCAGCCGGTGACCTCATCACCGCCCGGACCGCATCCGGATGCAAGGCAGGGGTGGGGACGATCCGGACGGCCCGTGCTACCGACCCATCTCCCGCTTCGCGAGGGCCAGGTGTCCCACCACCGCCCGTTTCAGGAAAGGGAAGTCCACGGGCTTGGGGATGTAGTCCACCGCGCCCAGTTCCACGCATTCCTTGGCGATGTCCGAGTCCCGGAAGGCCGAGACCATGATCACCCGGCTCTTCAGGCCCTCCTCGGTGAGGGCCTGGAGGGTCTGCCGCCCATCCATGTCCGGCATGGCGATGTCCAGCAGGATGATGTGGGGTTCCCACTCCCTGGAGATCTGCAGTCCCTCGCGTCCTCCGGAAGCGGTCTTCACCTCCGTATCATCCAGCAGTTCCATCATGCTGGCCAGCGCGTCACAGACCAGGGGGTCGTCGTCCACCACCAGGATGCGGCCCGAGATCTCATCCACATCCTCCGATGCATCCCGAGCCTCCTGCTGGACCGAGGGCTCGGTGTCCATGAGGGACATCGCCTCACGTACCAGGGATTCCACCCCGTCCCCCTTGCGCAGGAACGCCTTGGCCCCCATCTCGGTAGCCCGCCGCCTGAGGTCGATGGGATCGTCGGCACTGATGACGATGGCAGGGGTCTCCACATCATGGCTCCGCATGGCGTCGAGCACCTGCAGTCCGTTCCCGTCCGCCAGCACCATGTCCAGAATGATCAGGTCGTACCGTCCCGTCTGGAGCCTCTGCAGGGCCTCTTCCACCGAGGAGGCGGTGAACACCTCGCAGGGGTCCGTATTGAACGGTCCCCAGGTGGTGAAGACCTCCTCCAGGAACTCCTGTATGGCCGGGTTGTCGTCCACGACCAGGATGCTTCGGAGCTGGGCGGCGGGACTCATGCTCCCCTCCTTACTTCAGGTGCTCCTCGAAGAGTCTCAATATGCGCTTGTACTCGTCCATCCAGGAAGTGGGTTCTGTGAACCCGTGGTTCTCCACCGGGTAGAGAGCCAGTTCCCACCCCTCTTTCCGCAGTTCGATGAGACGCTGGGCGAGGCGTATCGAGTCCTGCGCGTGCACGTTCGTGTCCACCAGACCGTGGCAGATGAGCAGTGCACCCTCCAACCCTCCTGCATGGTAGATCGGGGAGGAGCGTACGTACGCCAGGGAATCCGCCTGGGGCACGTTCAGGATGTTGCTGGTGTAGCCGTGATTGTAATGGGCCCAGTCGGTCACCGGGCGGAGGGCGGCCCCCGCTGCGAAGACCTCCGGCGTGGTGAACATCCCCATGAGGGTGATGAATCCCCCGTACGAGCCTCCGTAGATCCCGATCCGGCCGGCATCCACCCCGTGCTCGGAGACCAGCCAGCGAGCTCCGTCCGCCTGGTCGGTGAGGTCCTTGTCCCCCATGTGGCGGTAGATGGCGGTGCGCCAGTCGCGGCCGTATCCCGCGCTGCCCCGGTAATCCATGTCCAGGACCATGTAGCCCCGCTCCATGAGCAGGTGGTGGAACATGTACTCCCGGAAGTAGGAGGACCACCAGGTGTGGGCGTTCTGCAGGTAGCCTGCCCCGTGGACGAAGATCACGGCGGGGCCTCCGGGCCGCCAGTCCTCCGGCTTGTAGAGACGGGCGTACACCTCGGCGCCGTCCCGCGCGGTGAACGTGATCACCGGCGGGGCGGTCCATCCGAGGGAACTCCACGCCTCCCGGGGGGTCTCGGTCACCTTGATCATCTCGTCCGAGGGCCGCAGCCGCTTCAGGTAGAGTTCCGCTGGATGGTCGGTGGTGCTGTGGAGGACGGCCATGGTACGCTCGTCCGGGCTCAGGGTCGCGTCGAAGCGTCCCTCACCGGTAGTGTAGCGGGTCCACTCCCCTCCCTCCAGTGGCATGGAGTAGAAATGCCGCACGCCCGGATGGACGTCGTTGGCCTGGAAGAACCAGCGCTCCTCCTCGCGGTCCATCCTCGGGCCGTACACCTCGAACGACCCTGAGGTCAGGGCCCGCTCCCCCGTACCGTCCCACGCCTTCACATAGAGGTGGGCGAAGCCGGTCTTCTCGGACAGATACCAGAAGCGCTCCCCGTCCGGCATCCAGCCCAGGCCGCGGATCGGCCCGCCGATCCACGCCTCATCGTGCTGATGGTCCGCCATATGGACCGCCCCGGTCTCCAGGTCCAGACCCAGGACGAACCGGTCCTTGTTGTCCTGTGAGTTAACCTCCAGCAGGGTGCGGCGGTCGTCCTCGTTGAACTCGGGGAGCGAGGGGGTGATGGGGATTCGGTCCCTCTCCCCCTTCGCCCACTCACCGCCCCGATGCGGGGGACCCAGCGGATCCGACACCCGGTCGGAGAGGAGGGAGAAGTCCACATAGTAGGTGGTGTCCCGCCGGGTATCGGCGATCCCCAGCTCGTACCGGTCCAGCGGTTCGCCCACCTTGGTGCGTGCACGGATCTCCTCGGTGTAGCCGCTCTCCCGCACGTAGTCGGGGACGATGGTGTTCTTCCCCTCCGGGCCGGGTATGCGGACCCGGAAGACCACGAAGCGGCCGTCCGCGGTGACCGAACTCCCGGAGGTCCGTCTTCCCCGGGGGATCTCCACCGTCATGGGTTCCTCCGGGTCGGGGAAACTCTCACGCCACTCCCGGTAGCGCTCCCGCTCCGCCTTCTGCCCCGCGAGGTACTTGATGAGTTCCAGCTCCTGCTGGGCCACCCACTCCTGCAGCGCGGTCTTCTTCTCTCCCCCGGCCTGCCCCGATGCCTGCTGGAAGTGGATGATCTGCCGAACACCCCCTGTCTCCAGGGTCAGGGCGAACCAGTCCCCCCCGCTGCTGAAGATCACTTCCGATTCATCCCGCGACCAGCGGGGGCTGCTCTCTGAGTCCCGGGTGAAGGTGAGACGTCTCTTCTCTCCACGTCGGGCGTCCCACAGCCAGATGTCCCCGTCCCGGATATAGAGCCGCCGACGACGGGCCTGGTCCCAGGTGCCGGAGAGGTCCAGGTAGGGGCCGTTCCGGGTGCTCCTGAGACTGCCCGGGAGCCGGTCCAGTTCCTCCAGGGAGACCTCCTCCGGCTCCCCCCCCGCCGACGGGACCCGGTAGATGGAGGCGAACTCCTCCCGGTCCGGGTTCCAGCGGAAATAGAGCCACCGGCCGTCCTCCGACCAGGTGAGGCCGGAGGGAGGTGAACCGAGCCAGCCGTCCGGGTCCTGCATGATGGTCTCCACGTCCAGCTGCTGCGACCGGGAGGTTCCCGCAGCCAGCAGGAGTCCGAGGAGGGCGAGGGACAGGACCCGGGGAGCGAGGTGCCGGGAACGGGCGTTCGGCATGGGGGATCTCCTTGGCATCTGCGGGCGGGCGCTTGCGGGATGCACCATGCACCACCGGACAGCGGTTTGGCAAGAGGAACGGGGGGGGGGAGCCGGCCCGTTTCGTTGCCCTTGTCCCCGGGGGGTCCTATCTTGACGCTGTTCTGCCCACATCGGTCCTCCTGGAGGAGACCCGCCTGCGTCGAGCGCTGGAAGCTGCCCAGGGACGAGGAGGGATCATGAGCACCGTCGCACAGCTGAAGGACGTCCACAAGGTCTATCGGGCGGGCGAGGTGGAGGTGCACGCCGTCCGGGGGGTGACCCTGGATATCGAGGAGGGGGCCTTCCTCTCCATCGCCGGCCCTTCCGGCTCGGGGAAGACCACGGCGCTGAACCTGCTGGGCGCCCTCGACACCCCCACCCGGGGAGAGATCACGGTGGGGGAGATGAGCCTGACAGGGCTGGAGGACAAGGTGCTGGCCGATTTCCGCAACACCCACCTCGGCTTCATCTTCCAGACCTTCAACCTGATCCCCGTCCTCACGGTCTACGAGAACGTGGAGTTCCCCCTGCACCTCAAGGGGGTGCGGGATGCCGGCGAGCGGAGACGACGCGTGGAAAAGACCCTGGAGGACGTGGGCCTGGGCGGGATGGGGGATCGGCGGCCGGCCGAACTGAGCGGCGGTCAGCAGCAGCGGGTGGCCATCGCGCGGGCGCTGGTGAAGGATCCCACGCTGGTGCTTGCCGACGAGCCCACCGCCAACGTGGACAGCGACACCTCCCGTGAGATCATCGCGGTCATGCAGGAGCTGAACGAGAAGCGGGGCACCACCTTCGTCTTCTCCACCCACGACCCGCTGGTCATGGAGCACGCGACCCGCCTGGTCCGTCTTCGGGACGGACAGGTGGAATCGGATACCGGCCCCATGACCCCCGACCAGGCGAAGGAGGAGGCGGCGGCGGAGAAGAAGGAGGGGCCCTGATGGACCAGCTCCTCCCGGGACGTGTGCCCTGGCGTGCGGCGTTCCGCCTGGGATTCCGCAACCTGCTGCGCAACCGGAAACGAACCCTCCTCACCGCCCTCACCGTGGCCATCGCCGTCTTCCTCCTCCAGCTCATGATGGGGGTGATGGTGGGTCTGGAACGCCAGTCGTTCGACAACCTGATCCGCTACCAGACGGGCCACGCCAAGGTCTTCCACGAAGGGTACTTCGAGGAGCGGGACGAGCTGCCCCTGGAGCCGGCCCTCTCCGACCCGGCCGCTGTGGCCTCCAGGGTCCGGCAGGTAGCCGGGGTGGCGGCCGTCACACCGAGGCTGGCCTTCAGCGCCCAGCTCTCCAACGGCGTGGATCAGATCCCCATCCACGGGATCGGCATCCAGGTGGCCGGGAGCGACGACGAGGTGTTCAGTATCCCCCGGGCGGTCATCCAGGGATCCTATCTGAGCCCCGGGGAGGAGGGGATGCTCCTGGGGAGCGGTCTGGCCGAGCTCTTCGATGTCTCCACGGGGGACTGGCTCACCGTCCTGGCCAAGACCCGGCCGGGGGCCTACGAGGCCCTCGACCTCCCGATCCGGGGCATCCTCGGCACCGGGAATCCCGCCATCGACCAGAACGCCTTCCTCATGCACCTCGGCGATGCCCAGCGGATGCTGGCCATGGAGGGGGATGTGACCGAACTGGCGGTCCGTTTCCAGACCGGGTACGCAGAGCGGACCTCCCTCCGGAGGCTCCGGGAGCAGGCGCCCGCCGAGACGGAGGTCAGGGGATGGCGTGAGATCGAGTCGGACTTCATGGACCTGACCATGGCCAAGCGCACGGGACAGGGGGTCTTCTTCATCATCTTCGTGGTCCTCGCCCTGGTGGGGGTCACCAACACGATGCTCATGGCCGCCTTCGAGCGCACCAGCGAGATGGGCATGCTCATGGCCATGGGGATGCGGAGCGGGTCGGTACGCCGGCTCTTCCTCACCGAGGGGGCCCTCGCCGGACTGCTGGGGGGCATGCTGGGTACCCTGCTGGCCTTCGCCCTGCTGGCCTGGCTCGCCCCGAAAGGGATCGACCTGAACGCCCTCTACGGCGCGGACATCTCCGATATGGACATCGGCTATCCGGTCCGGGACGTCATCTATCCCGCGCTGATGATCGGACCGATGGCGGCCGCATGGCTGGCTACCGGAGCGATGGCCGCCCTGGCTACCCTCTACCCCGCGGTCCGCGCCGGCCGTCTCGACCCGGCGGAGGCGCTGCGCCATGTCTGATCTGAACACGCCGGGCCCCATCTTCGCCCTGGCAGCGCGCAACACGCGCCGCAACACCCGACGGACGCTTCTCACCGTCACGGCGGTGACCGTGGCGGTGATGGCCACCGTCTTCGCCCTGGCCTACATCGAGGGCATCCTGGGCAACGTGCTGGACACCTTTGCCCGCACCCAGTCGGGCCACGTCCGGATCACCGATGAGCGATATCCCGATCGGGAACGCTTCATGCCCCTTCATCTCAACGTCTCCTCCCTCTCCGACCTCCTCCCTGTGATCCACACCCATCCCGGGGTGGAAGCCGCCCTGCCCCGCATAAGGGCGGGGGTGCTGGTGGACTTCGAAGAGCAGAACGAACCCTCCCTCATGCTGGGCATCGACATCCAGCGGGAGGCGGGGTACCTCGACCCCGCCGGCATGCTCACCTCCGGTTCCCTCCCCTCCCCCGAACGTCCCGAGGTGATGGTGGGGGAGGGGCTCGCCGAGAGGCTCGGCATCGCGGTGGGGGACACCATCACCCTGCTGGGACAGACCGCCTACCGTTCGGTGGGGGGGCTGGGGGCCGTGGTCTCCGGCATCGGCAGCAGCGGCATCCCGAGTCTCGACCGCTCCATCGTGATCCTCCCCCTGGAGCAGGCGCAGTACATGACCTACCTGGAGGACGGGGCCACGGAGATCCTGGTCTTCACCTCTCACCCGGAGCAAGAGGCTGTCCCGCTGGCGAGTTCTCTTCAGGAGGAACTCGACTCCATCCTCCCCGGTGAGCTGACGGCGACCTCCTATATCGAGCAGGGTTCCCTGATGCGGATGATGGAGTCCTCCGACGCCGTCTTCGGTATCCTGCTGCTCATCATCCTCGCCATGGCCGGCCTTATCATCCTCAACACGATGCTCATGAGTGTCATGGAGCGTACCCGGGAGTTCGGTATGATGGCGGCCATGGGGATGCGCAGGGGGGAGATCGTCTCCCTCATCCTGGCCGAGGGGCTGGTCATCGGGACAGTGGGTGCGGCGGCCGGGGGTGCACTGGGATCCGCTTTCGCCCTCTGGCTGGAGCGGATCGGGATCGACGTGACCAGCGCCATGTCCAGCACGAACCTCCCTTTCCAGGGGGTCGTCCACCCCGACTGGCAGCTGGGATACCTGGCGGGAGGTGTGGTGCTGGGCGTGATCACCGCGGTGGCCGCCACCCTGTATCCGGCCTGGAAGGCCGTACGCCAGCAGCCTGCTGAATCCCTGAGAGCCTGACGCATCCGAGGAGCACCATGCCGAGAATCCTCACAGCCGTCCTGGTCCCCGCTCTCGCCCTCCTCGCCGCGGCCGCGGCTCCCCACCCGGCGGCGGCCCAGCCCTCCGGCGAGGAGATCCTCCGGCGGGTGGACGACAACATGCAGGTGGAGACCGCGTACATGACGGCCCGGATGACGGTCCGTTACCGGGAGGGGGACGAGCGGGTCATGGAGTTCGAGTCGTGGAGCCGGGGGGAGGAGAAGGCCTTCATCGAGTTCACCGCCCCGGCCCGGGACGCCGGGAGCCGCTTCCTCCGTCTGGATGACGTCATGTGGTACTACCTGCCCCGTGTGGGCAAGAGTGTGCGGATCCAGGGGCACATGCTGCGGCAGGGGATGATGGGGAGCGATTTCTCCTACGGGGACGCCACCGAGAACGCCAGCATGGTGGAGGACTACCGGGCCACGGTGGAGGGAGACACCACCCTCTCGGGCCGCCCGGCCTGGGTGCTCTTCCTGGAGGGACAGCGGGAGGACCTCTCCTATCCCACCATGCGCGTCTGGATCGATGCCGAGCGGTACATCCCCCTCCGTGAGCAACGCTTCGCCCGCAGCGGCAAGCTCCTCAAGACCGCCACCTTCGAGGACCCGCACCGCGTCGAGGGACGCTGGATGCCCTTCCGCACCATCCTGGACAACGCCCTGCAGGCCGACACGCTCACCACCCTCCAGATCCTGGAACTGGAACTGGGTGTGGAGGTACCCGAACGCTACTTCACCCTGCGTCACCTGGAAGGCGGAAGGTGATGTCCCCCCTCTCCTCCCGGACCGCCTTTGTGGCCTGCGCCGCCGCCGCGGCGATCGTCTCACAGACGCTGCCCGCCCCGGCCCAGTCACCCCCCTCCCTGCACGGCTACCTGGAGCACCAGCTCTCCACCACCCGCACCGGATCGGGATGGAGCCAGCTGGACTACGACCGGCTCCGTCTCGACCTGGATGCGGAGGCGGGGCGGGGCACCCGGGTCTCTGCGGCGCTGGTCTGGCAGCTCTTCCGGGGCAACACCCGACCCAGCATCTCCGACTACCTGCCCGACGAGCTGGCGGGACAGGCGCCGAGCATGCTCTTCCAGATGGGCGATCGGGAGTATCTCAACCACGCGTATGTGAGCCTGTGTCCCGGGCCCTTCGAGGTCATCGCCGGCAAGCAGCACCTGAACTGGGGGCGGGCCATGGTGTTCAACCCCACCGACCTCTTCCGTCCCAAGAACCTCACCGAACCCTCCTACGAACGGGAGGGGATCGGTGCCCTCTCCGCCTCCCTCCCCCTGGGCCCCCTCTCCGACGTGATGGCGGCCTACGTGCCGGAAGGGGGGTTCGATACCAGTGCCAAGGTGCTGCGGGCGCGGACCCACTGGGGAGGGTTCGACCTCTCTCTGCTCGGCGCCGAGCTGTGGGAGGAGCCTCTGGAGAGCCGCTTCTCCACCAGCGCCCGGGAGCGGGAACAGCGCTTCACCGTGGGGGGCGATGTGAGCGGCGAGATGTGGGGACTGGGCATCTGGGCGGAAGGGACCTGGTCGAGCATGGCCGATGAGGACTGGGTCGAGTTCACGGCGGGGGCCAACTACACCCTCCCCTCCCGCACCTTCCTTGCCCTGGAGGGATATCTCGACGGCCGGGGCGAGTGGAGCGACCCGTACGACCTGGACCGCTGGCTCGCCATCTTCACCGGCTTCCGCCGAACGGCCGGCAGAGGGATGCTCTTCGGCACCGTCGACCACCCCTTCACCGACCTGCTGAACGCCGGTCTCTCCGGTCTGGGGAACACCGGCGATAAGAGCGTCCTCCTCATCCCCCATCTGAGCTGCGCCTTCGCCCAGGATGTGGACCTCACCGCCCGGATCCTCATCCCGCTGGGCCCCGACGGGACCGAGTTCGGTACCCGCGACCCGGGAGGGTTCGTGAGGGTCAGGGTCTACTTCTGAGGAGGCGGGCGGGACGCTGCGGGGTGGGACCGCCGGGAGTTGCCCTGACCCCCGACGGGGGCTTAGACTCAGGTAGCGTACCCCCCACAGAGGAGCCCACACCATGGCCCGGCGAACGCGCATCGTCCTGAGTCTCTTCCTCTTCGCCCTGCTGTCCACCGCCTGCGGTCAAACGCAGTCGTATCGGGTGGCGGTACTCCGCCTCCAGCACGAGACATGCACCTTCTGCCCGGGCGGTGACGTCACGGTGGAGGACTGGACACGGATGCGGCCCCTGCTGGAAGGAGAGGAGGTCCTGCGCGGCGATTCTTACATCCGCGGTTTCGCCCGGGTGGCCTCGGAGTACGGGGACATGGAGATGGTGGGGATCACCTCCCCCTACGGGGTCTTCGGCGGCTCCTCCCGGAGCTGGAGCACCACCGAGACCTATGAGTACTTCTGGGACCTCATGGAGGAGGACCTGCGGTCCCTGGGTCCCTTCGACGGCGTCTACCTCTCTCTGCACGGGGCCATGGCGGTCCGGGAGATCCCCCGTCCCGAGGCGGAGACCGCCCGGAGGGTCCGGGAGGCGGTGGGCGCGGAGGTGCCCATCGTGGCAACCTTCGACCTGCACGGCAACGAGGATGGGGAGTTCCTCCGCTGGGCCGACGGCGCGTTCGTCACCAAGCGTTACCCCCACTACGACGCGGACCTGCAGGGCGAGCGTGCAGCCCGCTACCTGCGCAACGTGATGCGCGGCGAGTACACGCCGGCGAAGGCCACCAGCCGGCCTCCCATCATAACGGCGACCGTCCTGCAGTGGACCGGTGCCTCGCCTTCCATGGACATCATGGAGCGGGCCCGGCGCTGGGAGGCCCGGGTCCCGGGGGCGTACGTGAGCGTCTTCTACGGCTATCCCTGGTCGGATGTGCCCGATGTGGGCACCACGGTCCACGTCATGACCGACGGGGACCAGCAGCTGGCGGATGCCATCGCCCGGGATATGGCCGAGTTCATCTGGAGGGTCCGCGAACCTTTCGCGCACGGCGACTTCCCCATGCCCGCCGAGGCGGTGGACAGGGCTCGGGCCGCCATCCGGCAGGAGCGCACCCCGGTGGTGCTGGCCGACTACTCCGACCGGCCGGGGGACGCCACCTGGATCCTGGGCGAACTCATCCAGCAGGGCGTGGACGGGGTGCTGTACGGCTGTCTGCGGGACGAGCGGGCGCTGGAGCGGATCCGGGAAGCGGGACTGTCTGTCGGCGACGACTTCGACATGGAGGTGGGCGGTTTCACCGGACCGCAGGCCGGTCCGCCGGTGCGTATCCGCGGGACCGTGGCGTGGAGGGGGGAGCGGTTCGGCTACGAGGAGGTGGCGGTGATCCGCTTCGGGGAGGAGAGCATGCTCATCCTCACCCCCGCGTACGAGCAGGTGACCACACCCGGGGCCCTGCGGTTCGGCCCCATCGAGCCGGATGACTTCGATGTCTTCGTGCTGAAGTCCCGCGTGCACTTCCGCAGGGGCTTCGATGAGACGGGCTACGCCTCCACCATCATCATCACCGACGCGCCCGGACCCTGGGTGGGCACCACCCGCCTGGACGGCCTGGACTACAAGCACGCCCCCATCGACAGCCTCTATCCCTTCGGGGACTCGGTGGTGCCTCCCGAGTGAGCGGCCGTCGCCAGCCGGGGCGGTCCCTTATGCTCAGGGAGTGAAGGTGCCGGTCATGCGGGCCTTGGCCAGCACGTGCCCCTTCGTGGCCTCCTCCAGTTCCTCCTTGCTGGACCCGGCCGGCAGGTCGAGCCGGGTATCCAGGGCATACAGCCGGAAGATGTAGGTGTGCTCCTTGTCCGGGGGCTGCGGGCCGCCGTAGCCCATCTCGCCGTAGTCGTTCTCCCCTTCCACGGCGTCGGCCACGTCCCAATCCTCGGGGATCCCCTCGGTGGGCTTGATGTTCCAGACCACCCAGTGGTCCCACACCTTGCCGGCCGGTTCCATGGCGTCGGGGTCGTCCATGATGAGGGCCAGGCTCTCGGTGCCCTCCGGCAGGTCATGGAACGCCAGCGGCGGGTTCACGTTCTCGAACGAGTAGCCGTACTTCTCGGGTATGGGTCCCCCGTCATCGAAGGCGGGGCTGGCGATGGACATCTCGGCCATGGCTATCTCTCCTTCAGCTGATCGAGACCGCGGGATGGGCGTCCTCCCGGCCCCGTGGATACCGCAGCGGCATACCGCTGCATCTCATCGCGGCGGCAGACCGCAGCGCGGTCCGTCGTCTTGTATCTCGTTGCTCATAAGGAAGCATACGGGCAAACCCGCTCGCACCCAACGGCTTCTGCACCCCCTCCAAGGGATGCGCAGGCCCGGGAGAGCGGCCGGGCAGGGTGACATGCGGCGGCGGGCCCTGTACCGTGAGGGGCGGAGTCATGCTGACCGGACCGGAGACGCTGGAGGAGCGAGTATGGACCGGGATCCGCGGGAGCGACCCCCTTTCGAAGAGCTGGAGCATACGGCGGACGTGGGCATCCGGGCGTACGGCACCGACCTGGAGGAGATCTTCCGCAACGCCGCCCGCGGGATGTTCAAGCTCATCCGGGGGGAGATGGAGGTGGAGCCGGAGACCGAGCGCTCCTTCGAGCTGGAGGAGGAGGACACCGAATCCCTCCTGGTGGCCTTCCTCTCCGAGCTGAACTACCTCTCCGAGACCGAGGGGTTGATCTTCACCGACTTCCATCTCTCCATCCACCAGGGACGCCGCCTGGAGGCGGTATGCCGGGGAGGGCCCTTCGGGGACGAGCGGGAGGAGCTGGGGATGGAGATCAAGGCGGTGACCTGGCACCAGCTGGCGATCGACCGCGAAGAGGGGTGGGCCCGGGTCATCTTCGACGTCTGAAGGATCGGAATAGCGCGGACCCGGGATCCCGGGCCGGCGCGACCGGGACCAGCGGTGCTGGAAAGAAGGCCCGGAGACCGGGCTCCGGGCCTTCCATTCGATGGGTGCTGCTGTCCTGCGCTCCGCGGGAACGCCTCAGTTCGGCGGGATCCCGTCGGTGGGAGAGGCGTACGGCTTCTCGAGGAAGGGTACGCCCTCGGTCATCCACTCGGGTGCCGGTACCCCCATCAGGTAGTGGTCGAAGAACTGGCGCATCCGGATCTGGAAGTCCTTCTGGTTCTCCTCCCTCCCCAGGTGGTGCGCTTCGCCGGGATAGGAGAGCAGGATCACCTTCTTCCCCTGGCGTCGGGCCATGTTGTAGTACTCCAGCCCCTGCATCCAGTCCACCGCCCCGTCCTCGGTGCCGTGGAGGATCAGGAAGGGGGTGGTGATCTCCCCCGCGTGATGCACCGGCGACTGGTTCACGAACAGGCCGAAGTCCTCGAAGGGGGTGGTGCCCATCCGGACCTGTCCCACCTCGGTGATCCCCTGCTGTACGGTCCCGGAGCTCTTGTAGAGGGTGTTGTAGAAGCTCACCAGGTTGGTGGGGGGCGCTCCGGTGACCACCGCGGCGAACATGTCGGTCTGGGTGACCATGTAGGAGGACTGGTAGCCCCCCCACGAGTGTCCCTGCAGGCCCACGTGGTCGGGATCGGCGTAGCCCAGCTCGATGACCTTCCGTACCGCGGCCCCCACGCAGTCCATGGCCGAGGATCCGGGCCGCCCGATCTCGTAGACGATGTCCGGCATCAGCACCAGGTAGCCGCCGCTGGCGTAGGTGCTCATGTGGGGACGGTCGTCGTAGACCGGCATGGAGAAGCTGTGATGGCGCTGACTCATGGTCTCGTAGAAGTAGACCAGCATCGGATACCGCTGTCCCTCCTCGTATCCCGCCGGGAGGGTCAGCGTGGCCTGCAGGCGCTGTCCCTCGCTGTTCTCGTAGTCCACCAGGACCCGGCGGCCCCAGGCGTACTCGGCGAGCTGGGGGTTGGCATCGGTGACCTTCACCGCGTCCCGGAACCGGTCGTCGCTCACCCAGACATCCGGGAATTCCTCGAAGGTCTCGCGGCTCCACATGAACCGGTCGGCCTCTTCCGCCTTCTGCACCCGGCCGATGGAGGCGTCCACCCATAGCAGCGGCTCCGGCTCCCGCCCCGCCTGGACCTCCCAGTAGCCCGACTTCTTGGTCCACTCCCCGTAGGCGGAGAGCAGGAGGGGCTCACCCAGGTCGATGGTCTCCTCCTCCCGGTCCAGGCGGACGTACCGGAAGCGGATGTCGTCCCGCTCCCTCACCCCGGCGGTGAGATTCTGGGCCCGGTCCCCCTCCAGGGGTAGGCTCCAGATGTCGTAGCGGTGGTACGCCAGTAGACGCTTCCCGTCCTCCGACCAGCCCGCGATACCGTAGGCCGGCAGCTCGTAGGGATGGTCGTCCTGCCTGTTGACGAAGTCCACCCCCGAGAGGGCGGTGAGGTCGACGGTCCGCCCCGTGGCGATCTCCCGGACGAAGAGCGTCTCGTCCTGCAGGTAGAGCATCCACCGGGAGTCGGGTGAGGTCCCCATGTAGCGCCCCAGGCCCTCGACCATGAGCTGCCGCTCCCCGGTGGAGGTGTCGATCCGGTAGTAATCCGCCCGGCTCCCGCCCCAGGTGATCTCGTCCCGGTAAGGCACATCCAGCCGACCGATACCCCACTTCCCGTCGTCGGTGTAGGAGACCGAAGGCATGTCCTCGTCGGCCAGCTTCAGGAAGCGCATCCCGTCCAGGAGCAGCACCGAGGCGAAGGTGGAGCGCCGGTTCCGGTTCGCCCGGACCTTCTGGACCGACTGCACCTCTTCGTCATCCCAGTGCCATACGTCCACATCCGCCTTCGGCTCGTCCGCTTTCGCGGGCTCCTCCCGCTGCTCCTTCACACCCAGAAAAAGGCGGCTGCGGTCCTCGCTCCACCGGGGCGTCTCGTACTCGCTGAGCACGAAACCCTCCGGGAAGGACTCGTCGGAAGCCGGGTCGTAGACGATCTTCTCCTGCCGCCGCTCACCCGGCCGGAGGAAGGCCACCAGCACGTTCTCGCGCTGGACCTTCCCCTCGGGCTCCTCTCCCCGCAGCACGGCCAGCGCCTCGCCCTCCTCGTCCCAGGAGAGCCCGCTGTAGGTCTGACGTTCCCCGTCCAGGGGCAGGAGGCGGCTCTCTTCCAGGTCCAGGAGATAGAGACCGTTCCCCGCCTTCCCGTCGGCGTCCACCAGGTAGGCCAGCCGGGTGCCCTCCTCGTCGAAGCGGAACTCCGAGACCGAGCCGATGTACTGGACCGTCCCGTTCACCAGGTCCCTGAGGACCAGGTCCCGACCCTCGTGCTCCGCATCCTCCTCACGCTGCGTCTTCAGCACCGCGAACCAGCGGCCGTCCTCACTGAAGGTGAAGGACTGGGCCGCCTCCACCGTGCAGGTGGTCCCTGTCGCCAGCTCGCGGAGTTCCGCCGTGCGCAGGACCGGCTTCCGGGCTTTCCGGAGCTTCTCCACCTCCTCCTCCGGGGGGCTCACCATATAGGCTGCCCAACGGCTGTCCGGGGAGAACTCCGGCCGGGAACCCACCGGCACCTCGAAGAGCCCGTCCCCCTCCAGTTGTTCCACATAGAGGGTGTCGTCGCCTGCGTTGGGCCGGTAGGCATAGCTCATCCACATGCCGTCGGATGATAGGGAGGTGGAGCTGATGCGGTTCCACTCGCCGTAGTCCTCGAGGGTGAGGACCTTCTTCTCCTGGGCCAGAGCAGAGCCGGAGAAGAGGACCGCGAGGATCAGTGCGAGGAAGATGACCTGCCTGCGGGACGTGGGCTTCATGAGGGGCTCCCTGTGGTCGTGGTGTTCGGTACCTCCCCTCCTCTACACCTGGAGGCCCGTGCGTCTTGAATAGAGGACGCTCAGCCCAGAGCCTGCTGGAGGAGCACCATGGCGGCCACCGCCGCGGTCATGCAGCAGGCGACCAGGCGCGGGTTCGACCGTTCCACCGCCTCGGGCAGGATCTCCGAACCCACCATCCATATCATGGCCCCGGCCGCGAAGCCCAGCCCGAAGGGGAGGAACTCGGTGAAGGTCTCCACCAGCAGGAAGGCGGGGATGGCCATGAGGGGCTGGGGCAGCGAGGAGAAGATGCTCCAGAGTGCGGCTCGCCACACCGGCACCCCCCGCGGGACCATCACCAGGCTGATGGCCAGACCCTCGGGGATGTTGTGAACGGCTATGGCGGCGGTGATGAGCACCCCCAGCTCGTGTCCCCCGCCGAAGGAGACCCCCACCCCGACACCTTCGGCGAAGGAATGGAGGGTCATGGCACCCACGATGAGCAGGGCCTTCGAGGCATCCGCACCCCGCAGCCTGCCGATCTGTACTTCGGCATCGCCGTCGATCCGTGTCCGGCTGACCAGCAAGAAGAGCATCCCTGCCACGATGCCGAGGACGGTCCGGTAGAGTCCGTAACCGGTACCCTCGTGGATGAGGTTGAAACTGGCCGCCAGCATGAGCCCTGCCGCGGCCCCGTCAGCGATGCCCAGCCATCGTTTCGGGAGGTCCCTGAACAGGTAGAGGGGGAGGGCACCCACGCCGGTGGCCGCGGCGGTGAGGAAAGCGTAGAGGAGTACGGTCTGCCAGGTGGTCTGTCCGTCCATACTTTTCTCAGGATAGTGTCCGCTGCCGCTCCGTCCCATCCGCGGTGTCTTTGTTCCTCCGACCGTCGAGGATGTCCTTCAGGTACCGCCCGGTGAAGGAGTCCTCGACCCCGGCCACCTCTTCGGGCGTGCCGGCCGCCACCACGAGACCTCCGGCATCCCCTCCCTCGGGCCCGAGGTCGATGATGTGGTCCGCCACCTTGACCACGTCCAGGTTGTGCTCGATGACGATGACCGTGTTCCCCTTCGCCACGAGGGTCCCCAGCACGTCGAGCAGCATCTGGATGTCCGCGAAGTGGAGCCCGGTGGTGGGCTCGTCCAGGATGTAGATCGTGTCGCCGGTAGAGACCTTCGCCAGCTCCTTCGAGAGCTTCACCCGCTGGGCCTCACCCCCGGAGAGAGTGGGTGCCTGCTGGCCCAGGTGGATGTAGCCCAGCCCCACATCGGAGAGGGTCTGCAGGATGCGGCTGATGCGGGGGTGGGCATCGAAGAACTCCAGGGCCTCGTTCACGGTCATGTCCA
>JAWOFN010000071.1:0-10100 GCA_046497505.1 bacterium | reverse complement strand
AGAGCTTGTTAAAGACTATATTTTCCCCATGGTTCAGTCTGGTGCCGTTTACGAGGGCAAATATTTGCTCGGCACTGCTATCGCACGAGTCACCGCCATCGATCCCCGGATCCAGGAGAGGACCTCCGAGCTCCTGGAACGCCGCCTGCTGGAACTGGCCGGCCGGGGGGTCGGCAACGGGGCGGTGGTGGTCATCGAGAACGCCGGCCGTTCGGTCCTGGCCCTGGTCGGCTCAGGGGACTACGGCGACGTCACGACCCAGGGACAGGTGAACGGGGCCCTGGCCCCCCGCTCCCCCGGCTCCACCCTCAAACCCTTCGCCTACGCCCTCGCCCTGGACGACCGGCTCATCACCCCCTCCACCCTGCTGGAGGACGTGCCCGCCAGCTACGCGGGGTACGCCCCCCAGAACTACGACGGGAGCTACCGCGGCTACGTCACCGCAGGGGAGGCCCTGGCGCGTTCCATGAACGTGCCGGCGGTGTATCTCCTCCACCGCCTCGGCATGGGGCGCTTCTACGACTTCCTCCGCACAGCCGGGATCAGCACCCTGGAGGAGGAGCGGACCCACTACGGGCTCTCCCTCATCCTGGGAGGTGCCGGCTTCACCCTGCTGGAGCTGACCAACCTCTACGCCACGCTGGCCGAGGGGGGCGGATTCCGTCCTCCCCGCCTGCTCCGGGAGGCCCCGGCACCCCGGCCCCGCCCCGTGCTGAGTCCGGGTGCCGCCTACATCGTCACCGACATGCTCACCGAGGTCCGGCGTCCCGACCTGCCCTCCGCCTGGGAGGACGCGGTACACCTCCCCTCCATGGCCTGGAAGACGGGCACCTCGTACGGTCACCATGACGCGTGGAGCGTGGGTTACACCCCCCGCTACACGGTGGGCGTGTGGCTGGGCAACTTCGACGGCACCGCCAGCCGCGCTCTGGTGGGGGCCGACGCCGCGGGCCCCCTCCTCTTCGACCTGGCATCCTCCCTGGAGTCGGACGGGGGCACGGTCTTCACCCCTCCGCCGGGGGTGGAGGAGCGCCTGGTATGCTCCCTCTCCGGACTCCCCCCCGGCCCCGGATGCCCGGACGTGCGGGCCGAGCTCTACCTGCCCGGGGTCTCCCCCGACCGGACCTGCGACCTCCACGTGCGGTTCGAGGTGGACGATGTCACCGGTTCCCGTCTCTGTCCCCACTGCAGGGCGGGGCGGAGCCGGCACCTGGAGACCCGGGTGGTCTGGCCGGCGGGGATGGCCGCCTGGCTCAAGGCCAGCGGGCACCCGGTCCCCGAGTTCCCCGAACACCTCCCCTCCTGCGCGACCCTCGCTTCAGGCAGCGGTCCCCGGATCCGCTCCCCCGTGGCCGGGGTGACGTATATCCTGAGAGAGGGGGTGCCCCTCGAAGACCAGCGCATCCGGCTCGAGGCCTCGGCCCCCAGCTCGGTCCGCACCCTCTACTGGTTCGTGGACGGGGAGCTGGTGAGCCGGGGGCCGCCCGAGCGGGCGGCCTTCCTCGACCCCTCCGAAGGACACCACCGGGTGGTGTGCATGGACGACGAGGGGCGCACCAGCCGGATGGAGATGACCATCCAGGGCCCCTCCCAAAGTCCCTGACCACCCGATCCCGAGAGCGGGGGACCTCCTATGGACCTGCCATCACGTATCGACGCCGTCTGGGCCTTCCTGGACGCCGGGGACGCCAACGCGGCACTGGACTCGGCCCGCGGCCTCCACGAAGACCACCCGGAGGACCCGTGGGTACTCCTGGCCCGCACAGCGGCGGCCTACTTCGCGGAACTCGCCGGGGAGGCCCTCGACTCCGCCCGGGAAGCGGAGCGGCTCCTCACCGTCCGGACGCCCGAGACCGACCACCCCGGAGGGGAGCCCGCCGACGGGGACACCGAGAACGCCCTGCGCGGCGCCCGGACGTGGCGGGCGTACGCGGCATTCCGGCTGTGGGCGTTCGACGAGGCGGAGGCGGCGGCCCGGAGGGCGCTGGGGAAGGAGGGCTCCGACCCGGAGCTGTGGGACCTGCTGGCCCGCATCATGGAGCGGACCGGTCGTACGGACGAGGCGGAAGAGGCGGACCGGAAGGCGTCCGGACTGGACCCCGCGGCCTTCCCCCTCCCCAACCGCCTGACCGACCGGGAGCTCGACGCGGCGGTGGAGGAGGCCGTCGCCCGCCTCCCCGGGGTCTTCCAGGAGGTGCTGGACGCGACGCCGGTGGTCGTGGAACCCTTCCCCTCCCGCGAACTGGCCGAGTCCCCCTTCGAGGACGAACCGCCCCTGCCTCCCGACATCCTCGGTCTGTTCACCGGGACCAGCATGATGGACCGAAGCGTCTTCAACCCCCTCGAACGGCCGGGGACCATCTTCCTCTTCAAGGGGAACCTGGAACGGGAGTGTCCCGACCGGAAGACCCTCATCAGCGAGATCGAGATCACACTCTACCACGAGCTGGCCCACTACCTGGGCTTCGACGAGGATGACATGGAGGACCTGGGGCTGGCGTAGGAGGGGGCCCGGGACCCCTCCCACCCTTCCGGACGATCTCCCCCGCCGAGGGGGGAGCGAACCGGACCGGGCCCCGGATGGAGCTGCTACCAGATGGCCACGTGCAGGGCCGTGCCCACGCTCAGCCAGAGGACGGGCTTGTCGAACATGGTGTCGAAGCGGAGGGTCAGGGTATGCACGCGCATCCCCGCCTCGATGACCAGGAGGCGATGGACCGGGAAGAGCAGTCCTGCCCCGGCACTCACGCCCATGTTCCACTCGCTGGTGTAGGACGCCGAGGTGGAATCACCCGATTCCGAGTAGTAGCCCCGGTACCATCCGGTGGTCCCCTGCAGCCACATCTGGACGTCGTCGTAGTCCCCGAAGGACCCCCGGATACCCAGCCCGAAGTGTTCCACGTCCCAGGAGGCGTCGGTGATGGAGACCCCGGAATCGAAGGTCAGGAGTTCCTCGTACACTTCGAAGAAGTGACGCTGGTGCTCCCCGATGATGTACAGCTCGTTGGCCAGCCGGAAGAGCATGCCGAACTCGTAGCCGGCACCGGTGTCGGCGTAGCCGCCCGTTCCGATCCGGGTCTGGGAGAAGTCCCCGGAAGGGAGTTCCAGATTCCCGCCGACCCTCATGGTGAACCGCTTGTAGGTCTGGGCATCGGCCCGGTCGGCAGGAAGGCCGGCCACGATCATGGTCAGCGCGCAGATGAACAGGGCGGACAGCTTGATGTTCCTCATAGGTCTCTTTCGCTTCCGGGGGATGGGATCCTGGACCTGATGCCCTCTCGGCTGACCGGTCTCCCGGTTCCTCGTTCCCCCGATTACTCGATCTCTCGGCTGCTCGGTCCCTCAGTGCCTCTATATGAGGGACCCCGGTACGCTTGATGGACGTGCGGTCTTTTCGAGCGTTCACAGGATAATCGCCGCGTCTCTGACCCGATACCCGCAATCCCCTCCTTACCTTCAGCCCGCCGAAGGGCTCATCCTCAGCTCCGCCCCCCCAGATCGCCCCGATCCCCTGCAGGAGACGGTCCAGGTCTTCCCGGGTGTGCTCCGACATCAGGGAGATCCGGAACCGCTGCTGGCCCCGGGCCAGCATGGGAGGCCGGCGAGTCAGCAGGGAGAGTGTTTCCATCATCCATGCCGCGGCCTTCGCCGCGGGGAGCGGGAGCGTCGGGGGGAGCCGGCAGCCGGTCCGCTTCCAGCTTGCTCTGTTCGTAGGGGGTCGGCTTCGGTCCCTCGTCCAGTTCCCGCTCTTCGAAGGTCTCCCCCCGATCGGCTGCGAAGACGTCGATGGTGCTGGTGTAGACCAGCCGGCGGCCCCCCTGCGACCGGACCGCCTCCAGCACGTTCGAGGTCCCATCCCGGTTCACCCGGAAGAAGGTCCGGCTGTCGGGAAGCCACTGTTCGGGAAGACCTCCCGCGTGGTAGACCACCGAGCAGCCCCGGACCGCCTCCCGTACCGAATCCGGGTCGGTCAGGTCCCCTTCGGCCGTCTCGATGTCCGGGCCCAGACGGTGCCGGGCCCGCTCCTCACTCCCCCACTTCCTTCGCTGCCAGGGATCCCGGCATCCTCGCGGCCGTCACCCGACCCTCGACCGTGACCGCCCCCTCCGCCTCCACGGTGATCCGGGAGGTGACCTTCCGGACCCCCTTCGAGGGGTCCCGATCCTCCACCACCTCCTCGATGACCCCGCGGATCACCAGCTCCGGCCCCAGGGGGGTGGGCTTGAGGTAGCGCACCTCCAGGGCGGCGGTGACGAAGCGGGGGGCCATCTCACCCTCGGGAAGGGGCTCCTCCCCCAGGCGGATCCCCCGGGCCCGGGCGGCGGCCGCCGCCGCGGTCCCGGTACCGTGACAGTCGATGAGCGAGGCGAGGAGCCCGCCGTACACATAGCCGGGGATGGCGGTGTGATGGGGTCCGGGGGTGAACCGGGACACGGTCTCATCCCCCTCCCAGAAGGTCCTGATCCGGTGCCCCTCCTCGTTGAGCCGGCCGCAGCCGTAACAGTGGGCGACATCATCGGGGTAGAGATCCTGGAAGGCGAGGGGACGTTCGGTCATGGGCGTTCTCCGCGCGGAAGCCGGGTCTCGGATCGGATGGACATGAAGGACCTTCGAGTCGACAGGCCATGAGGACGCCGGATCATCAGGCACCTCGATTCCCAGGGTAGCACCGGTGCGGGTGGCTTGTGAACATGCCTCCTGACAACGACGAGATGCCCGCACATGACTGCTCGTGCGGGCATCTCGTGGAGGCAGGGGGGACTCCCCCTCGGCCTTCGGAACCTGTAGGGGTTCACTGGCCGGTCTACCGGGCGGACGGTTCCAGTTTCGGAAGATGGTCCTCCGAGAAGGGGACCTCCGCATCGACCGAGGAGAGCAGGTAGTCCAGCACATCATCGGCCGTATAGCGGGTCCGGCCGTCCAGGAAACGCCCGATGTCCTTCAGATCGTCCCCGCTGGTGAGGATGGGCCGTTCCGCGATGCCTTCCCCGCGGACCTGGGCGTGGCCGATATCTGCCATCAGGGCGTTGCAGAGGCACTTGCGGCCCACCGTGTCCTCACGCCTGCCGCCCTTCTTCACATACGTGTCCACGGGCTCGGACGCGCACCGGTACCTGATGTGCCCGCCCTCGTCCTGGTAGGGCTCCCTCAGGTAGCCCAGGTCGCAGACCCGCTCACGCTTCTCGTATTCCTGCTGCTCGGAGTTGGTTCCCTCGAGCTGCACGACCTTGAAGGGGAAGCCCGTGGGGGAGGCCCGCCCGTCGGTGACGACGTCGATCTCCCCGTCCAGGACCTGCCCGATCACCCGGTCCTTGTATCCGCGGTCGATGCCCGACTCGTCGGTGTAGGCGAAGAGCGTGCCGACCTGGATCCCGGCCGCCCCCTGCTCCCGGACCTCCTGGAGATGCTCCGGCGAACCGACCCCGCCGGCGACCCAGAAGGGCAGACCCAGGCCACGCATGACCTCGAGGTCCGCTTCGTCCCGCTCGCCGTAGATCGGCTCACCCCGGTCGTTCTCCACGAGGTCGCCCCTGGGCGGAGCGTTGTGCCCCCCCGCCACAGGACGCTCGACGACGAAACCGTCCACCCGGCCGTTCGCCTTCCGGATCATCATCCGGGCCAGCGCGTCGGATGAGATGATGGGAAGGAACTTCGGCCGCTCCAGCTCCGGCGGCTCCCCCTCCCAGTGCTCCCGGGGATCGAACGTCAACTTCTCGCTCCTGCCCCGCTCCAGGCCCTGGACATGCAGCCGCATGCTCGCGGGGTCTCCCTCGGCGAAGGCGTCCAGCGCACCGGGGATCTCACGGGGGATCCCGGCGCCCATGAGCACGTAGTCCACACCCGCCAGCATGGCACCGTACAGCGAGGCCAGGTTAGGCATCTCGACCTTGGTGAGGAGGTTGATGCCCACCAGGCCATCGTGTCCCTCCTTCGCGAGGTGCACTTCGACGAAGTTGGCCAGCACCGTGATCTGATCCCGGAGCTTGTCCACCGCCTGCCGGTACATCGACAGCAGCGCGTAGGACTCGCCCTCTCCGCGACCCTCCGGGCGGAAGTACTTCTTCAGGACCTCGGCGCTCACCTCGGGGATCGGGAACCGCTCCATCGCCCGCCGCAGGTGCCCGTCGACGTCGCCGTCCTGCAGGCGCCGCACGAGGAGCGAGTCGAGGACGGTCCCGGATACCACCCCCATCTGGCCCCGCAGGGAGACAGACCGGGCCAGGCGCCAGTCGGAGACGCCGATACCCATACCGCCTTGTATGACGAGCGGGAATGCCGCCGCTGAAGTCATCGTTTTTCTTTCGGTGATTGCGGATGTTGAGGACTCTGGAGGGTATGGGAACCGGGACGGGATTGCAACGAAGACCGGATGCTCGACCTCGCCCGGGCGAACGCCCTTAACCGCCTGTGCCCAACAAATCACCGCTCTACCGGCAGATGCGGCATGGACCCGGGGATCCCCGCGGCAGACCCCAGCGGCTCCCGACCTGGCCGAAGACCTCGGACAGGACCTGCTGGACATGTTCGGGTCCGGAGACAACCCGATGCTGGCCGCCATGGCCCGGCGCATCGCTCGAGGTGATGGTCACACCGTCCGTATCGAGCCACTGGTCCATCCCGGCGGAACAGAACTCGTAGGGACCTCCGAGATAGGCCAGGTTCAAGTGATGGACCGGGAGCCTGCCGGTCCGATAGCTGTGGCATGTCACAAAAGCTGAGGGCGCGAACGACTCCTTCACATCGAGGGCCTCGATGACGGCGCGGGCGAGGACGGTCTTGCCCACACCTTTCGGTCCCACCAGGGCCACGACATCGCCTGCCTTCAGCGTCTCGCCCACTTCCCTGCCCACCTCCATGAGACGGGTCCGACCCGAAATACGCTTCTTCACCTCAGGTTCCATAGCTTCAGCTCCGTTCATCCAGTCGCACTGTCTGGATCTGCGATCCCGACTCCCGCGATGACACCGGGACATCCCCGGGCGCGCCGGGGCAGGATGCATGACCGTTCCAGACTAGGGCCGGTCCGGGCAGGATGAACAATCACGTTTCCCTGACATGGATCCGGGCGCCGGACCCGTGGTGCGGGAGTATCCTCCACCCGGGTGAAGAACTCCTTCCGTGATCCCCTCCCGATGTGCTACAAATCCAATCCCATCCGGTGCCGATCCACCTCATCGGGGATGGGGCCTATTCTCAACCACGGATCCAGGCTATGCGTGAAGTGCGTTATCTGGCAGGAGTGCTGCTGGTCCTCACCATCCTCCCTGCGTCGGCCGGTGCCCAGGGTCCCGATGATGCGTCCCGCCTCTTCCACCAGGCGGTCACCGCCGAGACCATCCAGGGAGATCTGGAGCGGGCGATCTCCCTGTACGACCAGCTCGTGAGGCGCTTCCCCGACCACAGGAGGCTCGCCGCCGAGGCCATGTTCCGCTCGGGCCGGTGCGAAGAACTCATGGGAGAGCCCCAGAACGCCGAGATCCTCTATCGCCGCCTGCTGCATGAATATCCGGACGCCGGGCGGCTGGTGGACATCGCCCGGGACCGCTTGAACGCCCTGACCGGGGATGAAGGCACCGCGGCAGTCCGTCCCCCGTTCGGTGTGATCCCGACCTTCGAAGAGCTCGCCGAGCTTCCCTGGTGGATGCTGGCCACCGATGTGAGTCCGGACGGTCGGCTCCTCGCATATGTCGATGCCCGCAGCGGCGATCTCCTCCTGTGGGATGCCGGGTCCGGGGAGAGCCGACCGATCACGACCGAGGCCGGCCTGCTCCCTTCGGGTCCGGGATCCCACGCCATCGGCGGACGGTTCGATACCGACGGTTCCCGCCTGGCCTATACCTGGCACGACGGCGCAGGGAACGTGGACCTTCATATCGTACCGGTGACCGGCGATGGGATCGCGACCGTGAGCTGGGACCCGGAGTACGCAGCCGTCCACCCGCTGCAGCTCACCTCCGACGGCACCCTCGTCCTCTCGGTCTCCGAACAGGGGGATGGAGCGTGGGACATCGTCCTCGTGGAGGAAGGGACATGGCAGAGCGAGGTGCTGCATCACATGTATGGGGGACCCGCCCTCTCCGGCGTCCTGCGTCCCGGGAGCGATCAGGTCATCTTCGACGGGGCCGAACAAGCACGAGAGTATTATGGGGACGTACTGGGGACGACCGAGGAGCCGGCAGAACGAGTTCCCGTCTATGGCTCCTCGCCCCATGACTACATGCTGGCATGGAGCGAGCCGCTCGACGGCGTCTTCGTCCACTCCAATAAGCCTCCCTTCCCCGCCATCTACTTCGCCGGGACCCCTCACGGTGAGGCGGTATGGTCTTTCGATGAGATACTGCTCCAGAGGTATGAACCCATGATCTCCTTCGGGTTCGTCTCTGACCGTTCGGCCCACGGCCTCATACACCGTGGCACCGAGCCGATCTGGCTGCGGGATGCGTTCTGGGGGCTCCCCGCGGTCTACATCTCGCGGTGGGCCGAGGCCAGGGCCCGCGAGGAGTTCGGACAGGCCATGCCGTTCAGCAGGCCGCTCCCGGTCCTCGCCCAGAGCCGGGAGGGCACCATGCTCTGGGCCCTCCGCAGCCGGACCCACACCATGGAGATCGTCGACCTGGAAACAGGCGGCGGGTCCGAACAGACCGTGCAGTTCCTCTCCGGACCGGACGTGCAGATGCGCTGGTCGCCCGAAGGCCGTTTCCTGGCCTACCTCGTGCCCGATCTGCCCACTGGATGGCCCGAGTCCGGTCCCGCCCTCTTCCTCTACGATGCGCTCCGGCAGGACCGGGAACGGTGGCAGTTCTCCACCGGATCTGAGGTGGACCTGCTGAGCTGGTCCTCGGACGGGAGTTCGATCCTCATCCAGGAGTCCGCACCGGGTGCGCCCCGGATCCTCGAGGTCGAACCCGGGCGGCAGGCGCGGTCGCCCTTCGCCATCCAGAGCGAGCGCCCCCTGCTGGCAGCGCACCCTAACACCGACGGGAGCCTGCTCGGTGTGGTCCGGAGCTCCCGTTCGGGAGATCAGGAGATCGTCGCTCTCTCGCCGCAGGACACCTCCGGTCATGTACTCCACCGCACCTCCTCCCGGATCATCCACTTTCGGGGCTCCGTCACGGGCAGGTCGGTCGCCTGGATCGAGTACGACCCTCCCGCACAGGGCACACAGCCGGACTGGCGTCTTCGGTATCTGCGCTTCGGGAACGAACGCGCTGAGACCCTTCTCCAGAGAACAGGTGACCTCCCCTCCGACCTGGTACGGGACACAGACGGCCGCCTCGGTATCGTCCTCCCTTCGGTCCCGGACGATGAGGGGGGGATCGGCGGGGGACCCGCCGTGGTCTGGGTGGATCCGCAGGGTACCGCGGTCCACACCGAGTACCTCCCGATCGGGGAGGCGACGGTTCTTCGTCTTCAGGGTACCGAACGGGCGGTCGTCCTTCGGCTCCGCCCGGGATTCGAGACCACCTGGGTCCGATTGAAGAACCTCGAGGAGAGCGTACGGAATCTGCGCAGCAGCTCGTCCGGGGGAGGACCGTGATGACCACAGATCGTGCCGTGGGAAGGTTCCTCGTCGGCTATTTTTCTGTGCTGGCGGTCCTGTCGGTCGAGGTGTGCCCGGCGGAAGGTCAATCGGGCGGGACAGCACAGACGCCTCCCTCTCGGTGGATCTCTGGTCATGTCGTGGACGACCGCGGGAACGCGCTGGCGGGGGCGATGGTGCGCGCCCACACGATCGGCCATGTTGACACGGCTTTTGCTGATGCCTCGGGACGGTTCCTCATGCGTACGGACATCAGGGGACCGCTCCAGATCGGGGCCGGGAAGGTCGAAGGACGCACCCTTCTCCAACCGGAGGCACCCAGGGCGACCTACTCGATCGCACCGGGGGAGACGCTCAACGTGCGTCTTGACGGACGGAGGGGCATCCACCTCAGAGCATCACATGTCGTGTCCGATCCGCCGGGACTTCCCGACCAGACCCTGGTACTTACCCCGGGACAGGGTTTCCCTGTGAGGCTGGACTACCACCTGTGGGTCCGCTGGAACGTGCCCCAGATGGACATGCACCTCGTCGCTGGGATCGAAGAGCAGCCTCAGTC
>JAWOFN010000056.1:0-4588 GCA_046497505.1 bacterium | reverse complement strand
GTTCAGCGCCGCCAGCACCGCCACCTTCGTGGATGATTTCACGGTGAGGCTCCGGCCCACCTCGCGCATCTTCTCATCCAGATACTCCGCCACCTCCTGGATGTAGTCGGGGTCCGCGTCCCCCTTCACGGGATACTCGGTGCCGTAGATGTTGACTTTCACGCTCATGGCCGGCCTCAGATCGATTCGAGACGTGCAAGGAGGCTGTTCAGGCGGGTCTGGACCTGCTGACGCACATCCAGGTAGGCCCGGTCGAGGTCCTTCTCCGCGGCTGCGGATTTCCGGCGGAGGCGTTCCAGCTCCTCTCCCTGCTCGGAGAGACGTCCTTCCAGCTCGGAGATCCGCTCCTTCTGCTCTCCGTTCTCCTCACGAAGGGCATCCATCCGCTGGAGCAGCTCGTCCAGCCGCTCCTCCAGGACATCCACGGCGTCGGGGACGTTTCGCGGCATGGCTCACCTCTACTCCCTCAGGCGGGCATCGAAAGACCGGGTCAACACCTTCAGCACCTCATTATGCAACCGCTCTATCTCTTTGTCTGTCAGGGTCCTGTCTGGGTCACGGTACCGGATCGAGATGGCCACGCTCTTCCGGCCCTCCTCCACCTGCTCCCCACGGTAGGTATCCAGGAGCAGGGCCCGTTCCACCGAGGCCCCCTCCCGCACCTCCTCCAGGATCCCGCCCACCGGCACATCCGCCGGGACGGTGACGGCCAGGTCCCGGTCCGCGGCCGGGTGACGGGGGAGTCCCCGGTAGCGTTCAAGCCCCGTGCGGGCGGCTCCCAGCCCCTCCAGGGGGAGGACGAAGGCCCAGACCTCCTCTTCCAGGTCCATGGCCTCCAGCAGGCCGTCGGAGACCCGACCCGCCCTGCCCAGCAGGGAACCGTCCGGTCCCGCCAGGACCGCGGCCATGCCGGCTTCCAGCCCCTCGTGGTCCCGCGCCTCTGAGCGGACCTCGGAGATACCGAGGCCCCCCAGGACCGCCTGGATGATACCGTAGATATCCTCCCACGTCAGGGGGCCGTTGCCCGACACCCACGGTTCCGGCCACCGCCGGCCGGTGAGGGCCCCGGCGACCCACTCCTCCTGGACCGCCTCCCCCTCCAGCACGTGGTACACAGGCCCCAGCTCGAAGATGCGCACGTGGTCATGCTGCCGGCGGAGGTTGTGCCGCACCACCCGGAGCAGACCGGGGAGCAGGTCCCTCCGCATGTGGCTCTGTCCCTCACTCTGGGGGTTCGCGAGGACCACCGGTTCCCGGCCGGGGGTCAGGGGATGGGGGTGCTCGACGCCCACCAGGCTGCTGGTCAGCACCTCGTGGAGCCCCTGGTGTACCAGGGCGTCCCGGAGCGCCTCACGGAGCCGCTGCCGCGGGGTGGGCGGGTCGGGGGCCTCACCGGAGAGCGCGGTGCTGCTGCCCAGGGCGTTGTACCCGTAGAGGCGGGCCACTTCCTCCCCGATGTGGGGCCAATCCTCCACGTCCGGGCGCCAGGTGGGCACCCGGACCCGCCACTCGTCCGCCCCCGTCTCCCCCGGGACCTCGAACCCCGTACGCTCCAGGAGGGCGACCGCGTCCTCGGCGGGGATCGACCGGCCCAGCAGGGTGTCCAGCCTCTCCCGGTCCACCGTCACCGTCAGGGGGGCAGCGGGGTCCTCCGCCCCGTCCTTCACGATGCCCGGTGCCACCCTCCCCCCGCAGATCGACGCGAAGAGCCGGGCGGCCCGGTCCGCGGCCACTGGGGGCAGCGCGGGGTCGACGCCCCGTTCGAAGCGCTTGCGGGCCTCGGAGACGATGTTCAGTCGCCCCCCGGCCAGTCCGATGCGCATGGGGTCGAAATGAGCGGTCTCCAGGAGGACGTCGCCGGTCTTCTCACCGATCTCGGAATCCCTCCCGCCCATGACCCCCGCGACGGCCAGGGGCTCCTCCCCGCTGGTGATCATCAGGTACTCCGGGGCGAGCCGGCGCTCCACCCCATCCAGGGTGATGAGGCGCTCGCCGGGACGGGCACGGCGCACCACGATCCTCCCCCCGGGGATACGGGCCAGGTCGAAGGCGTGCTGGGGCTGGCCGGTCTCCAGCATGATGTAGTTGGTGATGTCCACGGCGCTGTTGATGGGCCGCATCCCCGCGGCCCGCAGCCGGCCGGCCATCCACGGCGGGCTGGATCCCACCTCCACCCCCCGGATGAGGCGGGCGGTGAAGAGGGGACACCCCAAGGGGTCCTCCACCTCCACCGCGATCTCCCGTCCGGCCGGGTCCCCCTCCTCTTCCACCCCGCCCCCGAGCGGTTCCAGGGGCAGATCGAAGAGCGCCGCGGTCTCCCGGGCCAGCCCGTAGACGCTGAGGGCGTCGGGCCGGTTGGGGAGTACATCCACCTCGATGATCACGTCGTCGAGCCCCAGGTGCTCCGCGAAGGGGCATCCCACACGCGCATCGGGGTCCAGGACCATGATCCCCTCCGCATCCTCGCCGATCTCCAGTTCCTTCTCGCTGCAGATCATCCCCCGGGAGAGCTGCCCCCGGATCTCAGCCTCCCCGACCTCCATGCCTCCCGGGAGCACCGATCCCACCGTGGCGACCGGGACCTTCTGACCCGCGGCCACGTTGGGAGCGCCGCAGACGATGGTGAGGGGCTCCGAACCGACCGTGACGCGGCAGAGGGACAGACGGTCGGCGTCGGGATGATCGGAACGCTCGATGACCTGGCCCACCACCACACCCCGGTAGTCCCGGGCGGGACGGTCGACCCCCTCCACCTCGAGGCCGGCCATGGTGAGGCGGTCGGCCAGTTCCTCGGCACTCCCCTCGTACGGGGTGAACTCGCGCAGCCAGCTGAGCGGCAGTCTCATCAGACCTGCTCCAGGAATCTGAGGTCGTTCTCGTACAGCAGCCGGATATCATCGATGCCGTGCCGCAGCATGGCGATCCGCTCGATCCCCATCCCGAAAGCATACCCGGTGAGGCGGTCGGCGTCGTAGCCCACGTGGTCGTAGAGCCTCGGGTTCACCATGCCGCAGCCCAGTATCTCGACCCAGCCCGTGCCCTTGCAGATGCGGCAGCCCTCACCGCCGCAGGAGAAGCAGCCGATGTCCAGTTCCGCGCTCGGTTCGGTGAAGGGGAAGTAGGAGGGACGGAAGCGGGTGGGCAGGGTCTGGCCGAACAGCCGGTGGGCGAAGACGTCCAGCACGCCCCTCAGGTGGGGCATGCCCACCCCCTCATCCACATACAGTCCCTCGATCTGATGGAAGACCGGGCTGTGGGTGGCGTCCGGGGTGTCCGCCCGGTAGCAGCGGCCCGGTACGATGATGCGGATCGGGGGCTCGCTCTTCTCCATCTCCCGTATCTGGGCCGGGCTGGTGTGGGTGCGCAGCACCATCCCCGGCGGCACCTTCGTCCAGAAAGTGTCCCACATCCCCCGGGCCGGGTGATGGGCGGGCATGTTGAGTGCCTCGAAGTTGTAGTACTCGGTCTCCACGTCCGGGCCCTCGGCCACCGAGAAACCCATCTCCCGGAAGACCTCCTCGGTCTCCCGCAGGGTGCGGGTGAGCACGTGGTGCCGTCCGACGAAGGGCCGGCGGCCGGGATGGGTGAGGTCGACCGCCTCCTCCACCCCCCCGCCCCTCTCCTGGAACTCCTCCAGGAGCCCGGCGTGGATCTCCTCCAGTTCCCGCTTCAGGCGGTTCAGGCGCCGGCCCGCCTCGGGCCGCTCTTCCGGCTCCAGATCGGGGATGCGCCCCATCAGTTCCGAGATGCGGCCCTTCCGGCCGAGCCAGGTCACCCGTGCGTCCTCCAGGGCCTTCAGGTCCTCCAGCCCCTCGAACGCCGCCCGGGCCTGTTCTTCGATCTGTCGGTAGTCGGGTCCAGCCACGGGTGCTATCCCTCTATGCAGGACCGGCCGGCACCCGGAGGTACCGGCCGGTCGGTTTCCAGCAGCTCCTGGGCCCTGCGGATCGTCGTGCTCAGCCGGCCGCTGCCTGCGCGGCAGCCACCAGCTCCGAGAAGGCCTCCGGGTCGCGGACGGCGATGTCAGCCAGGACCTTGCGGTCCAGGTCGATGTCCGCCTCCTGGAGACCGTGGATGAACCGGCTGTAGCTCATGCCGTTCTGGCGGGCCGCGGCGTTGATCCTGACGATCCAGAGCCTGCGGAAGTCCCGCTTCTTCTGGCGCCGATCGCGATAGGCGTATTGAAGGCTGCGGTGCACCGACTCCTTGGCGGTCCGGAACAGCTTCCGGCGTCCGCCGAAGAAGCCCTTGGCCTGCTTCAGGACCTTCTTGCGTCGGCGGCGGCTCGCCGGGTTGTTGCTGACACGGGGCATTCCGTTCCCTCGCTTCTACTCGATGTCTACTTCGACAGCATGCGGTCGACGCGCTTCGCGTCGGTCTTGTCCACGATAGTCCCCTTGCGGAGGTTGCGCTTCCGCTTGCTGCTCTTCTTGGTAAGGATATGGCTCTTGTACGCCTTCCGGCGGCGGATCTTCCCGGTACCCGTCTTCTTGAAACGCTTCATGGCGGCCCGGTTGCTCTTCATCTTCGGCATGATGTCCTATCTCACCTGACTTCGTTATGCGCGGTTCAGTCCGTGCTCTTCAGG
>JAWOFN010000089.1:0-48543 GCA_046497505.1 bacterium | reverse complement strand
GCGATCGTGATCCCCCGCGCCTTCTCCTCCGGCGCCTTGTCGATCTGGTCGAACGACACGAAGTCCGATAGCCCACGCTTGTTCTGGATCTCCGTGATCGCGGCGGTCAGCGTCGTCTTGCCATGGTCCACGTGACCGATGGTCCCCACGTTCACGTGGGGCTTCGTACGCTCGAATTTCTCCTTCGCCATACCTCGGGATCCTCCTGCTCCTGCGCCAGGCGCGTTGCCCCGCTTAGGGGTCGGTTCGGGTCAGACGATCGCCCCGTCGCGGGACACGACCGTCCTCGTCGTTCATCTGGTTCTGAGATCTGGAGCCCACGACCGGACTTGAACCGGTGACCTCGTCCTTACCAAGGACGTGCTCTACCTCCTGAGCTACGTGGGCACCGGTTCAATCTGTCGTCGCGGACTTGCCTCGGCTGCGCGTTTCGGTCCTCCCGGGGGCGCTCCTCCGGGAAAAATCGACAGACCGGCAACGTATGGACGGACCACTGGGGTGTCAAGTGCTCCATGGTCCTCTCCCTGTCCTTCTCGACCCTGCGGAGAGGTCGAAAAAGCGGGGCCCGGGAAAGGGCCCCGTGTACGGCTGTCCAGATGGAGCGGGAAACGGGATTCGAACCCGCGACCCCCAGCTTGGAAGGCTGGCGCTCTGCCAACTGAGCTATTCCCGCGGAATATGTGGTGGTGGGGGAAGGATTCGAACCTCCGAAGGCTTAAGCCAGCAGATTTACAGTCTGCCGCGGTTGACCGCTTCGCTACCCCACCACGTGTTCTCGTTCGGCCCGCCGCGGACCCGCTCCGCGGCACGTGCCGTTCCCAAGACGTCCTGGAGCCGGCGAAGGGACTCGAACCCCCGACCTACTGATTACAAATCAGTGGCTCTACCAACTGAGCTACGCCGGCCCGACAGGCAAGGTAATTTATGGCGGCATGCCCGGGGGTCAACCCGCAAACGGCCCGCATCCGCGTCTTGTACTCCCCTATCCTCCTCCTTCCTCCTTCGATCTCTCCCCGTAGCGCTCGAGAAGTCCCTCCCCCTCCACCTCCGGGACCTCATCGAGGTCCCGCAGCCGGCCCACAGCGTGCTGGATCCGCTCCAGCGCCCCCTCGATCCGCTCCAGGTAGGGCCCCTCTCCCATGCCCTCCCGACGGTTCCGGAGCAGTTCCATGTTGCCGCTGGCGATGGCCAGGGGGTTGTTCACCTCATGCTGCACGGTGTTCACGATCCGCGAGATCGACCGGATCTCCGCCGCGAAGGCCTCCTCCACCGCCCGCCGTTCCCGTTCCAGGAGGATATATCCGACGAGGGTGATGAGGACCAGACTCAGAGCGATCCCGAAGACCGCGTTCACCAGCGTCCCTATCGGGACCGGGTCCAGGACGTAGGACGTGGCGATGGTCCCTCCCACGATGGCGACCGTGCCCACGGCCTCCATCCAGTCGAACCCGAAGCGCATGACATAGAGAAGCAGGAGCACCCCGACCACTCCCCAGTAGGGCCCGCGCAGCCCCCCGGTGTTCATCACGACGAAGAGCACCACGACCAGGTCGAGGAGGGAGACCCACCGGACGGCGCTGTGCAGGTCGAAGCGGCGGTGGATCCGCCGGGCCCGGTAGACCAGGGCGTAGACCAGCAGTCCCGCCAGCACCCCGACGTACAGCCAGGGGGAGGTCAGCAGCGGGAGTTGGCCGGCGAAGGCCAGGTAGGAACCGGTGGGGAAGGCCCAGACCGCCACCCACACCCGGATACGGGCCACCCGCTCCTCGGTCTCAAGCGCCTGCTCCCGGAGATAGGCGGCCGCCGCCCTGCCCTCCAGGGGGCTGTCGCGCGTCCCGCTCATCTCGTCCCGCGCCATGAACTCGCCTCCTTCCCGTGCTCAAACCGGTGGTCTCACTCCTCGACCCGCTTCCAGCGGCTCCCGTCCGGCGTGTCCTCCACGATATACCCTTCCGCCCGGAGCGCTTCCCGAAGGCGATCCGCCTCCCCCCAATCCTCCGCACGCCGGGCCTGTTCCCGGGCCTCGATCATCTCCCGGATCCGGACCGGCAGGGTCGTCTCCTCCTCCGCCTCTCCCACGACCGCCAGGACCTCGTCGAAACCTCCCAGCGTCTCCAGCAGCAGGGCCGCCCCTTCGGCACCTGTCCCCTCCTCCAGCAGGGCGTTCCCCCTGCGGACGAGGTCGAAGACGGCCGCCAGGGCCTCGGAGATGTTCAGGTCGGCGTCCATGGCCGCGGTGAAACCCTCCCGGGCCTCGCGTGCGGCGGTCCGCGCCTCCTCCAGCAGGGACGTCTCATCCCCGGTCCTGTTCGCCCGTTCCCGCCACAGGCGGGCCGCCTCCCGGAGACGGGCGATACTGCTCTCCGCGGCCTTGAGACCCTCCCGCTTGAAGTTCAGCCGCTGCCGGTAGTGGGTGGCCATGAGCACCCATCGTACGGCCAGCGGGTCCTCCCCCTCGTCCATCAGGTCCCTGAGCGTGTGGACGTTCCCCACCGACTTGCTCATCTTCTCCCCCTCCACCATGAGATGCTCGTTGTGGAGCCACCACTTCGCCAGGGACCGACCCGTGGCACCCTCGGTCTGGGCGATCTCGTTCTCATGGTGGGGGAAGGTGAGGTCCACACCGCCGGTGTGGATGTCGAAGGGGTTGCCCAGGTAGTGCGCGCTCATGGCCGAGCACTCCAGGTGCCACCCCGGCCGACCCTCTCCCCACGGGGAATCCCAGTACACCTCACCGTCCTCCGGCTTCCGGCCCTTCCAGAGGACGAAGTCCCTCGCCTCCTCCTTGCCGTACTCATCGGAATCCACCCGGGCTCCCTCCCTGAGCCCCGCGGTGTCCAGACGGCTCAGCTTCCCGTAATCATCCATCCTGTTCACGGCGAAGTATACCGACCCCTCCGAGGTGTAGGTGTAGCCGTTCTCCTCCAGGGCCCATACCAGGTCCTGCATCTGGGGGATGTGCCGGGTGGCCCGGGGGTAGACCTCCACCCGCTGGATGCGCAGGGTGTCCAGGTCCTCGAAGAACGCCTCGATGTAAGGCCCGGTGTACGCATCCAGGTCCACCCCCTCCTCCCGCGCGCCCTTGATCGTCTTGTCGTCCACGTCGGTGAGGTTCATCACGTGCCGGACCTCGAACCCCCGGTAGCGGAGGTAGCGCCGGAGCAGGTCGGCGAAGATGTTGGCCCGCCAGTTCCCGATGTGGGCGTAGTCGTAGACCGTGGGTCCGCAGGAGTAGATGCGGACCTCCCCCTCGTGGAGGGGCTGGAACGTCTCCCGTCGCCGGGTGAGGGTGTTGTAGAGACTCAGGGGCATGATGGGTCCAGGGTAACGGGTCGCATTCCTCACCGGGGAGGGGGCTGCAGGGAGCGGGCCAGCGAATCGGCCGCCGAGACCCCTTCCCGTACACCCTCCCCCACGGTCTTCGCCTTCTCCCCCGCCTCCTCCAGGTCCTCCAGGGCACGCCCGATCCCCTCGCCGGCACGTCGGAACACTTCGTATCCCTCCTGGACCCGGTCGGTGAACTCCCGGGGGAGCACCCTCTCCAGCCAGCCGGCGAGGCGGTCCACCGCCGGGGTGAGGGGAAGCACGTAGGCGGAGGCGGGGGCCTCCTGCACCGGTTCCCGAACGCCCGGGAAGACCCCGATGAGAAGGTAGAGGAGGACGGCGGAGAGGAGCAGTCCCTTCCCCAGGCCCACTGCCGCGCCGCTCACCCTCTCCGCGATGTCGCGTTCTCGCGGCACCAGCGGTGTCTTCAGGATACTGAAGGCCAGGGAGGATGCCACGAAGCCCAGCAGGAAGGCGAGGAGGTAGGGTACCTCCTCCACCACCCCCCATCCGCTCACCAGGGCGGCGACGGGCTTGGCCAGCAGGATCCCGCCGGCCACCGAGACCGCGAGGCCCGCCACGTTCAGCAGTTCCCGCCGGATCCCGCGCATCAGTCCGCCCAGGGTCCCGCCCGCCACGATCACGATGAGGACCAGGTTGATGAACCAGCTCACAGCGGGGCCCCGTCCCTCCCGGCCGCGGCCCGCACCAGGCGCTCGCACAGCCCGGGGAACCCGATCCCGGCGGCGGCGGCCGCCTTCGGGACCAGGCTGGTGGCGGTGAACCCGGGGGCGGTGTTCCCCTCCAGCAGGTAGAACACCCCGTCCTCCCCCAGCCGGAAGTCGAGCCGGGAATAATCCCGGTGCCCCAGGACCTCGAAGGCAGCCAGGGCGATCTCCTGCACCCTCCGGGTCCCCTCCGGCTCCAGCACCGCCGGGCAGGTATAGCTGCTCATGCCCGGGGTGTACTTGCACTCGTAGTCGTAGATCCCGTGCTCGGGGTGGATCTCGATGGGCGGCAGCGCCCTCCCCTCCAGCACGGCCACCGTGACCTCCCGGCCGCGGACGAACCGCTCCACCAGCACCCGAGGACCGTAGGCGGATGCCTCCTCCACCGCCTCCGCCATCCCCTCCGGCCCATCCACCACCGAGAGGCCCACCGTGGAGCCCTGGGCGGAGGGCTTCACCACCATGGGCCATCCCAGCAGGCCGGCCCACTCCCCGGTGACCAGGTGGTCGGGTGGGGGCTCTCCGGAGGACCACAGCCGCCCCTCGGGCACGGGAAGGCCCGCCTGACGCATCAGGTTCTTCGACACCCATTTGTCCATGCTCACCGCGCTCCCCAGCACACCGGTCCCGGTGTAGGGTACCCCGGCCATCTCCAGCATACCCTGTACCCGGCCATCCTCCCCCGCTCCCCCGTGCAGGGCGATGAAGACCACCTCCGCGGAGAGGAGGGGCCCGTCGGTGAGGGCCCACTGGAGCCGGGCAGCTACCGTCCCGTGCTCCTCCTGCCCCGGAGCGCCGTGATCGTAGCGTGCCGTCTCCAGCCCCGCCTCCTCCAGGGCCGCGGCCACCGCCTCACCCGAGGAGAGGGAGACCTCCCGCTCCGGGCTGGTCCCTCCATAGAGCACTCCTGCCGTCCGCACGTCCTTCAACCTTCCGTCCTTCCCCTGCGGGTCCTGGCCAGCAGCACCGCCGCATGGGCCGCGATACCCTCTCCTCGTCCCAGGGGCCCGAGACCCTCGTGGGTCGTCGCCTTCACCGAGACGCGCTCCTCCGGACAGTCTATCACCTCCGCCAGGGTGACGCGCATCTCCCGGATGCGCGGCGCCAGCCGGGGCCTCTGGGCGATGATGGTGACGTCCGCATTCACCACGCCCCACCCCCGCGAGGTCAGCATGGCGACGATCCGCCGGAGGAGGTCCTTCGAGTCCGACCCCGCCCACGCCGGGTCGTCATCGGGGAAGTGGGTGCCGATGTCCCCGAGCGCGAGAGCCCCGAGACAGGCGTCCCCCAGGGCGTGCAGGGGGGCGTCCGCGTCGGAGTGGCCGGCGAGACCGAAGGGGGCGTCGGGGAGCTCGACCCCGCAGAGCACCAGCGGCCGCTCCGGGTCGGCGCGGTGGACGTCGTAACCCGTCCCCACCCGCACGCCGGGATCGTGTGCGCCGGGCGCGCTCATGCGGATCCTCCTCCCAGGCACCGCCGGACCATCTCCAGGTCCCGGGGCGTGGTCACCTTCAGGTTCATCGGGTCCCCCTCGATCAGGGCCACCGGATGTCCCAGTGCCCTCACCATCTGGGCATCGTCGGTGGCCTCCCGCTCCCTGGGCCACGCACGGTGCGCCTCGGCCAGCCAGTCGGAGCGGAAGACCTGGGGGGTCTGCACCCGCCGGAGCCCGCTCCGGTCCACCACCTCCCCCGCCGTCCCTCCCTCGTCCCGTACCACCGTGTCCGCCACCCGCAGGGAGGGGGCCGCCGCACCGGGACCCTCCGCTGCCCGCAGCAGAGCGTCCAGCAGGCCGGTGGTGAGCAGGGGACGGGCACCGTCATGCACCGCCACCAGGGAGCCGGGGTCCCCCTCCTCCAGCCCCGCCGACTCCAGACCCGCCCGTACCGAGGCCCGGCGGCTGCTGCCGCCGGGACACACCCCCCGGACCTTGTCCAGCCCCCACCGGTCGGCGAGGGCCGTCCTCATCTCCTCCAGGTAGGCTCCGGGGAGCACGACGGTGATGGCGGTCACGTCGGGATGGGCCTGGAAGGGGACGAGGGCGTGTACCAGCAGCGGCCTGCCGGCCGCCTCCAGGAACTGCTTCGGTACCCCCGAGCCCATGCGTTCCCCCGCTCCGCCCGCCACCACGATGGCCTCAGCGCGCACACCGACCTCCTAACTCCCGTCCTCGCCGTCATCCTCGCCGAAGAGATGGGTCTGCCCCGTTCGGTCCGCCAGGTCGGCGGGAGGGCTGCGTTCGAAGTAGCGGAATGCCTGGGGTGTGACCACACGTCCCCGGGGGGTACGGTGCAGGAAGCCCTCCTGGATGAGGTAGGGCTCGTGGACCTCCTCGATGGTCTCAGCCTCCTCCCCCACCGCGACCGCCAGGCTGTTGAGGCCCACCGGTCCTCCGCCGAACTTGTCGATGATGGTCAGCAGCAGACGACGGTCCATCTCGTCGAAACCCTGCTCATCCACCCCCAGCATCTCCAGTGCCTGGCGGGCCACGCCGGCGGTGACCACCCCCTCCCCCTTCACCTGGGCCACGTCTCGGGCCCTGCGGAGCAGGCGGTTGGCGATCCGGGGGGTCCCCCGGCTGCGCCGGGCGATCTCCAGGGCCCCCTCCTTCTCGAGGGGCACGTCCAGTACCCGGGCGGAACGGGCCAGGATACGGGCCAGTTCGGGGGGCCCGTAGAAATCGAGACGGAGGGTGAGGCCGAAGCGGGCACGGAGTGCCCCGGTGAGCATGCCGGCGCGGGTGGTGGCCCCGATGAGGGTGAAGCGGTTCAGGTTGAGCTTGATGCTCCGGGCACTGGGTCCCTTGTCGATGAGGATGTCCAGCCGGTAGTCCTCCATCCCCGAGTAGAGGTACTCCTCCACCACCGGACTGAGCCGGTGTACCTCGTCGATGAAGAGCACATCCCCCTCCCCGATGCCGGTGAGCAGACCGGCCAGGTCGCCGGGCCGTTCCAGCACCGGCCCCGAGGTGGGCTTGATCTCCACGTCCATCTCGTTGGCCACGATGTGCGCCAGGGTGGTCTTGCCCAGTCCCGGAGGACCGAAGAGGAGCAGGTGGTCCAGCGCCTCTCCCCGCTCCCGGGCGGCCTGGATGAAGAGACGGAGACTGTCCACCGTCCCCTCCTGTCCCACGAACTGGTCGAAGGAGGCGGGACGCAGGACCTCTTCGTATTCGAGCTCCTCGTCGGAGGGCCCGGGTGTTGTGATGCGGGGTTCGGACATGGGGTCCCCCCGGCTCGGGGGCCTGGGCTATCGAGTGAGGGTCAGGGCGCGCTTCACGACGGCTTCCACTCCGGCTTCCCCCTCCAGCCCCTCCAGGGCCCTGCGCACCGCGCGCTGGGCGTCCGCCGGGGCGTATCCGAGGGAGCGCAGGGCCAGGACGGCCTCGTCCTCGTCCGAGACGGGCTCCTCCTCGGCCCCCTCGGGGAGAGGTTCGCCGGTGACCTCCTCCAGTTCGGGGAGCTTGTCCTTCAGTTCCAGGATCAGACGTTCGGCGGTCTTCCGACCCACCCCCTTGATGGAGGTGAGGGCGGCCAGGTCCTCGACGGCCAGCGCCCGGGCGAACTCGCGGGCACTGAGACCGGAGAGGACACCCTGGGCCATTCTAGGGCCGACCCCCGACACCCCCTGGAGCAGTCCGAAGAGGGTCCTCTCCGCCTCGGAGGAGAAGCCGTATAGGTCCATCCCGTCCTCGCGGACCACCATCCGGGTGAGGATCCGGACACCCGCACCCGCCGAGGGGAGATCGGCGTAGGTAGTGAGACTGATGCGGCAGCGCATCCCCACACCCCCGACCTCCACGATGGCCTCGGTGGGGCGCTTGGTCACCAGCTTCCCGTCCAGGTACGCGATCATGTGGGCAGGTCCCGCTTATGTGCGTGACAGATGGCGCAGGCCAGGGCGTCGGTGATGTCGGCGGGTTCCGGCGTCTCGGCCAGACCGAGGATCGCCCGGACCATGAAGGCCACCCGCTCCTTCGTGGCCGAGCGTCCCCCCTGGCCCAGGACCGCCTGCTTCACCGTGTTGGCCGGGTACTCCGCCGGATCCAGCCCCCTTCGGGCGGCCGCCAGCAGGATCACCCCCCGGGCGTGCCCCAGGGTCAGGGCGGCGCGGACGTTCCGGTGTACATAGAGGTCCTCCACCGACACCTCGTCCGGATCGAGGCGCTCGAACAGCTCGGCGAGACCGTCGGCCAGAGCGACCAGGCGCTCGTGGAGGGGGCGGTCGGCGGACAGGTCGAGGACCCCGTACGCCACACAGGCGAGGTCGGTGCCGCGGAGCTCGATGAGCCCCCACCCGGTGACCTGGGAGCCGGGGTCGATGCCGAGGATACGGACCGCACCGGGGGGACTCACGCCTCCGCCGCCGTCTCGGCCAGGTCCTCGTCGATGTCCAGGTTGGTGTAGACGTTCTGGACGTCGTCCTGGTCCTCGATGGCTTCGAGCAGGCGGAGCACCTTCTCCTGCTCAATCTCCTCCAGGTCCAGGAGGTTCTTGGGGATCCGGCTCAGCTGGGCGTCCCGGAAGCCGATCTCCTCATCCCGCAGAGCATCTTTCACCCGCTCGAAGTCGTCCACCGGGGAGGTGATGTAGAACCCGTCCTCCTCCGATTCCATGTCCTCGGCCCCCGCTTCCAGGACCACCATCATCAGCTCCTCCTCCTCCACCGCCTCATCGTCCACCAGCAGCGTGCCCCGGGTCTCGAACTGCCAGGAGACCGCCCCCGTCTCGGCCATGTTCCCCCCGTGCTTGGTGAGGATGTGCCGGATCTCGCTCACCGTCCGGTTCTTGTTGTCGGTGAGGGTCTCAACCAGTACCGCCACCCCGCCGGGCGCGTACCCCTCGTACCACGCCTGCTCGTAGTCGACCCCCGGGAGTTCGCCGGTCCCGCGCTGGATGGCCCGTTCGATGTTGTCGTTGGGGAGGTTGTTGGCCTTTGCGTTGTCGATCGCCGTGCGCAGCCTGGGGTTCATCTCCGGGTCCCCTCCCCCCTCCCGGGCGGCCACGATGATCTCCTTGGTGAGCCGGGAGAACAGCTTGCCGCGGGCCTGGTCGTTCTTGGCCTTCTTGCGCTTGATCGTCGACCACTTGGAATGTCCGGACATAGTCCTCCAAAGATACGAAGAGACCCCGCGCCCGTACAAGCGCGGGGTCTCGTCACCGGGAGGCCGGAGAACCCTTTACCGTTTCGGATCGGGCAGCCCGCCCGTCCTCAGTTCCTCCGCCAGGCCGATGAAGCCGTAGAGGTCCTCGATCGCCTCGAGGATCCCCGCGGAGTGGACCGCCACCGTACGGTTCCGCTCGGGGAGGAAGATGAACTCGCCCGGCAGGCTCTCGATGTTCCCGTCGAAGGCCGCCCCCACCACCTCCAGGTCGGCATTCAGCATCGGGCTCCCCGAGTTGCCGCCGATGATATCCGTGGTGGCCACGAAGTTGACCGGGGTATCGAGGTCGAAGGCGGGTGGCGGATCCTGCCACCGCGCGGGCAGGGCCCAGGGGTCCGTCCCGCCGCTGCTCGCCCACCGGTCGTAGAGCCCGTAGAAGGTGGTCCACTCCGGGGCCACGGTCCCGTTGTAGGGGTAGCCGGTGACGATGCCGTCCGATATCCGCAGCGAGAAGGTGGCGTCCGGCGGGATCGAGGTACCGTAGACGTCGTAGACCGCCCGGGCCAGCTTGTCCCGTTCCGAGGACTCCCGGCTGTTCAGCTGGCTCATGGCCTGCTGCAGGGGGAGGATCCGCTCGACGACCCCGTCCATGGCGCTCAGCACCGGGTCCTCCGAGCCCGTGATGGACCCCGGGGCCCCCTGGATGAGAGTCTCCAGCCGATCGGGATCGGCGAGGGATGTGTTCTCCTGGAGCCACGCCGCCGCCGCGTCGGGGCTCCTCATGCCCAGCAGTCCCCGGACCATGTCGTCGTCGGGACCCAGCCAGTCCCGCAGCTGACCCAGCTGCGCCGCCAGCAGACGCCGCTCCAGGTCCGGGTGCCGGGTGATGGGACTGGTGATCTGGTCCCGGAGGGTCTGGGCCTGCTGCGAGGAGGAGTCCACCCCGTTGGCCAGCAGGAAGCGGTACTGGTCCAGCATCGAGGCCTTCCCCAGGATGGCGGAACGGATCGACCCTCCGAACGAGAGCGCATAGCTCAGGTTGCCGTGCTCCCGCATCTGCTCCCGGATCCGGGCGATCTCGGTCCAGGGGTCGCCGTACTTCCCCTGCAGCGTGGAGTCCCGCATCACCGCCGACCGGAGGTCGTCTTCCCAGTCGTGCTTGCGGGCCATCATCCAGGCGTCTTCCAGCCCCCCCTGCTGACCGCTGGTGGCCTTCTCGCTGTTGGAGAGGCTGAAGTAGAGGTTGTTGAGCTGCTCCCAGTTCTCGATGCCGGTGTGGGTGTCCAGGAAGTGCCGGAAGGCCCCCATGGCGTCACGGTAGAGCCGCAGCACCGAGGGGTTGTCGATATCCCGGGTGTAGGTGAGCTGGGCGACGGTGTTCAGCCGGGTGGTGCTCCCCGGGTTGCCCACCACGAAGACCGGCTCCCCCCGCTCGGGACCCTCCGCGCTCCACTTGAAGAAGAACTCCGAGGTGTCCAGCGGACGGCCGTCCTCGTAGACACGGAAGAAAGAGACGTCCAGGTTGTACCGGGGGTAGGTGAAGTTGTCCGGGTCGCCGCCGAAGTAGCCGATGGCCAGTTCCGGCGCCATGACCAGGCGCACGTCATCGTATCGCTTGAAGGTGTAGACCGAGTAGCGGCCCCCGTTGAAGAGCTCCACCACCTGGTTGGTCCGGCCGTTCTCCCGGCTGAAGCGCTCCTCGATCTCACCGATCTTCTCGGAGCGGGCCCGGGACTTCGCCTGGTCGTCCTGGGCCGCATCCACCGCGGCGTGCACCTCGTCGGTGACATCGGTGATCTCGACCAGCTGGTCCACGTAGACCCCTTCGGCCTTCCGCTCCTCCTCCAGGGTCTCGGCATAGAAACCGTTGTTGAGGAGGTCCTCCCCCGGACGGGAGACCTGGGTCACCGGTTCCCGGCCGCAGTGATGGTTGGTGAGGACCAAACCGTCGGCGCTCACGAACGAGGCGCTGCACCACGACGCGAGACGGATCGCGCCCATGCGGGCATGCGTGAGCCACGCCTCGTCCACGTTCAGCCCGTACCGATCGGCGAAGTAGTCCGCGGGAGGGGCGTCGAAGGTCCACATCCGACCGGTGTCGAAACGCTGGGCCTCCACCGTGTCCGGGTCGAAGGAGACCGGCCCCAGGTAGTCCAGCAGCGTGGGCACGCCGGCGGAGTCGGGGTTCGAGGGCTGCGGTGACTCCTGCACCGGGCCGGCCTGCTCCGTCCCGGGCCGGGGCTGGGAGGTGGTGGAGGGCGGCGTCTGGGACGAAGCTCCCGCGCATGCCGCCAGGAACCCCACGGCGGCGGCCAGGGAGACGAACCGGGTGACCCGGGATGCGGTGCGTGTGGTGTCCATGCCGGTCAGTCCTCCTCTTCTTCCTCGAGCTCCGATCGGGCGATGACCTGCTGCATCTGGTCGTGGGGCATCGGCTCGTAATGGCTGAACTCCCGGTGGTGGCTGGCCCGCCCCTGGGTCATCGACCGGAGCGTCGTGCTGTACTTGTAGAGTTCGGCCAGCGGTATCTTGGCCCGCACCACCTGGAAGGGGCCCTCCTGGCTCATCCCCTCCACCTTGCCGCGGCGTGAGGAGATGTCGCTCATGATGTCCCCGGTGTACTCCTCGGGGACGGTGACCTCGACCGTGTAGATCGGCTCCAGCAGCAGGGGCCCCGCCTCCTTCCACGCCTTCTTGAAGCCCATGGAGGCGGCCCGCTGGAAGGCGGCGTCGGAGGAGTCCACGTCGTGGTAGGCGCCGTCGAAGAGCACCAGCCGGAAGTCCACGCAGGGATACCCGGCGATGACCCCCCTGGCGGCGGCGGCCTGGACCCCCTTGTCCACGCTGGGGATGAACTTGTTGGGGACGTTGCCCCCCTTGATCTCGTCCACGAACTCGTAGCCGCTGCCCCGGGGGAGCGGTTCCACCCGGAGGTGGACGTCGCCGAACTGCCCCCGGCCTCCGGTCTGCTTCTTGTGACGGGCATGGGCCTCGGCCTTCCGGGTGATCGCTTCCCGGTACTTCACCTTCGGCTCCCGGGTCTCGACCTCCACACCGAACCGCTTCTTCAGCTTGTTGAGCACCACCTCGAGGTGGACCTCACCCTGCCCGAAGACCTGGGTCTGCGCCAGCTCAGGGTCGGTCTCCACGATGAAGGACGGGTCCTCCTCGTGAAGCTTCTGGAAACCGGTGGAGAGCTTCGCCTCGTCCCCCTTGCCCGTGGGCTCCACCGCGATCCGGATGACCGGCTCGGGGAAGGCGATCTTCGGGTATTCGATCTTCCCGTTGCCCGCACAGAGGGTGTCCCCGGTGTGGGTGTCCTTGAGCTTCACCAGGGCCACGATGTCCCCGGCCTTGACCTCCTCCACCTCGGTGCGGTTGTGCCCCTTCAGGAAGCTGAAGTGGCCCATCCGCTCCTTGATCTCCTGGCTCGTGTTGCGGACCTCGTCCCCCGACCTCAGCGTGCCGCTGAATACCCTCAGGAAGGAGAGTTCTCCCACGTGGGCCTCGGAGAGGGTCTTGAAGACCAGGCCGCTGAAGGGCTCGGTCTCGTTGCCCTGCCGCTCGACCTCCTTCTCCTCGTCGTCCGGGTCGTGACCGACATACGGTCCGGCGTCCGCCGGGGAGGGGACCAGGTCCACGAGCAGTTCCATGATCCGTGCGGTCCCCACGTTGGACTGGCCCGAAAGGCACATGAGGGGGTAGACGGTGCCTTCCCGGACCCCTTTCAGGAGGCCCTTGATGATGTCCTCCGCACCCAGGTCGCCCTCCTCGAAGTACTTCTCCAGGAGGGCGTCGTCCGCCTCGGCGGCGGCTTCCACGAGGGTCTGCCGCAGCTCGGCGGCACGGGAGGCCACGCTCTCGGGGATCTCCTCCTCGGTGTAGGTCCCCGTCCCCCCCTGCTTGAAGACCAGGGCCCTGTTCTTCAGCAGGTCCACCACCGTGTCGAAGTTGGGCCCCGGGTTGGCGGGGAACTGCAGGGGGGCCACGCCGGTACCGAACCGGTCGATGGCCTGCTGCACCACGCCGTCGAAGTCGGTGTGTTCCTTGTCCAGCTTGTTCACCACCAGGAGCCGGGGCACCCCGGCCTCCCGGGCGAAGCGCCAGACCTGCTCGGTCCCCACCTCGAGACCGGAGTCGGCCTTCAGGGTCACCACGGCACCCTCCACCACCCGGAGGGCCCCCTTCACCTCGGCCAGGAAGTCGGCGAAGCCGGGGGTGTCCAGCACGTTGATCTTCGTGCCGTCGTGCTCCAGGTAGACCAGGGAGGTGTTGATGGAGATCTGCCGCTCCTGCTCCTCCTCGGTGAAGTCGGAGACGGTACTCCCGTTCTCCACGCTCCCGATACGGCTGATATCTCCGGCGGTGACGAGGAGGGCATCCAGCAGCGTGGTCTTGCCCGAGTCACCGTGCCCGACGAGGGCGATGTTGCGGATGGCGTCGCTGGTATAGACAGTCACGGCAAATCTCTCGGCCTTTCGATGGTTCTTGATCGGCGCCCGCACCGAGGGTATCGCAAGCGCGCGGGACAGGCGGCACGTTACGTCCCGCACCTGCCGGTGTCAACCACAGCAACCGCCGATGTCGGCCCGCGAATTTCCCTGTACAGAGCAGCGGCTCGCATCTATACAAGTGGAAGCCCGACCCTGAATCAGTTAAGGAGAACGCCGCGATGAACTCCAGCAGTACGATCGACCAGATCGGGATCCTGGTGGAATCGATCGCCACCTCGGTCTGGACATGGATGGTGCCGGTACTCTTCGGTGTCGGCCTCCTCCTCACGTTCCGCATCGGATTCCTCCAGTTCCGCAAGCTCCCCACGGCCTTCCGGCTCGCCCTGGGCAAGAAGGCCCGGGCCAAGTCGGAGCACGAGGGGGACGTGACCCCCTTCGCCGCCCTGGCCACGGCGCTGGCCGCCACGGTGGGGAACGGCAACATCGCCGGGGTGGCCACCGCGCTGATGTGGGGCGGCCCGGGCGCGATCTTCTGGATGTGGATCTGCGGCTTCCTGGGCATGGCCACCAAGTACAGCGAGGCGCTGCTGGGTGTGATCTACCGGCAGAAGCACAGCGACGGCACCATCGCCGGCGGTCCCATGTACTACATCCGGTACGGTCTGAAGGAGACCGGCTTCGCGAAGTTCCTGGCCGGTTTCTTCGCGGTGGTGGGGGGCTTCACCGCCCTCTTCGGGACCGGCAACATGATGCAGTCGAACCAGATGGCCGCCGCCTTCCAGGGCGAGTTCGGCGTGCCCCCCGTCCTCACCGGCACCATCATCACCATCATGGTGGCCCTGGTGATCCTGGGGGGGATCAAGCGCATCGGCGCGGTGACCAGCCGGCTGGTCCCCGCCATGATCGTGATCTACTTCCTCTTCGGTTTCGTGGTCCTCTTCGCCAACATCGGCGGCATCCCCGAGGCGTTCGCGATGATCTTCAAGGGGGCGTTCTCACCCATGGCCGCCACGGGCGGGTTCGTCGGTTCCACGGTGGCCGCCGCGGTACAGTTCGGCGCCCGCCGGGGCATCCTGAGCAACGAGGCGGGGCTGGGTTCGGCACCCATCGCCCACGCCGCCGCCCAGACCCCCGGTCCCATCTTCCAGGGCATGATCGGCGTGGCCGAGGTCTTCATCGACACGATCCTGGTCTGCACCTTCACCGCCCTGATCCTGATCACCAGCGGCCTGTGGAACTCCGGGGTGGCGGAGGGTGCGGCCATGACCGCCGCCGCCTTCAGCAGCACGATCCCGTTTTTCGGAGGCGGCGTGGTGGCCCTGGCCTCCCTGCTCTTCGGCTACTCCACCCTCATCGGCTGGAGCTACTACGGCGAGCAGAGCCTGCGCTACCTCTTCGGCGACTCCGCCACCATCCCCTACCGCGTGGTGTTCATCATGCTGACCTTCATCGGCTCGGTGGTGAGCATCGAGATCGTCTTCTTCGTCGGGGACATCGCCAACGCCTTCATGGCGCTGCCCAACCTCATCGGGCTGCTCATGCTGAGCGGTGTGGTGGCGAAGGTCACCAAACAGGCCCTGGAGGAGAACCCGCTGCTGGCCGACTGAGGCCGGCCCGGCGGCACCCGAACGCCGAGAGCCCCGCCGGGCCGGACCCGGCGGGGCTCTCTTTCATGGTGGGCCTAGGTGGACTCGAACCACCGACCTCACGCTTATCAGGCGTGCGCTCTAACCAGAGCTGAGCTATAGGCCCCTGCAGGTCGTTCCAGAGTCTTCAAAGATGTGCCCCGCACGATGGTCTGTCAACTACCCGCGGGCTCCGGAGACGGAGGCCGCTCGCTTATCCGAAGCTCGATCGTCACTTCAGCGGATTCTCCAGTGACATGGTCGGTGACCCTGATGGTCACCTGGTGATCCTGGGACCTCGGCTCGGGCAAGACCACCCGCAGGCTCTCCGCGGTCCGGGCCGCGATCCCGCTGCGACGCCAGCTGGTGGTGACGGTGCCCTGTTCGCCCGAACGACCTGTGAGCTCGCGGAACAGGTCCGCGACGATCTCGACCGGGCCCCCGCCCTGCTCTTCGGAGACGCTCAGGGCGATCGTGTAGTCGGTGGCGCCGATATCGTCTTTCTCGAGCCCCGCGACCTCGAAGTAGAGATACACCGGCTCCCCGGGAAGGTGGGGATGTAACTGAAGTGACCGCCGGCCGTGGGGTTGCTTCCGCCAGGTGCTTCTGTGGGAATGGCCTGGCGGGTGACCGTGAATCGGGACCTCGCCCCACCCCACGGGTGCTCCTTCTCGGACGAGGCGGCGCTCCACACCGGCGGTGTGCCGTACCGGAGGTAGATCTGTCCCTTCAGGGTCTCCCATCCTTCCAGCCCGAGCCGGGGGAGACCGAAGAACCAGGCGACGTTGGCGAACCTGCGCATCTGTTCCAGGCTCCGCATCTCGTGCTCATCGCTCAGCAGAGGATCCTTGCTGGCCCAGAAGACCGCCACCGACGTGCTGTCCACCTCTCCCTGCTCTGGCGGCCCCATCCTGTCTATGGGAGTCGCCCAGCCGGGATTCATCAGCAGGTGTCCCGACTGGAGCCCGAGGTCACGCTCCGCTTCTTCGAAGGCACGGCGTGCGTCCTCGAAAAGTCCGAGATTGTAGAGGGCCATGCCCTGACCGAGCCGTGCCAGAGCCGGTTCGACCCCCTCCCGCAGCATGTGGTTGAGGACCGGCATCGCCCTCGCCCACTCCCCTTCGTGGAGATAGAGATGAGCGAGCCACTGGAGTGCGCGCGCGTTTCGCTTGTCCAGGGTGATCGCGGTAGCGAGGAGCCACTCTGCCTCGGATCGGCTCCCCGTCACCGCCCCGGCGAAGACCCCGCTCTGGCGCCTTTCGAAGCGTGTGAGCCCCTCCACGATGAGCTGTCCCTTGATCGCGTGGGCTTCCGCCCTGCCGGGTTCCCGTTCGATCAATCCATCGAGTTCTCTGAGGGCATATGCCTCGAGCGTGAGGGCGACGTAGATCACGGCCCGGGCCATGTGATGGTCCGGGTCACCCGGTTCTGCCCTGAGCGCTTCGTTGATGAGGTCCAGCGCTCTCCGCCGCCGGCCCGGTTGTTCATCCTCGGCCGACAGAAGCGCCAGCATGGAGGTGATACCGGGCGACCGCTGGCCCGACTGATACGCCCCTTCCAGGACCGCGAGCGCTCTCTCCGCCCGGCCGAGTCGCAGCAGATCGCGTGCTTCCCGCACCGCCCGGGGAGGAGGTGCTTCTTCCCGGCTCGCCGGCTGCGTCAGGTCCCGCACGGCGAGCAGACGATGGTACTCCTCGAGGCCCAGTATCTCAGCGGGGTGGAAGATCCGCAGGATGAGTTCGGACCGCTGGACCCGATCTACCGGCCGGTCGTGCTGGGCGGTGGCCGGGACCCCCGTCAGGAGGACCAGGACCGCGGCCGTGAGGGTGGTCGTCCCTCTCATGGCTGCTCACCTCACAGGGAAGATGCCTCATAAGGACCCGGATTGCCTGTACCCCGAGGACCGAGGCATCCCGGATGATCGTCCTCCGTTTCATGACCGCCTGCAAGCAGGACGGTATTCCCGGGCGGGAGTTTATCAGGATTCGGGGCCCCCAGGAGAAATGAACGCATGGGGGAGAGTTCTCTAAGCCCGCCGTTGGAATCCGGCGGCGGCGGGTCTACATTCGGGACGAAGGCCCTCGTCCAGCAACCCGACCGGAGGGATCCGTCATGCCCCAGACCCCCGACTTCTCCCACCTCCCCGACCGCCCCGCCCCCCAGGAGATGTCCCCCGAGGCGTTCCGGGCCGCGGGGCAGACGATCGTGGAGCGGATCGCCCGCTACTTCGAGGCGGTCCGGGAAACCCCGGTCCTCCCCGACATCGCGCCCGGGAGCATCCGGAAGCAGGTCCCGGAGCGGGCCCCCGACCAGGGCAAGCCGTTCGAAGCGATCATGGCCGACTTCGAGGAGGTCCTCTACCCCGGCCTCACCCACTGGAACAGCCCCCGCTACATGGCCTACTTCCCCTCCTCCGCCTCGGCCCCCGGGGCGCTGGGGGAGATGCTGGCCGCAGGGTTCGGCCAGAACAACATGCTCTGGCGCACCAGCCCGGCGGGCACCGAGCTGGAGGTGCGGGTCATGGAGTGGCTCCGGGACCTCTTCGGCCTGTCCGACACCTTCTTCGGCGAGATCCTGGACACCGCCTCCACCTCGAGTCTGGTGGCTCTGGCCGCCGCCCGGGAGAAGGCGGGGGACCTGCGGCTCCGCAGCCGGGGGCTGGCGGGCCGGGCCGAGGTGCCCCGGCTCATCGTGTATGCCTCCGACCAGGCCCACTCCTCCATCGACAAGGCGGCCATGACCCTGGGGTACGGGCTGGAGCAGGTCCGGAAGATCCCCTCCGACGAGGCCTTCCGCATGCGGGCGGACGCCCTGCGGGCGGCGGTGGGGTCGGACCTGGAGGCGGGGCACCGCCCCCTGGCGGTTGTGGGTACCCTGGGCACCACCTCCAGCACCAGCGTGGACCCGGCCGCTGCCATCGCGGACATCGCCGAGGAGTTCGGTCTCTGGTTCCACATCGACGCCGCCTACGCCGGGTCCGCTGCGGCGGTCCCGGAAAAGCGTGCCCTCTTCGAGGGATGGGAGCGGGCCGATTCCATCGTGGTCAACCCCCACAAGTGGCTCTTCACCCCCATGGACTTCTCCGCCTTCTTCGTCCGGGACCGTGAGAAGCTCCGCAGCGCCTTCAGCCTGGTCCCCGAGTACCTCACCAGCGACCTGGACAGCGACGAGGAGCTGGTCAACCTCATGGACTACGGGTTCCAGCTCGGGCGGCGGTGGCGCTCGCTCAAGATGTGGATGATCCTCCGCTGGTACGGGGCCGAGGGGATCCGGGACCGGCTCCGCTACCACATGGAGCTGGCCGACGGGCTGGCCCGGATCATCGAGGAGCAGGATGGCGTGGAACTCGTGGCCCCGGTGCCCTTCGCCACGGTCTGCTTCCGCTTCCGCCCGCAGGGATGGGAGGCGGGGAGCGAGGAGGCGGAGCAGCGCCTGGAGGGACTGAACCGCCGGGTCATGGACCGGGCCAACGCCACCGGGCAGGTCTTCCTGAGCCACACGAAGCTGGACGGGGTCTACACCCTGCGCCTGGCCATCGGCCATCCTCGCACCACTGCCGGGGACGTCCGGGCGGTCTGGGACCTGCTCACGGGTCTGGCCCGTGCGATCTCCGGGGAGATGACATAGACCGTCCGGACCTGCTACGCTCCTGGGTGCCAGCCGCCGGTCAGGAGGCTCCATGGAACCGGCGCACTACCCCCGGGCCTGGCGGCGGATCCGCCGCCTGCCCGGTGACCTCGCACCCTGGTCGGGTGCGCTCATCGCACAGATCGCCCGCATCCAGCAGGGGGAGTCGGTGGAGGGGGACCTCTGCCAGATCGGGGGGGCCTCCCTCCGGTCCGCCGCCCTGCTCGGGTATCTCCAGCTCCCAGGCCAGGAGGTGGTCCGGATCTGCGGGGCGGACCGGGTCCTCTCCGAACAGGGCATCCTGAAGGAGGTGGGTCGGGCCCTCCCCCCCGACAGCACCCTGGAGATCGTCCGCAAGCCCGCCTACGACCTCACCACCGCCGACACCTCGGCCACCGCCCGCATCCTCCTGGTCACCGGGGCCGCCAGCGCGGAGGAGGCCTACACCCGGACCGAAATCGCCTCCAGCGGTCTGCACCTCATGGGGTTCGCGGCCGTGGCCGGCGCCTTCGATGCGGACCGTCCCTCCGTCGCGGAGGGTCTCCTCGCCCTGCTCCGTGACCACCCCGAGCGGATCGTCCCCTTCGCCGTCGGCCTGGGCTGGACCTTCCTGGCACCGCCCGAAACGGCGGAGTTCTACCGCACCGCCCTGGAGGAGGAGCGGGGCCCCCTCCCCTTCCTCCCGGAGGGCCTCTTCCGGCGGGAGCCGGAGTTCCTCGCCGGGGCCCGCCTCGTACGCTTCTTCCCCGCGCCCGATCTCGTTTCCGAAGAGAGGCACCTTCTGCGTCTCAGCCGCCCCCGGCTGGCCCGGCTCCTGGGGAGGTAGGGCCACGGGGATCGGGGCGCCCCGCCCTGTCGGGTCGCGGCCGCCCCGCATATATTGGGCGCCATGCTCATCACCCTCCGGGACATATCGAAGGCGTTCGGCGGTCAGACCCTCTTCCAGGGGGTGGACCTCCGCGTGGGTGCCCGCGACCGCCTGGCCCTGGTGGGTCCGAACGGCTCGGGGAAGACCACCCTCCTTGAGATCATGGCGGACCTCGAGCATCCCGACGAGGGGTCGGTGGACCGGACGAAGGGTGCGTCAGTGGGCTATCTCCGGCAGGAGGCCATCGAGATCCGGGGCCGGACCGTCCTCGAGGAGGCCCTCACCGCGGCGGGGGACCTCCAGACCCTGGAGCGGCGCATCGAGGAGCTGGAATCCGACCTGGCGGGTACCGGAGCCGGGCCGGAGCAGCAGCGGATGCTCGAGGAGTACGGAAGGCTCCGTCACCGCTTCGAGCGGGCAGGGGGCTACGCCCTGGAAGGCCGGGCCCGGGCCGTACTGGGGGGCCTGGGATTCTCCGAGGAGGAGATCGACCGTCCCGCTGAGACCTTCTCCGGCGGCTGGCTCATGCGGGTGGCCCTCGCCCGCCTGCTCCTGAGCGCGCCCGACCTCCTTCTGCTCGACGAGCCCACCAACCACCTCGACCTCGAGTCGGTACGGTGGCTCGAGGGCTTCCTCCACGACTACGACGGGGCCCTGGTACTGGTCAGTCACGACCGGGCCTTCATGGAGGGGCTGGTGGGCCGGGTAGCCGAGATCGACGGGGATCGCCTGGTCAACTACACCGGTTCCTTCAGCGACTACGAAGCGGCCCGGGAGCTGGCCCGGGAACAACAGCGGAAGAAGCGGGAGGCGCAGCTGGCTGAGATCGAGCGCCTGCAGGCCTTCGTGGACCGCTTCCGCGCCAAGAACACCAAGGCCAGCCAGGCCCGGGACCGCCTGCGCCGCATCGAGAGGATCCAGGAAGAGCTGGTGGAGGAGCCCCCCGAACGGAACACCGTGCGGTTCCGGTTCCCCCAGCCCCCCCGCACGGGCGACATCGTCCTCACTCTCTCCGGTGTGCGGAAGGCCTACGGGGAGAACGTGGTCTACGACGACCTCGACCTGATCCTCCGCCGGGGGGAGAAGGCCGCCTTTGTGGGGCCGAACGGAGCGGGCAAGTCCACCCTCCTCAAACTCATGGCGGGTGAGCTGGAACCGGATGCGGGAAAACGCAGGCCGGGCACCCATGTGGAGACCGCCTACTACGCCCAGCACCAGCTCCAGGCCCTCGACTTGGCGCGCACCGTCTTCGACGAGCTGCAGGCCGCCGCCCCGCGGTGGACCCCCCAGCAGGTACGCTCCCTGCTGGGTGCCTTCCTCTTCACCGGGGACGATGTGGAGAAGAAGGTGCAGGTCCTCTCAGGCGGGGAACGTTCCCGCCTGGCCCTGGCGAAGCTGCTGGCCTCCCCCGCCCCCCTGCTCTGCATGGACGAGCCCACCAACCACCTGGACATCCCCTCCAGCGACGTACTGGAGGAGGCACTCCGGCAGTTCACCGGAACCCTGGTCCTCATCACCCACGACCGTCACCTGATCCGCGCGGTGGCGGACCGCATCATCGAGGTGGGGGGCGGCGGAGTCCGGCTCTACGAGGGGGACTACGACTACTACCTCTGGAAACAGGGACAGCGGGGAGCCGGGGACGCCTCCGACCCGGAGGAGACCGCGGTGTCCGATGCGGCCGAGGACCGGTCGGCCAGGAAGCGCCGGGAGGCGGAGGCCCGGAACCGGATCCACCGCGCCACCCGGGAGCCCCGTCGGAAGCTGGAGGAGAAGGAGGCCGAGGTGGAACGGCTCCATCGGCGTCGCGACGAGCTGGAAGAGCGGATGGCCGACCCCGCCCTCTACGAGGACCCCGCCGCCCGGCACCGGGCCACCGCCGAGCACGCCGAACTGGAGGAGCGCATCCATCGGGCCGAGGCGGAGTGGCTCGCGCTCAGCCAGGAGCTCGAGGCCCTGGAAGAGCAGTTCAGCGGTCCGGGTTCCGCCAGATGACATTCCCCTCGATGATCGTGTAGAGCACCTCGGTATCCATGATCCGCTGCGGGTCGATCTCCAGCAGGTCCTGGTCCAGGACGGTCAGGTCCGCCCACTTCCCCGTCTCGATCGAGCCGAACTCCTCCTCCTCGAAATTGGCCCATGCCCCGTTGATGGTGAACGCCTCGAGGGCCTCCTGGACCGTGATCTTCTCCTCGGGGAACCATCCCCCTTCCGGGGCCCCCTCCAGCGTGGTGCGATTCACCGCGGCGTGGATGAGATAGCGTGGGTGCTGGTGATACCGGGCCGCGTTGGTCCCGGGCCAGTCGCTGCCGAAGACCAGCACCGCCCCGGCGTCCTTCAAGCTCCGGAACGCGTACGCCCAGCGTGATCGCTCCCCGATGCGCTCGGCCATCCATCGCATGTCGTCCGAAAGGTGGTAGGGGTTGATCTCCGCCACCAGCCCCATCTGACCGAAGCGGGGACGGTCCTCGGGGCGGACCACCTGGGCATGGATCACCCGCCAGCGGTGGTCGGTCAGCCCCATGTCGCCCAGGACCTCCTCATAGATGTCCAGGAGGATATCCACCCCCCGGGTACCGATGGCGTGGACATGCGGCACCATCCCGGCGGCTGCGGTCTCCCGTACGAGCCGCTCCATGTTCCCCTCGGGCCGCATCATGGGACGGTCGTGGCCGTAGTTGGTCGGGTCGTCCTCGTACGGCTCGAAGAACTGGGCCCCCGATGAACCCATGATCCCGTCCACATACCCCTTCAGCCCCGTGAACCGGAGCCAGGGATCGCCGACGGTGGTGGTGATCCCGATCGCCCGGAAGTCCTCCGCCGTGGTCAGCGGCGGGCGGGGCCGCACCCGCACCGTGAGTTCCCCGTTATCCTTCAGCTCCTTGAATATCCGGAGCATCCGGGGACCGGTGATGTCGCTGATGATGGTGATGCCCGCCCTGCGGACCTCCTCGAGGGCCAGGCGGGCCTCGGCGAGGCGCTGCTCGTGGCTGGGAGGATCGATCGCGTCACCGAAGAGGGTCATGATCGAGCCCCCTGTGACCTCGAAGAGACCGGTGGGCTCCCCGTCGGCGTCCCGGTGGATCGTGATCCCGCGGGGGGCCCGGGTGGAAGCGGTGATCCCCGCCTCCTCCAGTGCGAGGGAGTTGGCCAGGTACATGCTCCGGTCCCACCGGTCCACCAGCACCGGGTTCTCCGGGCTCACCGGGTCGATGATCCCTTTCGCGGGGCGGAAGAGTTCCGACTTCTCCCCCGCCCCGCTCTTCTCCTCACCCGTCGAGCCGGCTTCCCACGATTCGTACGCCCCCCAGCTCCCGCCGGTGATCCAGGCCCCCTCGGGCATCCGTTCCGCCGCCGCGGCGATCTCCTCCCGCAGGCCCTCCGCATCGCTCACCGCCAGGAGGTTGGCTCCCAGCAGCAGCCGTCCCGCTGAGTCGAAGTGGGTGTGGCTGTCGTTCAGACCGGGCAGGGCGAAGCCGCCTCCCAGGTCCACGGTGCGGGTACCGGGACCGCGCCAGCGGTCCACCTCCGCACGGCTCCCCACCGCGGCGAATCGGCCGTTCTTCACCGCCACCGCCTCCGCGCGGGGCCGGTCGGGATCCATCGTGTAGAAGGAAGCGTCGGTGTAGATCATATCCGCCACCCCCGCATCCGAACCGCCGCATCCGTTCAGGAGAGGGAGGAGGAGGAAGAGGGTCAGCAGGGGGAGGGTCCGCCGCATGGGGCTGCATCCTTGGAAGGGTTCGGAAGCTTTCGCTGTCGGCTTCCCAGCCTAACCGGGCCGGCGGGAGGTTTGAAGCGGAAACAGAACAGACAGGACGGGCGGCCCCGCGGCTGCCCGTCAGCGCTTCCTGGTCCCCCTTCCCAGGCTACTCCTCCTCACCGAAGGAGGCACCGGCGATCTCGTCCTCGTACCACTGGGTGTGGTGCTTCTTCACCGATTCCTCCGACATGCGCCCGGTGAGCCAGGTCCAGCTCATGGGGTACTCCTCGGGGTGGAAGATCACGAAGAAGAAGTGCCACACGATGATGGCCAGGGTGGCCAGCCACGCCTCGTAGTAGTGGATGGTCTGACTCGCCGTGACGATCCAGTGGGGGAAGACCTTCACCGCCTGGGCGGGGAACCAGAGCACGAAACCGGTGATGATCATGAGGATCGTGCCCCACACCAGGGCCCAGTACTCCGCCTTCTGGGAATAGTCGTACCGGCCGAACTTCACCTCGCGCTTGCTCTGCCAGGTATGATAGCGGACGTTCTGGACGAAATCCTTCAGGTCGGAGACCCGGGGGAGCATCGCCTTGAACTCCTCCCAGCCCCTGCGCGTGGCGAATATGTAATACATGTGGTAGCCGGAGGTGAACACCAGGACCACCGCCAGGATGCGGTGCAGGTCGGACCGGACCTGCTCGGTCATCCCCAGTTCGAGCAGCCACCGCACCCAGAGGGCGTCCGGGAAGCGCAGTGCGAAACCGGTGATCACCAGCCCGATGAAGGAGACGGTCAGCAGCAGGTGCTGGACGATCTGACTCTTGTCGAACCGCATCACCCAGGAGGTGTGCTCCTGCCTCCGGCGGCTCTCCACCATGTAGAAGTTCATGACCACCAGGTTATGCACCACCATCCCGCCGATGACCAGCGCGATGAGCAGGAAGTAGATGGCCCGGATCGTTCGGTTGATGGGGTTGGCGGTGATGGAGGCCGCCTCGTGGGTATAGCTGAGGGCGAAGTTCATGGTGGCATCCGGGTGGCACGACTGGCAGGTGCTCACCACGTTCTCCTTGCTCACCGTGCTGGCCGGAGCACTCTCTGGGAGCACCATGTGGGCGGTGTGGCAGCTCACGCAGGTGGCCGCGTCCTCGTAGTTCCGGCGGACCGCCCAGCCGTGGTAGGAGTCGGTGTAGGAGCCCACCACCCCGCCCTGAAGGTCGTACTTGGATATGATCACCGGATCGTCATGACACGCACCGCAGGTCTCCGTGGCCAGTCGGCTGGCGTACGTCTTGGCCTGGGGATCGGAGGGGGAGAGGATGAGATGCTCTCCGTGACAGTCGGTACAGGTCGGGCTGTCGGTGACCCCCGCCTGGAGCGCCCGGCCGTGGATCGAGGCGTCGTACTGGACCTGGATGTCCGGGTGGCACTGACCGCAGGTGGTGGAGACGTTCCGGAAGTTGATCGGGGACTGCGGATCGGCTGCCGACTTCAGGTCGTGGACCTCGTGGCAGTCCGCACAGGAGGCGGCGGCGGCGATGCCGTGGGTCGCCCCCTGACCGTGCACCGACTGCGAGTAGTCCTTGAACGACTCGGGCAGTTTCACGTACTCGTCGGTGAGCAGACCCGCCTTGCCGTGACATGTGGCGCAGGTGTCAGGCACGCGTACCTGGTGCACGGTAGAGCGCGGGTTCCGGGGGGACAGGATGTCGTGGGGCTCCTTCTCGGGAGCATGGCACGAGACACAGGCGGGGGCCCTGTCGTTCCCCCGCTGGAGCGCGTACCCGTGGAGGCTGCCTTCATAGATCCGCGCGGTCTCGGCGTGGCAGATCCCGCAGTCCACCGGCTCGACCGGCACATCGTGGAGGTCCTCCACCCCCACCATGTCCATGTGGCAGTCCACACAGCTGAAACCCATCTCACCGTGGATCGAGTCCTCGTAGGTCTGCGGTTCCAGGGTGAGGGTCTCCTCGTTGGGGAGCCCCTCGAACATGGCGGCTTCGCCGTGGCAGATCATGCAGCTCTCGACGTCCTGGGCCCGGGCGGGACCCGGGAGGACCAGGAGCATGAGGAGACCGGCCAGCAGGAGGACCGGAGCAGCCTCGGGACGTGACCGGCCGGACGAAGAGGACGCCGGCCGGGGGCGGGCGGGATTCGCGCTCATCAGGATTCTCCCGTAGTTGCTGAAAACCCGTGGGTCCAGGGTCTGTCACGACCCAATCTAGCCACCTATTTCGGATTATCAACTCCGAATCAGGCAATTTCGGACTAATCACCCTTATTTTCCGGAGAGACCTCTCCTGGCATGCAACTTGAGAACCTATGATAATTCTCGAATTTGTGAATTTTTTCTCTTTCCCCCACCGCAGGGCGGTTTTATTGTTGATGCGAGTTTCAGACTGGAAACTCCACAATAGCCGTCCACGACAAGCCTGCCCGGAGGGATGTGAGCGATGAGTACCCTCTCACGGCGAGGTTTTCTGCGAAAGAGCGGCAAGACCGCCGCTCTCGTCAGCGTAGCGACCCCCCTGGCCGCCGTGGCCTCCCAGGAGCACGGGGACCACGACGGTGGAGGGGAGCCGCAGGTGCTGGCCGCGAAGGCCGCCGACCAGAACGCCATGCTCTACGATGCCACCCTGTGCATCGGGTGCCGGGCGTGCGAGATCGCCTGTAACGAAGACAACCAGCTCGGACGTACCGACGACGAGATCTTCGAGGGCCGGCCGGCAGAGGACGCCCGGGCCCTCGGCAACGACTGCTGGACCTATGTGACCTTCCACCAGGCGGAGGCCGACCCGACGACCGCCTCCTTCGGGAAGGTCCAGTGCATGCACTGCATCGAACCCGCCTGCGCGTCCAGCTGTCCGGTGAGCGCCCTGGAGAAGACCCCGGAGGGCCCGGTCATGTGGCACTCCGACCTCTGCCTGGGTTGCCGTTACTGCATGATGGCGTGTCCCTTCCTGGTGCCCCGGTTCGAGTGGGAGGACCTGAACCCGCGCATCACCAAGTGCGACATGTGCTACGACCTCCAGCTGGAGGGGGATGCCCCCGCCTGCGTCGAGTCCTGCCCCACCGGCTCCCTCATGTGGGGGACCCGGGAGGAGCTGCTCCGAGAAGCGCACGGGCGTATCGTGGACAACCCTCGGGGCTACATCCATCACATCTACGGCGAGGAGGAGGCGGGAGGGACCAACTTCCTCCACATGGCGGCCCAGCCCTTCGACGACCTGGGCTACCGCCGCAACCTCCCCATGCGCTCCTACCGCGACTACACCCGCCCCGTGATGGGGACCATCCCGTACATCATGACCGGCATGGCCTTCACACTGGGAGCGGTGGCCTGGGTGGCGGGGGGCCACGACGAGGAGCACGATGAGGAGCCGCCGCGGGTGAGGGCCTCCCGTGACGAAGACGAGGGAGGTGCGTCGTGAAGGTCCCCAAGAGCATACGCGAGGCACGGCTGCAGGCCACCCCTGACACCATCCTGATCGTGGGACTGGCCCTCTTCGGGCTGGGGCTGATCATCTACCGCTGGTTCTTCGCCGGCATCGGCGGGGTGACCAACCTCTCCGACGGCTACCCCTGGGGTTTCTGGATCGGCATCGACATCCTCGCCGGCATCGCCCTGGCGGCCGGCGGCTTCGTGATGGCGGGCGTCGTCCACATCTTCGGGGGCAAGAAGTATCACTCGCTGGCCCGCCCGGCGATCCTCACCGCCCTCCTCGGCTACCTGCTCTTCATCGGCAGCCTGATGGTGGACCTGGGGAGGCCGTGGAACCTCTACAAGGCGATCTACTCCTGGAACCAGGCCTCTCCCATGTTCGAGGTGGCGTGGTGCGTGATGATGTACACCACCGTGCTCTTCCTGGAGTTCCTGCCGGCGGTCTTCAAGCGGCTGAGGCTGGACCGGCTCATGAAGCTCTTCCACGAGCTGGTCCCCTTCGTGGTCATCGGCATGGTCACCCTGTGGACCTATGCCATGTCCCACAGCAGCATCGCCTGGACCGCAGCCATCTTCGTCCTCATGACGGGCTGGGAGGTGCTCATGCGCCTGGACATCATGCCCCGCGACAAGCAGATGCCCCTGCTCCTGATCATGGCGGGCATCATGTTCAGCGTGATGCATCAGTCCAGCCTGGGGACCCTCTACCTGATCGTGGACAAACTGGACCCGCTCTGGTACTCCCCCATCCTGCCGCTGCTCTTCTTCATCTCGGCCGTGATGGTGGCTCCGGCCATGGTCTCCTTCGAGGCCCTGGCCACCGCCTGGGCCTTCCGCCGCACACCCGAGACCCGCCTGCTCCAGGGCCTGGGCAAGGCGATGCCCTACATCATCGGTATCTACCTGCTGCTCCGGGTGGGCGATATGGTGGTGCGCGGCGCTGTGGGCGGCACCCTGACCTTCACCTTCGATGCCTTCTGGTGGTGGCTGGAGATCGGCCTGCTGGCCTTCGCCTGGGTCCTCTACACCACTCCGGAGGTCATGGCGAGGGCGAAGGGGATATTCACCGCCTCCCTGGCGGTCATCTTCGCGCTGGTGACCCACCGGGTCGGTGTGTCCATGGTGGGTATCGACGTGCCCGAGTACGCGGCCTATTATCCCGCCTGGACCGAGATCATGATCACGGTGGGCATCCTGAGCTGGGGGCTCATCGCATTCCGACTCGCCATCCACTTCCTTCCCATCTACGAGGAGGAACCCGCCGCGGAGGACCTCACGGCATCGGAGAAGACTCCCGAAGCCGTGGCGAACACGGCCCCCGCAGGGTAGCATGCTGAGCGACTGGAGGTAGTAACGATGGAAAGCACCAACCAGGGATCCGGTTCCCGGACCCGACTCAGGATATTCGCCAACTTCATGAGCGTGGCGGTCTTCATCCTGGTCATCTTCATGACCTCGATCCTGGTCGGACTGCAGCAGGACGTGAGCCATCTGCGTGACGAGCTGGCCACCAAGGAGGACCTCACCAACCTGGCGGTGAACCTCGGCCCCTCCGACCCGGCCATGGCGGCCCTGGAGGGGACCTGCACCGACTGCCATACGAAGGAGACCTTCGCGGCGGCCCACAACATGACCGAGGACGTGCACGACCTGGTCACCCGCATGGCACAGCTCTCGGGGGCCCACTTCGGCACCGAGGAGATCCCGCGGGCGGAGGCGGCTCTCACCTTCATGAAGTGCTCCCACTGCCACAGCTCGGACCGGCTGAAGGAGCTGGCCATCCTGAGCCCGGCGGAGCGGTGGGAGGTCATCATCGGCATGATGAAGAAGGAGGGTTCCACCATCACCCAGGAGGACGCCCGCCGCATCCGCGACTTCTACGGCGACTTCTGGGGCTGGCACAGCCCGTGATGTTCTGATCCCTTCCGGGCTCAGCGTACGTGAGGGAAGGCCCCTGCCGTCCGACGACGGAAGGGGCCTTCCCTTCTTGCGGCGGTCCCCCGGTCGGATCGGCCCGGGGTCTATTCCTCCAGGTCCTTGAGGGCCTGAAAGAGCACCTCGAGCCGCTCCTCGTCCACCCTCTCCCCGGCCTCATCCCTCAGGGCCTCGATGAACCGATCGATGTTCTCCGGCGTGATCTCCACGATGGATTGGAAACCTGCCTGGGCCCGTGCCTGTTCCATGATGGCCCGCCCGATCCTTCCCAGGGCACGGTCGATGAGGACCACCATCGTCATGTGGTAGGTGTCCATGAGCCCCAACTCGCTGGACACCGACATCCGGATCCGGGTGATCAGGCGCTGGAACGCCCGGGCCATGGAGTAGCTCTCCCGGGTGGTGAAGGCGTCCATATCCATGTCGCGGAACTGCACGTCCATGTCCTGGATATCCCCCTCCCGGACCCGGTCCGCCAGGGAGGTGATGGATTCCATGGGGGTCACGATGCGGCGGATCAGCCACAGCCCCACCACCAGGGCCAGGAGCAGCCCGGCCGCCACGGAGAAGATGATGATCTGGCGCGCCTGCCGGCTGGCTTCCGCCGCCTCGGCGAAGGCGGCCTCCCGCACCTCGTTCATCAGCTCGTGGCAGCGGGTGGCGTAGGTATCTGCCAGGTCCGCCAGCACCGCGCTGTCCCGGTACTCCCCCTCTATCTCCTCCTGGGCCAGGAGCACCTTCAATGTGGCGGAGTAGTCCACGATGGTTCGCTGGAGCGCCTGGAGCCGATCACCCACCATGCCCCCCTCCGTCCGCTCCGCGAACTCACGGGTCTGGGCCACCATCGTATCCAGGACGGCGTAGAGACGGGGTAGGCTCCCCTGGTCGCCGCCCACCACGAAGTCTCCTTCCATGCTGCGGCAGGTGAGGAGCTGCGTCTCGATGGCCACCACCTCGTGGAAGGTCCTGTCCGCCCGAGCGGTGACGGCCTGCTGCCTCAGGATCACCGCCAGGACCGCCCCCATGAGGAGCGCGAGGGCCAGCAGACCCAGGAGGAGCCGGCTCCGCAGACTGGGCCGCTTCTTCTCTTCCCTCTCGCCGGCCTGGGCCAGGGGTGAGAACCGGAAGGTGTCGCGGTCGGGGCTCACGACTTCACCTCCGCGACCCCTTCCGAATCCTCCTCATCCTCATCCGGCTGCCGGTAGAAGATGTTGAGCTGGTCCAGCAGCCGTTCCAGGTCCTCCATGGGCCCGATCAGGTCCTCCCGCATCTCGGCCTCGTCCACCTCTTCCTCCACCATCCCCCTGCTCTGTTCCCTGATCTGTTCGAAGAGGTGTTCCACGTGGTCCTTCGCCAGCTGCAGGGTCATGGTGATATGCAGGTGGATGTCCTCCTCCCGCTCGACCAGGCGTTCGTCCTCCCGGGCGTAGCTCACCATGAGGTCGTGCAGGGTGGAGAGGTAGCGCTTGAGCTCCGCGGCGTCGAAGGACGCCGCCGCCCGGTGTGGGACCAGTTCCTCGATGTAGTTGAGGATCATCGTCCGCTCCTCGGTGCGGAGCGCTGTGAGGAGCAGGTCGTAGAAGGTCCGGGTATAGCGCCGGAGATCCTCCGGGCTCAGTCCCTGGTAGTTCGGGTAGAGGTTGGCGTGCGCCGGGTTCCGCACGATCGCGAGGAACTGATCCAGCAGCTCCTCCTTGCGGCCGTCCAGCACCTGGTAGACCAGGAAGCTGCTCCTCACCGAGACCCGCTTCATGGCCGCCTCGTTCTTGAGCCGCCAAAGTTCCGGCTGACTCACCATCCGGGCCACCAGGAAGAGGAGCCGCCGGAGGATGTGCAGCCTGGGCCTGGGTTCCCAGTCCAGCATCTCGCGGGTGTGGGTGTTGTCGGCATCCAGGCGCAGGTCCACGTACCTGAGCATCCAGAGGCGCTCGAAGGGACGGGATCCGATGAGCTGGCCGAAGAGCTCGCGGATGACCATCCCCGGATAGGCCAGGAGGCGGGGTATGTGGATCGGCTTCCGGGGTCTGCCCCGGTAGTACCGGTTCGCCGCTCGGAAGAGCTCGTTATGCGTGGTGCTCCCCTTCGGGGTGGCGTGGTATGTGTCGAAGACAGGCAGCCGGTCGCTCATGCGGAAGATCTTCACCAGCATCCTGCACACGTCGTCCACGTGGATGTAGGGGACCGAGGATTGCCCCTTCCCCCCGAGGATCCTGTTGTCCCATCTGCTCGAGAGCCAGGTCCTCAGAAAGGAGTAGAGGGGTGCGTATTCCCCCCAGTCGCTGAAGACCGCCGCGAACCGGACGATGGTGCAGGGGAACCACGCCGAGTACTGCTCGCACATCTCCTCCCCCACCCGCTTGCTCCATGAGTAGGGGAACTCGTCGAAACAGGGTGTGTCCTCGGTGATGTACTCCCCCTCCTCGGGGAAGGGACATGCGGCCAGGGAACTGGCGAACACGAAGCGGCGCACGCAGAGCCATTTGCCCAGTTCCAGCAGGTGCCGGGTACCGTTCACGTTCGTGTTGAGGTATTCCGGGTCGTCCTCGTAGGTGAAATCGTAGAAACCCGCCAGGTGGAGGATGAAGTCCGCCCCCCCCTGCTCCTTGATGTTGGAGGTGATGGCCTTGAGCATCGACCAGTCGGAGATGTCCGCCTGGATCCAGATGATGTTGGGGTGGGGACGGATGTCGGCGCTCTCTTCCGAACGCCGTGCCACGGCGTAGATGCGGAAATCATCCTTCACCGCATCCAGGAAGTTACGTCCGATGAATCCCGAGGCGCCTGTGACCAGGATGGTGGGGAGACGCTGTGCCATGTTGCATCACCCGCCCTCTTCGAACGGACGTGCGGGATCCCCCTCGGGGGTGTGCCGCGGATCGGACCGGCGATAGGAGCGCAGGGCGATCCAGATGAGCGCTCCCATGGCGGCATCGGCGAGACCGGAGAAGAGCACCACCCAGATGGCATCGACGAATGTGTAATAGATGATGAGGAACACGAACGCGATGAATTTGGCGATTATCGCAAGTTCTGCAAGTGGTTCCCACCGCTCGAGACGCCAGGCCGGCAGCGCGTACATGGTGACCATGACGAAGTGGAATACACCCGCCTGGACGGCGAAGAACCGCTCCTGGAAGGGACCGTAACCGAAGCGCTGCATCAGCTCGGGAGGGACCAGGATCAGGCCCAGTCCCACGACCAGGGAGTGCAGGGCCACAGCCGCCAGGAGCAGCCTGAGGCGCTCGATCGGGCTCTTCAGCAGGTCCATGGCCTTCCGCCCTCCGTACCCCTCTCCGGGGGTGCGGTGTGAGAAGCTGTTCATGTCATCAAGGTTCGTCTTCAGCAATCAATTTAATACCAGTGACTCCAAAATGCACGGCATTAGTGAATATTTACGCAAGTCAGGTAGTCCAGGCATTTTATCAGTAATCACGTGTGATTGACATTGCCATCCCTTAAGGGGGCCTTAAGTTAATAGCAGACTAGCGGGCCTGAAATTCCACAACGGCCCATCACCATAGAGGGAACTCGAATCATGGATACCTGTTCGCGACGGAGCTTCCTGAAACGGGGCCCGACAGCGACGGCCGGTTTCCTCACCGCGACCGCCGCTTTCACAGCCCTCCCTGCGGAGGCCGAGGCCACGCAGATCGACGACCTCCCGGAACACCAGAAGGACCGCCTGGCAGAGCTGGCGGAAGAGGGAGCCGGCCAGAAGGCCATCCTCTACGATGCCACCCTGTGCATCGGATGCCGGGCGTGCGAGATCGCCTGCGAAGAGGACAACGAGCTGGGGCGCACCGAAGAGGAGATCTTCGACGGGCGCCCCGCCGAGGACGCCCGGGCACTGAGCACAGACGTGTGGACCTACGTCACCTTCCATCAGGTCGAAGGGGACCCCTCCACCGGTTCGTGGGGCAAGGTGCAGTGCATGCACTGCATCGAACCGGCCTGTGTCTCGAGCTGTCCGGTGTACGCCCTGGAGAAGACCGACGAGGGTCCGGTCATCTACAACGCGGAACGGTGCCTGGGGTGCCGGTACTGCGAGCTGGCCTGTCCCTTCCTGGTACCCCGCTTCGAGTGGGACACCTGGAACCCCTACATCCGCAAGTGCGACATGTGTTTCGACCGGCAGGCCGAAGGGAACGCCCCCGCCTGCGTGGCGGCCTGTCCCACCGGCTCGCTCATGTGGGGCACCCGGGAGGACCTGCTGAAGGAGGCCAAGGATCGGGTCGTCGCCTCTCCCAGGAGCTACGTGCATCACATATACGGTGAGTACGAGGCGGGGGGCACGAACCTCCTCCACATCGCGGGGCGCCCGTTCGATGAGCTGGGATACCGGCAGAACGTGCCCTTCCGGTCGTACCGGGACTACACGCACAAGTCCATGGTGAGCGTACCCTACGTGCTGAGCGCCCTGGCGCTCTCCCTGGGAGCTGTGGCCTGGATGGTGAACAGGCAGCATCACCTGGACGAGGGTGCGGAGCATCTCCAGGAGATCGAGGAAGGAGATGAGTCATGACCCCGCGTAAGAAGCTCGAATGGACGCCGGGCCTGAAGATCCTCGTCGCACTCTCCGTCATCGGGGCGGCGGCCATCGCATATCGCTTCATCTTCGGACTGGGGGCGGCCACCAACCTCACCGACGGGTACGCCTGGGGCTTCCTCACCGGAGTGAACAAACTCACCCAGATCGCCCTGGCGGCCGGCGGGTTCGTCATGGCCGGTGTGATCCACATCTTCGGCGGGCACAGGATGCACGGCGTGGCCCGCTCGGCCATCCTGGCCGGCCTGCTGGGCTACATACTCTTCATCGCGGCCCTCATCGTGGACCTGGGCCGTCCCTGGAACCTCCCCTGGGCCATCATCAGCTGGAACCACCACTCCCCCATGTTCGAGGTGGCGTGGTGCGTGATGATGTACAGCTTCGTGCTGGTCCTGGAGTTCCTGCCCGTGGTACTGGAGAAGTTCGACCTGAAGCGGGCCATGGTGCTCTTCCACCAGTGGGTCCCGGCCCTCATCATCGTCATGCTCGCCTTCTTCACCTTCGTCATGACCAGCTCGGTCCTCTGGGCCGCGATCGTGGCGGCCATCCTGGTGGCATGGGAGATGATGATGCGGGCGGGCATCATGCCCCGCGACCTCCAGATGCCCCTGCTGCTCATCATGGCGGGGATCATGTTCAGCACCCTCCACCAGTCCACCCTGGGGGGACTCTTCCTCATCGTGGACAAGATGAGCCCCATCTGGTACTCCCCCTTCCTGCCCATCATCTTCTTCGTCTCGGCGGTCATGGTGGGACCCAGCATGGTGGTCCTGGAGCGGCTGCTCACCCCGAAGATCCGGGGGCGGGAGCCTGAGATGGACCTGCTGCTCGGGATCAGCAAGGCCATGCCCTACGTCATCGGGTTCTACATCCTGGTACGGCTGGCCGACCTGGTGGGACGGGGGGTGGTCATGCAGACGGTGAGCGTCTCGATGGACGCGCTCTGGTTCTGGCTGGAGATGCACCTGCTCATCATCTCCCTGGCCCTCTACGCCAACCCGGACGCCATGAAGCGAAAGGTCACCCTGCTGCTCGCCAGCATCGCCAGCGTGGTGGCCATCACGGTCCACCGGGTGGGGGTGACCATGATCGCGATGGATATCCCCGAGTACCCCACCTACTACCCGATGTGGCTCGAGTACGTGGTGAGCATCGGCCTCATCGCCATGGGACTGCTGGCGTTCCGCCTCATCGTCCAGTACTTCCCGGTCTACGAGGAACAGCTGGACCACGAGGCCATCGGCCGATCACCCATGGAGCAGGCGGCCCTGAGAGCCGCCCGTTCCAGCTAGCCCGAAGCCGCAAGGAGGAATGAGATGGAGAATCAGGAGAAGACGCGGCTGGGCAGCGGCTCGCGGATGCTCGCGACATGGCTCGGGGTCCTGGGAGTCATCCTGCTGCTCTTCCTGGTCCACATGGTCATCAGCCTGCACGGCGAGATCGTGGACCAGCGGAGCGAGCTGGCCACCAAGCAGGACCTGAAGAATTTGGCCGTGAACATCGGACCGGCGAACCCCGCTATGGCCGCCCTGGAGCAGGAGTGCACCGACTGCCACACCAGCGAGTCTTTCACGAAGGCCCACGGCATGACCGGAGATGTGGCCGACGTGGTGGCCCGCATGGCCGACATGGAGGGCGCCGGCATCGCGGAGGAGCAGATCCCGCGGCTGGAGGCCGGCCTGACCTTCATGAAGTGCGCGCACTGCCACGAGATCAGCCGGCTGAAGGAACTGGCCATCATGAGCCCGAAGGAACGCTGGGATGTGATCATGGAGATGGTCCAGACCCCCGGGTCGACCATCACCCAGGAGGAGGCCCGCCGCATCCGGGACTTCTACGGCGATTTCTGGGGGTGGCACAGCCCATAGCCTCACACTGACCGGCTGAAGACGTCACGTCCGACCCCTCACAGACCCGGGCCCGGGGCACCCCCATGGTGTCCCGGGCTCTTTCTTCACCCGATGGGCCGGGTGGGGACAGGCCGCCGAGGCGACCGGTGTATCTCAGTATGCCGGCACGGTCCGGAAGATCGTCACGCTGGTGGCGCTCTCCCCGGTGAGGTTGTCGGTCACCGTCACCTGGAGCTGGTAGGTACCGGCGGGGGCCAGGTTCATGTCCAGTTCGAAGTAGGATTCCACGTCGCTGCGGATCCCGGTGGTCTGGAAGTCGCTGCTCAGCACCGCCCGTTGCGGCCCCAGGCCCACCAGGTCGCGGATCCCCCGGAAGAGGCGCGCGGTGAGGGCCCGGTTCTCCGGCACCTCGGAGACCTGGTACCGGACCGTCCGGTCCGTGGCCCCCACATCGTCCTTCGCCAGGTTGTAGATCTCATAGTAGATGAAGAGGGGACGGTCCTTCTCCACCGTGGCCCCGGGCAGGGGGAGCACCTCCAGGTCCCCCCGTACGAACCGGCCCCGGGTCCCACCGGGGACCTGCTGGATCCAGGCAGCGGTGAGGAGGTCGCTGATCGTCAGCTCGCTGCCCGAGTAGTCCGGGATCTCCACCTCCTCCTGCGAAATGGCCCGCCCGCCGGTCTCCGGGTCCAGGAGCATGGTGGTGAGCACATAGCTCCCCGGCTCCACGCTCATGCGGGTGCCGTCCACGAAGAGGGGCAGACCCCGGATCCGTACCTGGGGCACGATCTCCACCCGCCGGGAGGTGTCAGCCGCCCCCGCCACCGGGATCCACTCGGGGGTGTAGAGCTGCATGAACACATCCAGTACCGCATAGGCCCCGGTCGCGCTGCGCAGGGGTCCGAACTCGTCGGGGAGCAGCGCGTAGGCGTACTCCAGCCGCGTGGTCCCCTCCGGGCCGCGGAAGGTCAGGGCCGAGTCGAGGGGGTCGAGGATGCCGATCCGTTCCTCCTCCTCACTCAGCACCGGCATCCGTTCCTCCATCCTCTCCATGAGGATCCGGCTCCTGTTCCCCACCAGACGGAAACTCCCGCTCTGGGTGGGGTCCTCGAAGCTGATGTCGATCCCCCGATCGAGATAGACCCAGCGTTCCGGCTCCCGGAAGGCCCAGGCACCGCTTCCCGCCTGTTTCGTTCCGGGCACGTTCAGCATGCCCATCTCCTGCTCGAGGGCACGGCGACGGCTGTTGAACTCCGGGTCATGGTCGATGAGGTCCTCGGGATAGGGCCGACCGTAGCCGATCCGGAGATCCGGCTCACCGTAGCGGATGAAGAAGGTCCCCCGGGCGTCCCAGGGCCACGTGTTCCCGGCGAACTCCAGGCGGCTGTAGGCCACCCGGATGTAGTGCTCCAGGAGCCGCTCGTTCACTTCGGTGCGGGGATCCGGGTCGCGGATCTCCCAGTAGTGTCCCCTGAAGTTCCTGCGACCCTCCTCATCCAGATCCTCGAACTCGGCGGCCTCTCCGGGGGTGAGGACCACCGAGAGGTCGCGATAGAGGTCCCGCTCCTCTTCCCCGACCACCTCGAAGTAGCGGCGGAAGGTCTCCATGGCCTCCTCCCAGCGGCTCCCCGCCCAGTAGGCGGCGGCCAGGTAGGGATAGACCACCGGGATCCCCTCGTCCCGCTCCAGGGTGGTCTCGGCCAGCTCGATGAGGGACTGCCACTCACCGGTGAGGGCGTACGACTCCACCAGCTCCCGGCGGGCCTCCATGTGAGCGGGGTTGGCGGCCACCTGCCGCCTGTAGGCGGGGATCGCCTCTGCGAAATCCTCGAAGACCTCCCGGTGCAGCCGGCCCAGCTGATACCACGCCTCGGGGTGGGAGGGGTTGAGCCGGACCACGGCCTCCAGTTCCTCGCGGGCCCGCAGGGCGGCGTCCTTCCCGATACCGCTCCGGCTCATCCGGAGGTGGGCCAGGGCCTTCTCGTAGCGCACCTGGGGGTCCTCCGGAGCCAGCCTCACCGCCTCCCTGAAATGGGCCTGCGCCCAGGTCCCTTCGGCCGGGTTCTTCATCATGGCTCGCCCCATCCCGAGGAGAGGTCGGACCGATTTGGAGTCCTTCCGGTGGGCCCTCTGGTAGAGACGGTAGGCGGATGCGGGATCTCCTCCCGCCAGGGCCCGGTCCGCCTCGCTACAGAGGACCGTCACCGGGTCCTCCTGGAGGGAGGGCCTCGCCTCCAGGCCCGCCGGGACGAGCAGCAGGACCAGGACCACCTGGAGGACGGGCCTCAGGGCATGGCTTCCCTTCGTCTCTCTGGATGGAATCCGGTGTGGTGACATGGGATCAGCCCGACGTTCCTGCGGCCCGCTGGGGATGTCCGAGAGGGGCCGCCGCGATGGCCCCCTCCCCGGTCGTCCTTCGCTCGTCACCCGTACGACGCACGCGGGGGGCGGTTCCGTTCACGCGGCCCCGGCCCTCCCCCCACGGCTCCGACCTTCTAGCGGCGCGTTCCCGGGGGCGGTCTGCGCGACCGGATCGGGAAGTCCGGCTCCTCCTTCCTGTCGAAGGCCTCTGTACGGAGCAGGCGGAGGGCCTCCTGCACGGCGCGCTCCAGCTGCAGGTCGCGTCCCTCGGCCATCGCCTTCGGGGTGTTCTCCACCGGGATGTCCGGAGCCACCCCCTCGTTCTCCACCGCCCACTCCCCCTCGATGTCGAAGAACCCGCCCCGCGGGGCGATCATGGTCCCTCCGTCCAGCAGCTGCGGGGTGTCCCAGGTGCCCACCAGACCTCCCCAGGTGCGCTTGCCCACCAGCGGCCCGACCTCGTAGTAGCGGAACATATAGGGCATCAGGTCGCCGCCGGAGCCCGCGTTCTCGTTGATGATCATCACCTTGGGGCCCCAGATACCCGAGGCGGGCGATGTGAAGGGCTGCCGATCCCCCACCGGGTTGTTGAAGTAACCGTGGGGCTCGCGCATCAGGAACTCGATGATGTAATCGGCCGCCGAGCCGCCGCTGTTGAACCGCTCGTCCACGACCGCGCCCTCCCGGTCCTGCTGGGCGAAGTAGTAGCGGTTGAAGTACTGGTATCCGCCCTGCCCCGTGTTGGGGAGCCAGACGTAGGCCAGCCTGCCGTCGGAGAGCTCGTCCACCTTCCGGCGGTTGCCCTCCACCCATGCCATGCGGCGCAGTCCTGCCTCGCTCCCGGTGGGGACCACGCGCACGTCCCGGGCATCCCGCCCCGAGGCGTCCGAAGCCACCCGCAGCACGACCTGGCGCCCCGCGGTGTTCTCGAAGTGGCGATAGGGATTGGCCGGCGCTCTGAGCTGCTGACCGTCCACCGCCAGGATGAAGTCCCCTTCGGCGACCCCCAGACCGGGCACGGCCAGGGGCCCCTGCAGGTTCGGGTTCCAGTCCTCACCCGTGTAGATCCGGGCGATGCGGTAGCGGCCGTCGGAGATCTCCAGGTCGGCTCCCAGCAGCCCCACGCTCACACGGTCGACGTCCGGGGCATCCCCACCCCGCACGAAAGAGTGGCCGATGGCCACCTCGCCCCCCATCCAGTCCAGCAGGTAGTTGAGGTCGGATCGGTGGGCCAGGTGGTCCACCAGCGGTGCGTAGCGGGCCTTCGTGGCCTCGTAGTCCACCCCGTGCATGTTCGGCACATAGAGGTAGTCACGCTGGAAACGCCACCCCTCAGAGAACATCTGCTCGAACTCCGCCGGGGGGTCCACCCGCATCTCGATCCCCGAGGTGTCCAGGCTGCCCGCTCCTCGTGAGGGAGGTCCGCCTCCGGCGTCCACCACCCCCCATGTGCTCCCTTGACGGTAGAGCAGTTTCTTCCGGTCGGCCGAGAGCGTGTAGGCGTACACCCCTTCCAGGAAGTCGACGGCCTCGTCCTTCTCCAGGTCGTACCGCTTCAGAGTCGCCTGACCGCCCCCCCGGGGCGATTCCAGGAAGAAGAGCTTGCCTTCCGGTCCGGCCTCCACGCTGCTGTAGTTCCGCTCCGTCACTCCCAGGGCGATCACACGATCCTGCAGCCCCTCGAAGTCGATCCGGACCCCTGTCTCCTCCCCCTCGGTCCCCTCCGTACCCGTCTCCTCCTCTTCCTCACCCTTCACCGGCTCCTCCCCCGCCTCGGGGAGGAAGGGGCTGGCCTGGTCCCGCCGCAGGAGGGCGACGTAGAGCCCGCTCGTGGTGGGCCGGTCGTACGACATCATGTCCAGCCACCCGGTGTTCAGCCCGAAGTCGGTGGAGGCCTGGAAGTAGAGGTAGTCTCCCGAGGCGTCCCACGCCGGTGAGAGGGCATCCGACATCCCGTCGCTTATCTGGTGGATCTCCCCTCCCTCGATGTCGTAGACGAAGACGGCGTGCAGCAGGTTGTCCAGCCGCTTCGCGTAGGCGATGTAGCGCGAATCGGGGCTCCATCGGGGCGTGACGGACCGGAAGGGGACCATCCACTGGTCGGTGTCCACGTGGGTGACCTCTCCGCTGGCCACCTCCACCACCCACAGACGCAGGTCGGTGTCGGTGAAGAGGATCTTCTCCGAATCGGGGCTCCAGGCAGGCTCATAGTAGAAGGTCGGGTCGGGCAGTTCGACGACCCGCCGTTCTCCCATCCCATCGGGCGAAGCGATGATGAGACGGTATTCGCCGCTGGCGTCACTGAACCAGCTCACATGCCTTCCGTCCGGCGACCAGGCGGGAGTCCGGTCGGCTACACCGCTGGTCCGCGTGAGGTTCTGCCAGTCCCCCTCGTCGGCCGGTACGCTGAAGATCTCACCGCGTGCCTCGAAGAGCACACGCTGTCCGGTCGGACCGAGCGCAGGGTTGGTCAGACGGCGGCTCACGTCCTCCCAGCTCGGCATGAGCCAGGGGAAGTCACCCTTCACCGTGATCTCGACGGTCCGCTCCTGTCCCTCCGCCGGGTCGAGGGTCTTCACGTACCCGGCGTGCTCGAAGACCAGGACGCTCCCGTCGGTGTCCAGGTTCTTCACGTCGAACTCGCGGTAGTGTGTGACCTGCCGCAGTTCCTTCGTGGCCGTCTCGTAGGCCCAGATGTTCATGGCCCAGTCCCGATCGGAGAGGAAGTAGACCGTCTCCCCCACCCATACCGGGTCCTGGTCGTTGCTGCCGTCCCAGGGACGCACCTCGGTGAGGTCCAGGTCATCCAGCTCCAGGATCCAGATCGGGCGGTTCTGGCCTCCCCGGTAGTTGCGCCACTCGTCCTCCCACGGGCTCACCATCCGGTAGGCGAAGCGCTCCCCGTCGGGGGAGAAGGAACCCTGGTGGGCCCGGTGCATGGGCAGGGCCCGGGGAAGATCCGCCTCCAGCCCCACGGTCCAGAACTTCTGACCCGAGGGCGCGTTGGTGCGTCCGCTGGCGAAGACCACCCGCTGCCCGTCGGGGGTCCACCCCTGGACCACATCCCCTCCCGGGTGCCAGGTCAGCCGTGCGGGCTCGCCTCCCTCGGTCCCCGCCACCCAGACGTCCGTGTTGCCGCCGTACTGCGCGCTGAACGCGATCCACCGGCCGTCGGGAGAGATGCTCGGGTGGGTCTCCTGTCCCGGGAAGGAGGTGATCCGCCGGGCCTGCCCGCCGCTGCGGGGCACCACCCAGATGTCGTTGGCGTACTCGAAGGCGATGTGCTGTGCGCTCATGGTGGGCCTGCGCAGCAGCCGGGTCGGCCCGTCCGGGAGCTCGGCGGCGGCCGGCCGGGGTACCAGGAGCAGCGAGAGACCCAGCAGCAGGGCCGGGAAGGAAGTGCGTGCGATACGCGACATGGCTCGGATCCTCCGTGGAAGGGGACATCCGGTGGACGTTCGGGACCGCGTCGCGGTCCTGTCCGTTGAGCATGCCCCAACCGGCCCGACGATGCAATCCGCAGATACATGCGGGGAGCGGTCGGCATTCTTCCCCTGGCCCTGGAGCCTTGCATCTGGCAATATCCCAGTGTCCGGACGCCTGCCCGGCGGATCCGGAGGAATCGGAACCCTGGAAAAGGAATCGGGGATGTCAGCAAGCGATACCCGCCGCAGTGGACATGGCCTTTCGATACTCGTCCTCACCCTGGTGCTCTCACAGCTCGCCGCCCTCCTGCCGACCCGGGCCGCGGCCGCGCCGCAGGACCCGGAGCGGATGCGGGACCTCTATGTCAGCGCCGACCCGGCCGACCACCCGGAGGCCGACTACGAACGTCACATCCGGCGCAAGGCCCGGACCGACAGCGTCTTCGCCGCGGTCACCGAGGGGGTCGTGGACTACCAGAAGATCACCATCCCCAGCCGCATCGGGGACATGGACCTCCCCCTCTACGTCTACCAGCCCCTGAACAAGCGGGGACCGAAGGGGCATGCGGCCCTCATCATGGTCCACGGCGGGGTCCACGGGAACTGGACGGAGAACTACTGGCCCTTCGTGAAGGAAGCGGTGGACCGCGGGTATGTGGTGGTGGCCCCCGAATACCGGGGGAGCACCGGCTACGGAAAGGCGTTCCACGAGGCCATCGACTACGGCGGCTACGAGGTGGACGATGCGGTCTCCTCGGTGGACTACCTGAAGAGCCTCCCCCATGTGGACCCGGACCGGATCGGCATCATGGGGTGGAGCCATGGGGGCTTCATCACCCTCCACGCCCTGGCTCGCTTCCCGGGGACCTTCCAGGGGGGCGCAGCCATCGTACCGGTGACCAACCTGGTCTTCCGGCTCTCCTACAAGGGACCCCGCTACCAGCGGCTCTTCTCCACCCAGCAGCGCATCCAGGGGCTCCCCTTCGAGAAGCGCGAGGAGTACATCGCCCGCAGCCCCGTCTATCAGGTGGACCGGATCCAGGACCCCATCCTGGTGCACCTGGCCACGAACGACCGGGACGTGAACTTCGTGGAGTGCGAGATGCTCGTGCACGCCCTGAGGGTGAAGAAGCCGGAGCTGGCCGAGACGAAGATCTACACCGACCCGCCGGGAGGACACTCCTTCAGCAGGCGGGTGGACCGGGAGACCCTCCAGATGGAACTCACACCCGAGATGCGGGACTCGTGGAACCGCACCTGGACCTTCCTGGAGTGGAACCTCCGGCCCTACCAGGAAACTCCGGAGGGGGGCTGAGGCGGGAGCAGGCCGGGTCCGGGGGCCGGCATCCCCCTGCCGGCCCCCGCCGGTGCGTCCTGCCCGGACGGGGGGTTCGCGACCGGGGGACTCAGCGGGGCAGCCGCTGGGGCAGGTCGGCGACCGTGTAGGCCATCACCGCCAGGGTGGCCACGCACCGCGCCATCTCTCCGGGCTCGAGCTTGTCCACCGTGTCGGCGTCCGTGTGGTGATACCAGAAGTACCGCTCCCCATCCACGACCAGCCCCATCCCGGGCACCGCGTCCTGCATGAGGGGGCCGATGTCGGCCCCACCCCAGCCCCAGCATGGGCAGCTCCCGCTCGTAGGGATGCACCAGATGGAGGGATTCCTCGCCCCGCACCCAGTGGGGCACCATGACCGGCTGGGCGCGCACGTTCTCCAGCCCGTCCGCACGCATCTCCTCCAGCATCCAGTCGTTGGCCCGCTCCAGACCCTCCGAACCGCTGAAACGGGGGCCGAAGCGGTCGCACATCTCCGCCATCCGGTCCCACACCTGCTGGCTGTCGGCCAGCGCGGCCTGGATCAGCCGGTCGGCGGCATCACGGTAGGGAGCGGTATCCACACCGTTCCCCTGGGCGGCGGTCTCCGGGGGGAATACCCCGAGGACCAGCAGGAAGAGCAGTGCAGGGAGGGAAGATCGAGCGTACATGGTCGTCCTTCGGAGCCGGGCTCCGGAACGGGTGTCAGGCAGCGGATCGGTGCGCGCGAGGCTACAGGAGGCGCCTTCCCCCGTCCAGCTTCGGAGGCACTTGGCAGCGCGGGCAGGGGAGCCGATGGAGTCGTACATCCAGGACCGCTCGACCATCGAGTTCAGCCGCAGCATCTGTCCCGACGGCGCCCGCGAGCTCTATCCGAACTGCCGCTCAAGGACGAGGGGTAGTTCCTACCTCCCCGGGATGGTCCGGAAGAGCAGCCTGGCCGCGGCGGTACGGCCGTCGTGGGTGTCGGTAGCGGTGAGGACCAGCTCGTAGGTACCCGCCGGGAGGGCGCTCAGGTCGATCTGCAGGTAGGCCCGCTCGTCGCTGCGGATCCCCGAGGCACTCACCGTGCTCGTGATCACCACGCGCTCCTGCCCCGCCCCCACCAGGCTCTTCAGCCCCTGGTAGAGCCGGCTGGCCGCTCCCCGTTCCTCCTGGGCCTCGGCCACCGAGTAGGCGATCTCCCAGTCGGTGGCCCCGATCGGGTCCTTCGAGAGGTTGTAGAGCTCGTAGTACACGTACAGCGGCTGGTCGGTCTGCAGGGTCCGGCCCGGCAGGGGGAGCACCTCCAGCTCGCCCCGCACGAACTTCGGGTCCGACTGCGGTGTGGCCTCCCGGATCAGCGCCGCCGGCAGGATGTCGCTGAACATCAGCTCCCCCGTGGCGTAGTCGGGGATCTCCACGGTCTCTTCGGCTGAGGCCCGCCGCCCCGAGACCGGGTCGAGCAGGAGCGTGGTGAGGATGTACTCGCCCGGGTCCACGCTCAGGCTCGTGGCATCCACGAACAGCGGGATGTCACGGATCCGTACCTGGGGGATGGTCTGCAGGCGTCGGCGCGGCTGGACCGCCTCCTCCACCGGCTTCCACTGGGGGGTGTAGAGGGCCACCTCCACATCCAGCGTGGCAAAGGTCCCGGTCGTGGAGCGGAAGGCCCCGAACTCGTCCGGGAGCAGGGCGAAGGCGTACTCCACCCGGGTCTTCCCATCGGGCCCCTTGAAGGTCACCACCGAGTCCATCGGGTCGATGACCTCGATCTTCTCCTCCTCCTCACTGATGACCGGGGCCCGCTCCTCCATCTGGTCCACCAGCATGCGGCTCCGGTCCCCCGTCACCAGGTACTTCCCGGAGTGCACCGGGTCGTCGAAGGCCACATCGATCCCCCGGTCGGTGTAGACCCACCGCTCGGGGGTGGCGGCGGCCAGGCTGCCCATGTAGCGCTCCTCGGCCAGCTGGGAGGCCAGGTCCCATATCTCGTCCAGGGACATGCGGGACGGGTCGACTCCGCTGGGATCGGTGCGGTTCTGTATGGCCAGAGCGATGTCCACCACGAACGGCTTCGGGATGGTGGGAGGCGGCTCCCAGACACTGGAATCGAAGGGGGTCCGGCGCTGGTAGCTGCTGGACATGCCCATCCGCTCCTGGTAGTCGCGTTTCTTGTCCAGGAAGGTCGGGTCGTCGTCCACCAGGTCCCACGCCACCGGACGTCCCCGCCCGCTCCGCATGTCCGGCTCCCCGTACCGGACGTAGAAGTCCCCCCGGGCATCCCAGGGCCAGACGTCCTCCCCGAACTCGATCCGGGCGTAGGCGACGCGGATGTAGTGCTCCAGGAGCCGCTCGTTCACGTCGGTCTGAGGGTCGGGGTCCCGGGTCCGCCAGTAGCGGGCCCAGTACGCCCGCCGCCCCTCGGCGTCCAGGGAGGCGAACTCCTCCCGCTCGTCCGGGGTCAGGATGACGCCCATGTCCAGGTAGAGACCCCGTTCCTGCTCGCCGATCCGGCCGAAGTAGCGCTCGAAGACCCCCATGGCCTCCTCGGTCTGCCCGCTGCGCCAGTACGCTCCGGCCAGGTAGGGGTAGGCGCCCCGGTAACCGGGGTCCCGATCCAGCAGCTCCTCCCCCGCCGTGATGGCCCGGCGCCAGTTCCCCAGGTCCATCTCCGCCTTCAGCAGCTCGAACCGGGCATCCAGGTGCCCGGGGTTGGCCGCCACCTGCTGCCGGAAGATCTCCGCCGCCGCGTTGTAGTCCTCATAGACGGTGCGGAGGAGCCGGGCCATCTGATAGCGGGCGTCCCCGTGGGAGGGGTCGAGCTCCAGCGTGGTCTCCAGCTCCCTGCGGGCGAAGGCCGCGTTGTCCCGGCCCAGGTCGGTCTCCACGAACCGCAGGTGGGCCATGGCCCGCCAGTAGTGGGTCTTCGGCGAGGTGGGGTGTTTCGCGGTGGCCTTCCGAAGGACCTCCAGGGCCCGCTCGGCCCCGGCCCGGTTGGCCAGCCAGACCCGCCCCATCCCCACCAGGCCCTCCAGGTGGTCCGGCTCGGCCTCCAGGACCTGCTCGTAGAGGCTCCGGGCCCCCTCGATATCCCCCCGCTCCAGCCGGGCCGACGCGGAGTCGGCCAGCGCGGCCAGACGCGCCGGGTCGGTCTGGGCACCGGCCTCGGCCTGCAGGGAGAAGAGGGCACCCAGAACGAGGGCGAGGATCCAGGAAGGGCCTGATCGGACCCCGACTCGGGCATCTCGAGGGGACTGCTGCATGGGCATCCTGTCCACGGTACATGGGGATAGCGTTCCTTGGCTCCTATCATATACCAGACACCGCCGGGTGCGAACACCTCCCGTCTCATCCCGACCCGTCACCTCCCCTGCCCCGGCCCGACCCCCCGGTCCAGTCCGGCCCATCCAGGCCCACGACGGGCCGGGACGACCCACAGGGGCTGGAGCCGCTCCGGAGCCACTCAACTACCGCTTGACCCGGATGAGACTTCGGCTACCTTATGGAAGACGAATAAACCGACCAGTCAGTCCGAAATAGCCTGTGAGGCCCGGGCTGACGCCAAGAAGGAACGGACGGCCCGTCGTGCTGGTACTCCTCGAGCTCCTCAACATCCTGCTCCCCCTGGGCTATCTCCTGGCCGTACTGAACTACCTGGTCTTCTTCGTGAGCGCCCCCGACTGGAGCCGGGAGTCGGTCACCCCGGTGGCCTGGACCGTAGCCGGTCTCCACCTGGTCTACCTGGTGCTGGAGACCATCGCCTACCGCCACGTGCCCATCGCCAACGTGTGGGAGGCCTTCTCCTTCGTCGCCTTCGCGCTGACCGTGGTCTACCTGGTGCTGGAGTCGATCCTGAACGACAAGGCCACCGGGGTCTTCCTCCTCGCCCCCGCCCTCTTCTTCCAGATCGTCTCCAGCGCCTTCGTGACCCATACCACCGAGGTGGCGCCGATCCTGCGCTCCTCCCTCTTCGGGTTCCACGTGAGCGCGGCCCTGCTGGGCTACGCCGCCTTCGCCATCGCGGCGGTCTACGGCACCCTCTACATCCTCCTCTACCGGGAGCTGAAGGGACACCGGGTGGGCCTGATCTACCAGCGCCTGCCCAGCCTGGAGATCCTGGGACGCCTGACCTCCACCGCCCTGAGCTTCGGTTGGATCACCCTCACCCTGGCCATCATCCTGGGCGCGGTGTGGTCGGTGAGTCTCCAGCAGTCCGGCCAGCTCACCGGCAGCTTCCTGACCGACCCCAAGTTCCTGAGCACCCTGGTGGTCTGGTTCCTCTACGGGATCTGCGTCTGGGGCCGCTGGCTCTTCAAATGGCCCACCCGCTGGCTGGCCTGGCTCTCCATCGCCGCCTTCGTCCTCATGGTGTTCTCCTCCTTCGCCGTGAACCTGTTCCTCAAGTCCTTCCACAGCTTCATCTGATCATGGAACTGATCCTCATCGGCACGAACCACACCTCGGCACCGGCCGGGATCCGGGACACCCTCCACATGGAGGCGGCAGAGCTGGCCCACCTCTATCCCCGGCTCCGGGGCCTGGAGGAGGTGACCGAGAGCGCCGTGCTCTCCACCTGCCACCGGACCGAGGTGCTGGGCTGGGTCGACGACGTGGGGGCCGCGGATGGGGCCCTGCGGGAGGCCGTCACCGCCCAGAAGGGTGTCCCCTACATGGAGGACGGCGACTACACGTATCTCAAAATGGGGCGTGAGGCGGTCCACCATCTCTACTCGGTGGCCGCCGGGCTGGACTCGCTGATGATCGGGGAGCCGGAGATCCTGGGCCAGGTGAAGGACGCCCTGGCCTATGCCGAGAATAACGGCACGGCAGGGACGCTGCTGCACAAGCTCTTCGAAGGCGCGGTCCACACAGGCAAGCGGGCCAGGGCCGAGACCGGGGTCGGCGAGGGAGCCCTCTCGGTGGCCTATGCTGCCGTGGGGCTGGCCTCCAAGGTCTTCGCCGACATGAACCGCCATCGGGTGCTTGTGGTGGGGGCCGGCGAGACCGGTGCGCTGGCCGGGCGACATTTCGCCGACCTCCACCCTGCCGCCCTCACCGTGGTGAACCGGACCCTGGAGCGGGGGCAGGCCCTGGCCGAGGAGCTGGGCGGCAGGGCCCGGCCGTGGGAGGAGCGGTACGAGGCCCTGGAGGAGGCGGACGTGGTGGTCACGGCCACTTCGGCCCCCGAACCGGTCATCCGGGCCGCTGAGCTGGGACGGGTCATGAAGGCCCGCTCCCGGCGTCCCATGGTCGTGGTGGATATCGCCAGCCCCCGGGACGTGGACCCGAAGGCCGCCGGCCTGGACAACGTCTTCCTCTACGACCTGGACGCCCTGGAGAGCGTGGTGGAGCAGAACCGGGCCCGCCGGGCGAAGGAGATCCCGAAGGCGGAGCGCATCGTTTCCGAGGAGGTCGACCGCTTCTTCACCTGGCACGACACCCTGGAGGTGGCGCCCATCATACGGGCCTTCCGCCAGGCGTTCACCGAGACCGCCCTGGCCGAAGCGGAGAAGCAGGCCAAGCACTTCCAGGACAAGGACCGGGAGATGCTCCAGAAATACACCCGCTCCCTGGTGAACAAGCTCCTCCACCACCCCACCGTCCGGATCAAGGAGATCGACCGGTCGAGCCGGTCCGGCCTCGCCAAACTGGAGGCCGTCACCGACCTGTTCGACCTGGACCTCGGCCCGCCCCCGGGCCGCGGGTCCTCCGAAGAAGACGACGAAGGAGCCGACGCCTCATGAGTGCCCCCCAGACCCTCCGCATCGGGACCCGCGGGAGCCAGCTCGCACGCTGGCAGGCCGACCACGTGGCCGGCCTCCTCCGCGCCCTCCCCGAGGGACCCGAGGTGGAGATCGTCATCATCAAGACCGAAGGGGACGTCATCGTCGACGTGCCCCTCTCCCAGGTGGGCGGCAAGGCCTTCTTCACCAAGGAGATCGAGCAGGCCCTGCTGGACGAGCAGGTGGACCTGGCCGTGCACAGTCTGAAGGACCTGGCCACCGACCAGCCCTCCGGGCTGACCGTGGGGGCCGTCCTGGAACGGGAGGACCCCCGGGACGTGCTGCTGGCTCCCGAGGAGGTCGGGGTGGACGAACTCCCCGGGGGGACCCGTGTGGGTACGAGCAGCCTCCGCCGCCGGGCCCTGCTGGCCCGCTGGCGTCCCGACCTGGAGCTCGCCGACCTCAGGGGGAACGTCCCCACCCGCATCCGGAAGATGCGGGAGGGGGCGTACGATGCCATCGTCC
>JAWOFN010000012.1:0-25187 GCA_046497505.1 bacterium | reverse complement strand
CAACAGCTCGGGGGTGAGAGTCCCCTGACCAACCTGATGGAGGTGAAGGTCTAGCGAAGCGCAAGGGCGCCCGTCGTGAGGCGGGGTCTGAAGGAAGCGTGGAGCAAAGCCGCGACCCGACGAACAGGAACCGGATAGCAGGCGTTCCGGACCGGACGAGCGGGCAACAGACCGCGAAGTCCATATCCATCAAGGGTCCGGGGCGTAGATCCGGCGGGTGTGCGGTGAAGGCGGTTGGACTTACCCTGGGAGGCCTGCTGTGTGTCCCCGGTGGGACTGAGGGTACCGGGAGGTACCCTGACCGCACGGCAGGAGTCAGCAGAGGGCATAGTAGTCCGGATGCAGCCGGTCCGCTTGAGCGGGACACTCGCCCGAGAGGGGAGAAACGGCCGGGGCTCACACGACCGAAGCGGCCGGACGAAGGCCCGAACGGTTGGAGGGAACGAGGACGTGCGACTCGACGACGGAGTGCGGCAGAAAAGCCAGTTGGAACTGGCCTTCGACGGGGAGGGTAGGGGTGAAGCCCCGAGGGCTCCGTCCGGAGGGACCGAACCGTCGGCGGTGGAACGCGATACCCCGGACCCGGCGCACACCGGCAGGCTGATGGAAGCGGTGTGCGAGCGCAGGAACATGAAGAAGGCCCTGGCACGGGTCCAGTCGAACGCGGGCGCACCGGGCGTGGACGGGATGACCGTCCGGGATCTGCCCGAGTACCTGCGGGAGCACTGGCCTGCCCTCAAGGCCCAGTTGCTGGAAGGCACCTACCGGCCGCAGCCGGTGAGACGGGTGGCGATACCCAAGCCCGGAGGCGGAGAGCGGATGCTCGGCATCCCCACCGCCCTGGACCGTCTCATCCAGCAGGCGGTACTGCAGGTGCTCCAGCCGCGGTGGGACCCCACGTTCAGCGACCACAGCTACGGCTTCCGCCCGGGCCGGAAGGCCCATCAGGCCGTGGCCCGCGCACAGGAGTACCTTGGTGCGGGCTGTCGGTGGGTGGTGGACATCGACCTGGAGGCGTTCTTTGACCGGGTCAACCACGACCGGCTGATGGCCCGTATGGCCGAGCGGGTGGAGGACAAGCGGCTGCTGAAGCTGACGCGGGCGTTCCTGACCGCCGGGGTCATGGAGGGAGGGCTGGTGCGTCCACTGGATGAGGGGACCCCGCAAGGGGGCCCCCTCTCCCCGCTGCTGTCCAACCTCGTCCTGGATGAGCTGGACCGGGAACTGGAGCGACGCGGTCACCGGTTCGTACGGTACGCGGACGACTGCAACATCTACGTCCGTTCCGAGCGGGCCGGGCAGCGGGTGATGGAGACCATCACCCGCTTCATCGAGCGCAAACTCCGGCTGAAGGTCAACGCCTCCAAGAGCGCGGTGGGGCGGCCGTGGGAACGTCCGTTCCTCGGCTTTGTCTTCTCACCGGACAAAGAGCCTGAGCGGCGAGTGAGCCGCAAGGCCCGGGGGAAGTTCAAGCAGAAGATACGGGAACTGACGGACAGGGGGCACAGCATGAGCATGTCCCGACGCATCGAGGGGCTCAACCGGTACCTTCGGGGCTGGGCGGGTTACTTCGGATACGCGGACAATGTGACGCTGTTCCGCGACTGGGACTCGTGGATCCGGAGGCGGCTCCGTGCCGTCTACTGGAAGCAGTGGAAGCGGGGGCGCCGGCGGTATGCGGAACTGAGGCGCCTGGGTGTGGGAGCCGACCTGGCGGCGCAGACCGCCGGTTCGCCCAAAGCCTACTGGCACCTCAGCCGCAGCCCGGCCCTCAGCTTCGCCTTGCCCAACGCCTTCTTCGCTACGCTCGGGCTGTATAGCTTGTATACTGCCCGCTCAACCAACTGAACCGCCGTGTACGGACCCGTACGCACGGTGGTGTGACAGGGACAGCCCGCGAGGGCCTACCTATGTCGATCATCCATGTCCCGGTGACAAGGGAACCTCAGCCCGAGGAAGGCCGGAGATGTCGATACGCAGGTGGCTCGGTCTGGAGCAGCGACCCGAGGGGTCGGGTCCCGATGAACGCGGAGGCGCACGAAGCCTGCGGGAGATCGTGGACCGGCTGGACGCGATGGATCCGGATCACGCCCGGTACGTGGCGGGGTTCGCCTACATCCTGGGACGGGTGGCCGATGTGGAGGAGGGGATAAGCGAGGAGGAGACGGAGGCCATGGAACGGCTGGTCTCCGAAGCGGGCCACCTGCCGGAGGAGGAGTCGATGCTGGTGGTGAGGATGGCGAAGACGCACAACCACCTCTTCGGCGAGACCGAGAACTTCCTGGTGACCCGGGAGTTCGCGGCCATCGCGGACCGGGATCAGAAGGAGGCGCTGCTCGACTGTCTCTATGCGGTATCCGCCGCGGACGAGTCGGTCTCCAGCGTCGAGGACACCGAGATCCGGAAGATCGCGGGGGAACTGGGGATGGAGCACCGGGACGTCATCCGGGCCCGGAGGCGGTACCGGGAGTACCTGGACGTGCTGAAGCAGGAGGAGGACCGCTAGGACAGCGGGAGGCAGACGGGCCCCCGGTGGTCGCGGACGGGGGCCCGATCCTCCTTGAGATCGCTACGGCCTGCGCGGGTCTGCTTCCTCTTCCGGCTTGCGGGGGAGCATCTCGTCCCGCATCGCCAGGTGGTAGGCCAGTATGGCTGTCACCGTGGCGGCCTGCTCCAGGTCTTCGAGGGCGAGCGCCTCGTATGTGTCCAGGTTGGAGTGGTACGTGGTCCCGTATTCCTGGGGGTCCTGGATGAAGTTGAAGCCGGGCACCCCGGCAGCGTCGAAGGCCACGTGGTCGGTGCTGCCGGTGTTGCCGTGGCGGACCGCCACCACACCCAGGTCCCTCATGGGCCAGAGCAGCTGCTCGAAGACGGGGATGACCCCCGCGTTGTTCTGGGTCCAGATGCCGCGGACCTTCCCCGTGCCGTTGTCCAGGTTCAGGTAGGCGCTGATGCGGTCCAGCTCGTCGGCGTGGTCCTCCACGTAGGCGCGGCTGCCGAACAGGCCCTGCTCCTCGCCGCCCCACAGGCCGATGCGGATGGTCCGGCGGGGCTCGAGGTCGAGGGCCTTCAGGATGCGCATCGCCTCCATCATGATGACGCTGCCCGCCCCGTTGTCGGTGGCGCCGGTACCCAGGTGCCACGAGTCGAGGTGGTTGCCCAGCACGATGAACTCGTCCGCTCTGTCCGTGCCCGGGATCTCACCGATGACGTTGTAGCCGTTGAGGTCGTCCTCGTGGAAGCGGGTCTGGACGTCAAACTCCAGCACGACCGGGATCCCGCTGGCGGCGTTCCGGAAGATCAGGGAGTAATCCTCGTTGGCCAGCGTGATGTCGGGCAGGCCGTGGGGCGCTCCCGCCTCCCGGCTCCCCGACCCGGCGGGCCGCAGGGCGGAGAGGCTGAGACTGGAGCGCCGCAGCAGGCCGAGGGCTCCGCTCTCCTGGATGACCTCGCGGGTCCTGTTGGCCAGTTCCCGGCGCGCGCGGCGTTCCTCCATCAAACGCTCACGTTCCTCCGGGTCGATCTGGGGCCGCTCGCGCCGCACCCGTTCCCGGGCAGGCTGGAGCAGGTCGTCGGCATCGGCCACCAGGCGGGGGGGACGGTCGTCCTTCCGCCGCAGGTCGGAGGCGTCACTCATGAGGACCCACGCGCCATCCACCTTCTCAGCCAGGCCCTCCAGGTCCTCCTCGCTCTCCACCGGCACGTAGACCGCCGGACCCCGTTTCAGACCGTCGGTGCCCGCGGTCCAGGCACCGGGACGGGCGATGAGGGGGCGGGCGAAGGGCTCCACCATACGGCCGTGGGTGTCGATCTCCTCCCAGCCCCGGCCGAAGGGGCCCCACGATTCGAGGTGCACGTTCTCGAGGCCGTATTCGCGGAACCTGTCCATGGCCCATTCGGCGGCCCGCATGAAGGCGGGCGAGCCGGTGAGCCGGGGACCGATCACATCGGTGAGGTAATGGAGGTCCTCGGGGACGCGGGAGCGGTTCAGCCCTTCGTCCCGGATCTGTTCCACCACGTCCAGGTAGACCGTCTCCTGCGCCACGGGACCCTGATAGACGGCGATCAGGCCCAGGGCCGCCACGAGGACGGCGAAGGCGCGCATCGTTCTCTTCATCTGTCTCTCCTCAAGGGGGGAGGTTGTCGGGCGAACCCGTTCGGGAGCGTTCCCCGTACGCTATCCTCGAAATCCGTCTCCTGCAACCGGCTATGCGGTGCTGCCCGGTCTTTCAGAGGATCGTGAGCCTGCTGCGCTCCCCCAGGGGGGCTTCGACCATCTCCCGGTCCACCGCGGTCGGGAAAGAGCATCAGACACGCAGGACCACCCCCTTCCGGGAGAGGACCTCGGCCACCAGAAGCCAGAGGGTCAGGTAGGCAGCGGCGAAAGCCAGCGAGCCGTTCAGGGGCCCGAGGAGGGGGAGGAGGAGTGGATGCCGTCGGCGTCCTTCCCTACCTTCTCCCTCAGTCGCCTCACTTGAACCGAACGGCCATGTCTCTGATCCGACGCCTCAGAGAGCGCTTCCGCACCCCCGGCCACAGCGAGCCGGGCACCCTGGACGAGGGCTCGATCCTGGGGCGGCTCATCGACCCGGCCCCCGACACGGTCCTGGTGGCCAGCGACTTCCACCTGGGCAGCGGCCGCCGGGATGGGGAAGGGAGCTGGGATGACCGGGAGAACTTCCTGGCCGACGGAGAGGCCCGGGCCTGGCTGGAGCACCACGGGGAGGAGGCCGCCCGGGGGGCGCTCCTTGTACTGAACGGCGACATCTTCGATTTCATCCGCATCGATCGGATCCCCGAGAGCAAGCAGGACTTCCGGGCCTGGGCCGACCGGCTGCAGCGCCTGGGGGAGGAGGAACGGGCCGCCCGCCTCGCCGAACTCACCGACGCGGCAGACGAGGAGTGGGCCTGGACCCGCAGCCTGGTGGTGAACAAGAGGGAGGAGTGGTTCGGCCTGAATGCTGAGGAGTACAAGGCGGTCTGGAAGTTCCACGTCATGGCCACGGGGCACCGGGTACTCTTCGATGGCCTGGCCGGATGGGTCGGGGCCGGGGGCGGGATCCTCTTCACCAAGGGGAACCACGACGTGGAGCTCTACTGGCCCCTGGTCCGGTCGGCCGTACGGGAGGAGATCGCCCGCCGGATCCCCGTTGAGGAGCAGGAAGGGGCCGCGGTGCGGATCGGGTTCGCCGACCGGGGTGTGGTGCTGGAGAACCTCTGGATCGAGCACGGCCACCGCTACGAGTCCACCACCGCCGTACTGGGTGCCGAGGTCCTGGAGGAGAGCCCCACCGAACTGAACCTCCCCCTCGGCTCTTTTCTGAACCGCTACTTCCTGAACCGGCTGGAGCGCTTCGACCCCACCATCGACAACGTGGAGCCCTCCCACGAGGCCCTGCTGGCCATGTTCCGGCGGCATCCCCTCCTGATGGTGATCTCCTATCCCCGCGCCGTGCGGTTCGCGTGGCGGGCCCTCAAGGTGCGCAAACCCCCCTCGGTGGCCCGGGCCATCGTCACGGTCTGGGGGGTGCTGCTCCTGCCCCCTGCGGCTCTCCTGCTCTTCATCGCCTACCTGGTCTGGGGGAGGGCCCTCTTCCCCTATCCGTGGTGGGGGGTGGCGGGCGCCGCACTGCTCGTCGCGGCGGCCCCGCTCAGCATCCCCTACCTGACCGCCCTCTACGACCGGGTCCGCCGGGACGTGGCCCACGAGGAGCCTCCCGACCTGCTGGTGGAGGGGGCCCGGCGGGTGCTGGCCCGCACCTTCGCGGATCTGCCCCGGCCGCCCCGGGTCTACGGAGTGCTGGGGCACCGGCACACCCCCGAGGTCATCGAGCTGGATATCTTCGGGGACGGGACCCGGGCCTGGTACACCAACGCCGGGACCTGGATGCTCCTCTGGCCCCGGGACCGCCCCGACCTGGCCGGACGGGCCCGCTACACCTACCTGCGGTTCGAGAAGGACGAGGAGGGGGTCTACGGCCACCGCCTCATGGTGTGGGACGGTGAGACCGGGGAGGCCCGGCCCTTCTCTCCCTGAGGCTCAGCGCTCCACCAGACGGTAGACCTCCGCCACCGGCTGCCCCTGTTCGTCCTCGGTGTTCTTGAAGAAGAGATCCCCCTCGATGCGGTCGGGCTCGACGGGCAGGTGCTGATCGAAGAGCCAGCGGCCTTCTCGGTCCAGGACGGTCGCCAGCCTGGGCTCGCCGGCCTCCTCCGCCTCGGCCCCCTGGTAGTGGAAGACCCAGAGACGACCCGTTCCGTCCCACATCATCGGACCGATGGCAGGCAGTCTGTCGGGAACGCGGATGCGTTCCCGTGCGACGGCCTCCTGTTCCCCACGGTAGCGGTTGAACACCTCCTCCCGGTCTGCCTCCCTCACCGGCTCCCGGGTCCATGGGATGACCACCGCCGATCGGGTCATGGTCCCGGTGTCCAGGAAGTCGATCCGGTCCTCCTCCGGGCTCCAGTTCCAGGCCAGAGGCTGCCAGGGGGCGATGCCGAAGAGGAGATCTTCCTGGAACGGAGCCGGTACTCCGTAGTTGCCAGGGAGCCAGATCATGCGCCTGACCAGCGTGGTATCGACAACGCTTGTCACCCGGGCGAACGATCCATCAAGGACCTGGAGCTGGATGGTGTATCGACCCTCCTCCTCCCCAGCTCTGGGTGCGACGAACCTCCGGGCGGGTGAGATGTAGCCCGACTTCCCCTCCAGCGGAACAGGATGCTGGAATGCGTTCATCATCCGATTGAGCGGGATCCCTGGGTCGGGTCGCCATTCCTTGCGGTAGGTACCGTCGTGGGCGAATGACAAGAGACGGCCCTCCGCGTAGACCGTGATGTCCGTGCTGTCCACGAACGTGACATGATATCGGCTGCCCAGTTCCCCGGGGCCGCTCCCCCGTCGGCCGAAGGCACCCAAGTGGGAGCCGTCCAGCGAGAAGCGGTGGATGCGACCTTCGCGTCGATCATCCACGATGACTAAGCCGTCTGGAGTGATGCCTGCGACCTCCGCGGCACCCAGCAGGTAGGTGTCGGCACCCTGGGCCGCACCCAGCACGGGTCCCGGTTCCACCCGGTAGGGATCGGTCGCGGGGGGCTCGTAGCGGTGGTAGGTCAGCACCGCCACGCCCTCCTCCATGCTGCGGGTGAAGAGCGTTCCCTCCCCGCAGGCCGCCAGGAGTGTGAGGATCGGGAGTGCCATGAGCAGGCGCTTCATCGGCGGGGCCTCCGTTCGCTTCGATCGAGGGTCCGGGGGAGGGACGGACGAGGACGCGGTACGCTTAGCCGGAATCCCGGCGTTGAGGAACGCTCTCCGGACGGCTAGGCTGGGGCGGTCTGCTCCCGTTCCACCCGCAGCCACGGAGCCCCGGCATGCGACGCCTCTTCCCCATCCTCCTCTTCGTCCTCCTCCTCGCACCCGGCGCCGCCGTCGCCCAGCAGGGCGGGGTGGAGGGGTTCTACCAGGACCCGGCGGTCCACGGAGACCAGGTGGTCTTCACGGCCGAGGGGGACCTCTGGCTGGTGCCGATCACAGGCGGCCTGGCCCGCCGACTCACCACCCACGCCGAGACCGAGCACTCCCCGGTCATCTCCCCCGACGGGAGCACGGTGGCCTTCACGGCCACCTACGAGGGGCCCGCGGAGGTGTACACCATGTCCCTCACCGGCGGGATGCCGGTACGCAGGACCTGGGAACCCGAGACCTCACAGGCCGCGGCCTGGACCCCGGACGGCCGGCTGGCCTACACGACCAGCCACTACGCCACGCTCCCCCTCCCCCAGATGGTCCTCCTCGACACCGAAGAGGATATCCGGGAGCTGGTACCCCTGAGCACCGCCACCGAGGGGGCCTGGGACGATGATGGGCGCACCCTCTTCTTCGTCCGTCCCGCCTTTCACAACAACGTGACCAAACGGTACACGGGGGGCACGGCCCGCGATGTCTGGAGGTTCGGCGAGGGGGATGCCGAAGCGGTCGAGCTCACCGGATCGTACCGTGGGGAGAGCCACTCCCCCCTCTGGTGGGGGGGACGGGTCTACTTCGTGAGCGACCGGGACGGGACCATGAACATCTGGTCGATGGACCCTGCCGGGCGCGATGTGCGTCAGCACACACGGCACAGCGGGTGGGACGTGCGGGACCCCGCCCTCTCGGATGGTCGGATCGTCTACACGGCCGGGGCGGGCCTGTGGCGGTACGATATCGATACGGGGGACACCTCGAGGATCCCGGTGACCCTGGCCTCCGACTTCGAACAGCTCCGGGAGCGGTGGGTAAAGGACCCCCTGGACTACCTGACCTCGGCGGCCCTCCACCCGGAGGGTGAGAGCGTGGTGCTCACCGCCCGTGGACGTCTTTTCACCGCCCCGGCCGGGCAGGGGCGGCTGGTCCGCGTATCCCGGAAGGAGGGGGTGCGTTACCGCGACGCGGTCTTCACCGCGGACGGGGAGCGGGTGCTGGCCCTCTCGGACGAGACGGGGGAACTGGAGTTCGTCACCCTCCCCGCCGACGGGGTGGGGGAGGAGGAGGCCCTCACCTCCGGGGGGGAGATCCTCCGCTTCCGTCCCCATCCCAGCCCGGACGGTTCCCGTTTCGCCTGGACCGACAACAACCGCGACCTCTGGGTGAAGGAGCTGAAGGGCGGGCAGGCCGTGCGGGTCACCACGGACCGCAACGGGGTGGGCGACATCGCCTGGTCCCCGGATTCCCGGTGGATCGCCTTCGAGAAGACCGCTCCCAACCGGTTCACCCGGATCCTGCTCTACGATGTCCGGGAGGAGGAGGTGCATCCCCTCACGAGCGACCGGGTCAACAGCTACAGTCCTGCCTGGGACCGGCAGGGGGGCTTCATCTACTTCGTCTCCGACCGGAACCTGCGCTCGGAGGTGGGGAGCCCCTGGGGACCGAGGGCCCCGAAGCCCTACTTCGAGCGCCCCATGGAGATCTACCACACCGCGCTCAGACCCGGACTGCGTTCCCCCTTCCGCCCCGACGACGAGCTGTGTGTCGAGGAGGAGGGCCAGGGCCCGGCCGGGTCAGGGGAGGACGTGGAGATCGAGACGGAGGGGCTGCTCTCCCGGCAGGAGCGGGTCCCGGTCCCCGCGGGCAGCCACAGCGGTCTGAGCCTCTCCGAGGACGTCCTCTTCTGGCTCGACCGCGATGGCGGGACGGCACTCAAGGCCCTCGAATTGGACAACGAGGATCCCCAGCCGGTGACCGCGGCGGAGGGGATCCGCTCCGCCGAACTCTCCATGGACGGGAAGAAGCTGCTGATACGCCGGGGGGATGACCTGATCGTCGCCGCCGCACGGGCCGCGAAGGCGGACCTCTCGAAGGGGCGGGTGGACCTGAGCGACTGGATGTTCTCCATCGACGTCCGGGAGGACTGGCGCCAGATCTTCATCGACGCCTGGCGGCTGGAACGCGACTGGTTCTACGACCCCGGTATGCACGGTGTGGATTGGGAGGAGGTGCGGGAGAAGTATCTCCCCCTGGTGGAGCGGGTCACCACCCGTGAGGAGCTGAATGATTTGATCGGCAGGGTGGTGGGGGAGCTCTCTGCCCTGCATACCAGCGTGCGGGGCGGGGACGTGCGGAGGGGGGAGGACGACATCGGGATCGCCTCGCTGGGGGCCCGCCTCTTCCGAGACCCGGATGCCGGTGGCTACCGCATCGACCATATCTACCGCACCGACCCGGACTACCCCGAGGAGGCCTCCCCCCTGGCCGACCCCTACCTCGAAGTGGAGGAGGGGGACGTCGTCCGGGCGGTGAACGGGGTGTCCACGCTCGAGGTGACGGACATCGGGATGCTGCTGCGCAACCAAGCGGGGCGCCAGGTGCTGCTGACCCTGGCCTCCGGGGAGGACGGGGAGACCCGGGAGGTCGTCGTAGAGCCCGCCCGCAGCGGCTACGGACTGCGCTACAGCGACTGGGAGTATACCCGGCGTCAGGAGGTGGAGGAGGCCTCGGAGGGGAGGATCGGCTATGTGCACCTTCGGGCCATGGGCTCGGGGGACATCGAGGCGTGGTACCGGCAGTTCTACCCGGTCTTCGACCGCCAGGGGCTGATCATCGACGTCCGGCAGAACAACGGCGGGAACATCGACTCCTTCATCCTGAACGACCTGCTCCGGCAGGCATGGATGTACTGGAAGGAGCGGGTGGGGGAACCCACCTGGAACATGCAGTACGCCTTCCGGGGGCACATGGTGGTGCTGGTGGACCAGGAGACCGCCTCCGACGGGGAGGCGTTCGCCGAGGGTTTCCGCCGCCTGGGGCTGGGCGAGGTCATCGGGATGCGCACATGGGGCGGGGAGATCTGGCTCTCCAGCAGGAACCGCCTGAGCGACGGCGGGCTGGCCCGGGCCCCTATGATGGGGGTCTACGGAGAGGAGTCGGAGTGGCTCATCGAGCAGGTGGGGGTGGTCCCCGATATCGAGGTGGACAACCTCCCCCACGCGACCTTCAACGGGGAGGATGCCCAGCTTCGGACCGCCATCCGGCACCTGCTGCGGAAGATCAAGGAGGACCCGAGGCCGGTGCCGACGCCGCCGGACTACCCGGACCGTTCCTTCAGCTATCCTCCGCCTCCCGACCGCGGGGGGAGGTAGCAGGCGGCGGCCGGTCCACGGCCCGCTCTGAGAGGGCGGTGGTGCCGAAGATGACCCGGCGGGGGGATTGTAGTAGAGTGAGGACCCGCTGTCAGCAGCAGCCCTGTCCCCTTCGAAGGAAGGAGCCCCGTCATGCGGTCCCGCATCCCGATCCTCCTGGTCCTCTCACTGCTCCTGCCCGCCTGCGATGCGGAGGGACAGGGCCCGCCCACCGATCGGATCCCCACGGGAGAGGGCGACCTCTCCGTCACCTTCATCGGTCACGGCACCCTGATGATGGAGTGGCAGGGCAAGGTGATCCACATCGACCCGGTGAGCAGGGAGGGGGACTACGAGGTCCTCCCCGACGCGGACCTGATCCTCATCACCCACGCCCACGGCGACCACCTCGATCCGGACGCCGTCGCGCAGATCCGCAGGGAGGACACGCTCATCCTCGCCGCCCCCCCATGCGCCGAGGACCTGGAGGGGGAGACCGTGCTGGCCAACGGCGAGAGGTGGGAGGGCCTGGGCCTGCGGGTGGAGGCGGTACCCGCCTACAACATCGTCCACATGCGGAGCGAGGGGCAGCCCTACCACCCGAAGGGGGAGGGGAACGGCTACGTGATCACCTTCGTCGACCTGCGGGTCTACGTGGCGGGGGACACGGAGGACATCCCCGAGATGAAGACCCTGGAGGGGATCGACGTCGCCTTCCTCCCCATGAACCTGCCGTACACCATGAGTCCGGAGATGGCAGCGGACGCCGCCAGGGCCTTCCGGCCGCGGATCCTCTACCCGTACCACTACGGCCGGACCGACCCCCGGGAATTGAAGCGACTGCTGGCGGATGAGGAGGGCATCGAGGTCCGCATCCGGCCCATGTGAACGGACGGATGAATGAACGGACACCTCCAGCGGCATAAGAAGGGAGGGAACGTTCGACCGTGCCGCACATGCAAGGAGACCGACGTGCACCGCATCCGTACACTGACCCTGATGGCGGGCCTGATGTTCCTGGTCGGAGCAGCCGCCTGCTCGGGGCCGGACCCCATGGACACCCTGCCCCCGGGTTACTCCGCGACCGATCCCACGGTGGAGGAGATCCTCGCCCAGATCAGCCGTGAGAACGTGGCGGCGATCCTGAAGAAGCTGGAGTCGTTCGAGACCCGGCACACCCTCTCCGAGACCGAGAGCGACGTGCGGGGGATCGGCGCGGCGCGGCGGTGGATACGGGAGGAGTATGCTTCGTACAGCGACCGGCTGGAGGTCGAGCTGGTCCCCTTCGTCATCGACGAGGATTCCCCGGGACGGCTGCCCGCGGGTACGGAGCTGATGGACGTGGTGGCGGTGCTCCCCGGGACCGACCCCGAGCTGAGCGGCAGGCACATCATCCTCACCGGACACTACGACACCGTCAACCTCGACCCCGTTCGCGAAGGGGACCCCTACGAGAGGCGGGACCCCGACCGACCGGCCCCCGGTGTGGATGACGACGCCACAGGCGTGGCGGCGGCCATGGAGCTGGCCCGGGTGTTCTCCGGCTACGAGTTCCCGAAGTCGCTGATCTTCATGGCGGTGGCGGGAGAGGAAGAAGGGCTGGTGGGTGCGCGTCTCTTCGCACAGAAGGCCCGGTCGGAGGGGATGGAGATCGAAGCGGTCCTGAACATGGACATGATCGGGAACGCGGAGCGGGGCGGCGGTGCCGAGACCACGCCGGGCACCGTGCGTCTCTTCAGCGAGGGCCCGCAGGACTCCGAGTCCCGGCAGATCGCCCGCTACGTGGAGACGGTGGGTGAGCGATACGTGCCCGGCATGGACGTGGACCTCATCTTCCGCCGGGACCGCTTCGGGCGGGGGGGCGACCATACCGCCTTCAACGCCGAGGGCTTCCCGGGCGTCCGCCTGGTGGAGGCGAACGAGGACTATGAGCACCAGCACTCCTACAACGATGTCTTCGAGAACGTGGACATGGGGCTGGTGATGGACACCGCCCGTATCGCCGGGGCATGCGCGGCGACCCTGGCCCTGGCACCCTCCGCCCCCGCCCCCCTCCGACTGGGCAGGGGTGAGGGCTACGACGCCCAGCTCCTCTTCCGCCCCGCGCAGGGGCCCGAGGTGCAGGGCTACGTGGTCGCCCTGCGGAGCACCACCGCGCCGCGATGGGAGCGCTATCTCTGGTTCGACGAGGCGGAGCGTATCGAACGCAGGGGAGAGGCATACATGCAGATCACCCTCCCGAACCAGGACATCGACGACGTGGTCATCGGGATCGGTGCACTGGGGGCGGAGGGGCGTCCGAGCATCATCCGGGCCTTCAAGCGCTGATCCGGAGCGCACTCCAACTGCCGGACAGGAACGGATCGTACGGGGGCGGGGAGCCCGATACCGCGTCCCCCCCGACGACAGGAGCAGGATGAAGGGGTACCGATGGATCTTCAGCATGACGATCGGACTGGGGATGCTGGTTCTGGCAGCACTCCCGGCCCGGGCCCAGATCCAGGCCGGGGCGGGGGAGGAGGTCCCGGAGACGGTGAAGGTCTTCCTGGACTGCAAGATCCGGGGATGCGACTTCGACTACGTCCGGACCGAGGTGAAGTTCGTGGACTGGGTGCGGGACCGGTGGGACGCCGACGTCTACGTCCTGCTCACCAGCCAGTCCGCAGGGGGGGGCGGTCAGGCCTACACCTTCGACTTCCTGGGTCAGGGCCGCTTCGAGGGGGTCGATGACACGCTGATGTACGTCTCGGGCCGGGACGACACCGAGGACGAGGTCCGCACCGAGCTGGTCCGGGTCCTCAAGCTCGGCCTGGTCCCCTACGCCCTGCGGACGCAGGCGGGGGAGAAGCTGAGCGTGGGGGTGAAGGGAGAGCGGACGACCCGCCCCCAGCGGACCCTGGAGGAGGACCCCTGGGACTACTGGGTCTTCTCCACCCGGCTCAACGGGACCCTCTCGGGAGAGGAGTCGAGGAGCCAGAGCGAGACGAGCGGTTCGTTCTCGGCCCGTCGTGTGACCGACGCCTGGAAGACCTCTCTCTGGCTCAACGGGAACTACAGCGAGACGCGGGTGGAGCTCTCCGACGGCGCGGACCGCAAGTACCATACCCACCGGCTCAACGGGAACCTCACCGTGGTGAAGAGCCTGGACGGGCATTACGCGGCGGGTATCCGGGCCTCCACCTCCTCGTCCACCAACGTGAACCAGGACTACTCCCTGCGCTTCGCCCCCGCCTTCGAGTACAGCTTCTTCCCCTACAGCGAGTTCACACGGCGGCAGCTGGTGGTCCAGTACTCGCTGGGGGCGCAGTACTTCAACTACACCGAGGAGACCATCTTCGGTGTGAAGGAGGAGACCCGCTACAACCACGAGCTGAGCCTCGGGTACGAGATGAAGCAGCCGTGGGGGAGCGCCCGGACCACCCTGGAGAGTTCCCACTACTTCGAGGACATCAACCAGTACCGGCTGGCCCTCTCCACCAACTGGGACATCCGGATCTTCCGGGGCTTCAGCCTGAACCTGAACGGCAGCATATCCAAGATCCACGACCAGCTCTACATCCCCGCCCGGGACGCCTCGGATGACGAGATCCTCCTGAGGATCCGGCGCCTGCAGACCGGCTACGACTACCGCCTACGCATCGGTTTCAGCTATACGTTCGGGTCGATCTACAACACGGTGGTCAACCCGCGGCTGGATGAGATTCGGAGCTTCGGGAGGCGGCGCTGATCCGGCGGGGTCGGGGGCCCTCAGGGGCCCCTGAGCAGGGGCATGAGCAGGCAGTGGGGCCCGCCGTTGCGCATGGCCAGCAGCTCTCCCTCGAAGGTGCGGACCCGGATGCCCGCATCCCGGAGGGCCCGGTTGGTGTGGACGTTGTGACGGTAGGCGACGACCTCCCCGGGGCGGAGCTGGACCACGTTGGAGCCCTGCCAGCGCAGTTCGTACATGGCCCGCTCGAGGGTGTACTGCTCCAGGGGTAGTTCCCCCTGCTCACCCCCCACATAGACGATGCGGAAGCCGCGCTCCCGCAGGAAGTCCACCAGTTTCAGGTCCAGTTCCTCGGCCTCCCCGCTCCCCGCTCCGTACCTCGTCACCCAGCCCACCTCGGGCATCGCCTCGATGGTCGTGCGGATGTAATCGGTGCTGCCGGGACGGTAGAGGGGGTCCTCGGCCTCCCGCCAGCGATCCATCTGCTCCGCGATCCCCCCCAGGATGACCGCCATGGGGTTGTCCCCGGCGAATGCCTTCTCGAGGAAGAAGGGCACCGCGACCGCCACGCTGTCGTCCACGATGTTGCACATCGAGTCCAGGTGGAGCAGCTGCCGGTCAAGACCGGTCCGGCGGTCTCCCGGGGGCATGGCCACGGCGTATACGTCCATGCCCAGCTCACGGGCCAGCAGGGGAGCGGCTTCCCGGCTCGACCGTGATCCGACGCCCACGAGCAGTTCCCCCTCTCCGAACACGATGACGTCCCCTCCGTCCAGGGTGACGCCCTCCTCGGCGGCGTCGAGTACCACCGGGATCTCGCGGAGTCCTTCGGCATGCTCGAAGATCAGCCGGGCGTACGCCTTCTCCAGGGTCCGGTTCCCGTTGCGCGTGTCCCCGATGATGATGCCCTTCGGGGTGGAGACGGCCCAGTCCCGGGCCCAGTAGATGGAGGAGAGGCCGTGGAAGAGGGGGGCGAAGTCCCCCTCCGCGTCCTGGATGTAGAAGTGCTCCTCCCGGAGGTTGAGGAGGCTTCGGCCGTCGAGCTCGTCGATACGGGCGACGGCCTCCTCAGCGGTGGCCGGGTAGGCGGTGCGGAGCCAGCTCTCCAGGGCCCCTTCGGGCCGTGCGTGGGCGACAGCCGAGTCCAGCAGGTCCACCAGTTCCAGGGTCCGAACCCCCGCCTTTTCCAGGATGTCCACCATCTGACGGTGCTCCCGGATCGTGCCCGGCGGGAGCCCTACGCTGAAGAAGGGGAGCCCGCCCCCCATCTCCGAGGAGCGGTAGATGTATTCCTCGACGGGGGAGACGATGACCGCCTCCAGGGGGGCCCAGTCTCGGGTCACATAGGGTTCCTCGGGCTCCAGAGGGACGGTCGTGTCGGGTCGGCCGCACGAGAGGAGCAGCAGGGCGAGGGGGATGAGGAGAGCGGGGGAGGGATGCCGGCGAGAAGGGCGCACGGGTCGGGCTCCTGGTCGGGGTCGATGTCCACGCGGGATGATAGCCCCCGCAGGCCGGGGGTGCCAGCCCGGAGCTCGTGCTCCCCCACCACGCACCGGTCCCTTTCATTACAAAGCTGTCACGATCTCCGGGGCCTGTTCGGAGGCCTTCTCGATGCAGGCGTTCATGGAGACACCGTAGTAGGAACTGCCCGCGATGAAGAGTCCGGGGTGGCGTCCCAGGTGCCGGTGGATCCGGTCCATGCGTTCCTGGTGCCCTACCGGGTACTGTCCGATGCCCAGGGGATGACGGAAGACGCGGCTGAGGAGCGGCTCGGCGTCGATACCCATCGTCTCCCCCAGTTCTCTGCGGACGGTCTCCAGGAGTTCCTCCTCCGGGAGGGTGACCGCACCGGGGTCGTGGGCCCCGCCGATCATGACCCGCAGAAGGACCTTCCCCCCGGGGGCACGGCCGGGGAAGATGCTGGAATCCCAGAGACAGCCCAGGATCCGGATGCCCTGGTCCCGGGGGACCAGGAACCCGAACCCGGCCGGGGCGCCGTCCAGGTCGGCCTCGTCGTATCCCAGGGCGACCACGGCCAGCCCGGCCGTGGGAAGGGCGTCGATCTCGGCGGCCAGATCCCCGTCCAGGCTGCGCAGGGAGGGGGCGGCCTTCGGCGCGGGCATGGTGAGGACCACCGCGTCGGCGTGCAGGGTGCGGCGCCCGCCGATCTCGATGGTGTATCGGCCGCCGGAGAGGTCGCCCTCCTCGCGGATCGCGGTCACCGGGCTGCTGAGCCGCCAAGACCTCTCGAGTTCGGAGGCCAGGGCCTCGATCCAGGTGTCCAGTCCGTCCTTGAAGGAAGTGAGCGTGCCGCCGGGTCCGGCCGGACCGCCCGGCCGGACCAGCTCCTCCGCCTGATCTCCCCGGGCCTCCAGGGCCGCGACGCGCTTCTTCGCGGCCCGGCGCTCCTTCATGCGCGCCAGCAGGGCACGCACCAGGCCGCCGTGCTCGGACTCCATGGCGTACATCTTCGGGAAGGTGCTCTTCAGACTCAGCTCGTGGATGTCCCCGGCGTAGACCCCGCTCACCATGGCATCGATGAGGATGCGGGCCGCCTCGGATCCGATGCGCCGGCTGGCGAACGCGTAGATGGTCTCGTCCTCGTCCTCCGGCCTGCCCCGGGCGAAGGGTTCCAGGAAGACCCGCAGCCTGCCGGGGAGAGAGAGGACGGGGGAGGTGAGGAAGGAGAGGGGGCCGGTGGGGAGGAGGTGGAGCTGCCCGTCCCGGTAGAGGTAGCGCTTCGCCGCGGATTCGTCCGCCTTCTGTATCTGTCCCTCCAGACCCAGGCGGCCGACCAGGGCGGAGGTCTCGGGGGCGTTGTCCAGGTAGCCGTTGGGGCCCCACTCCATGGTGAAGCCCTCCTCACGGGAGGTGCGTATGTTGCCCCCCAGCCGGTCGGAGGCCTCCAGCACGAGGACCTCCGTCTCACGGCCCTCTCCACGGGTCAGGTCCCGAACCTTCAGGGCGGTGGTCAGCCCCGTGATACCGCCCCCCACCACTGCGACCCTCTGCATCCTCCCGCGCCTCCTGCCTCAGTCGTGCGTGTTCGAGGTGTCCGCGCCCCGGTTCACCGGGTGGGCACCCCATCGAGGTTCTTCATGCGGCCGGTCACCAGGTCCGCCAGGACGTCCTGGAACGCCGGGTCATCGTTGAACTGCGGCACCACGTGGTAGTGTTCGATGCCGGCATCCTCCGCCTGGTCCCGGAAGAGCATCCCCACCTCGCAGGTGGTCTCCACGTGGTCGGAGACGAAGGAGATGGGCCACACCAGGACCGCGTCGTGCCCCTGGGAGGCCAGATCGGTGAGGACGTCCTCGGTCCCCGGTCCGATCCACTTCACCGGTCCGGTCCGGCTCTGGAAGCCCAGGTGGTGGGGGGGGGGAACCTCCAGCCGCTCCAGCACCCCGTCCCTGGTGGCTTCGATATGCTCCACGTACGGGTCGCCCCGGTCGATGAACTTCCTGGGGAGCCCGTGGGCGCTCACCACCAGCTGCACCCGCTCCCGCACGTCCGGGTCCATGGCATCCAGGGCCCCCTGGACCTTCTCCGCCCACAGGTCGAGGTAGCGGGGCTGGTCGTACCAGTGGCTGATGAAGGAGATGGGCACGTCCATGCCCAGGCGGTCCCGGGCGGCGACCAGGTCGTCCTCACTGGTGCCGGTGGTGGCCCGGGTGTAGTGGGGATAGAGGGTGAGGGAGACGATGTGCTCGACCCCCGCCTCCCCCAGGTCCCGCAGGGCCTCGTCGGCGAAGGGGTGCCAGTAGCGCATGGCCATCCCCACCCGGGGGGGATCGTCCATCTGCCCGTTCAGGCGCTCCTGGAGCCCCTCCATCTGGATGGTGGTCCAGTGTACCTGGGGGGAGCCGCCCCCCATTCTGCGGTAGTTCTCCTTCACCTCACCCAGGCGCATGTTCACGATGAGCCGGCCCAGCAGGAACTGCCCCGCCTTCCCGCCGGGGAGGTCGATGATCTCCTCGTCCCCGAAGAGGTTGTAGAGGAAGGGCTTGATCGTCTCGATCCGGTCCGGTCCCCCCATGTTCAGCAGGAGCACCCCGACCCGGGCCCGGTCGGGAGCGTTCCGTGCCATGGCCAGGCCGGAATCGACGGTCCGGTCGTTGGGCAGCAGGGGGGTGTCGACGACGGCAGTCTCCATCGCGTCCTCACTCGCTCTGCCCGGCGGACGTGCCGGGCGTTCCAGGTCGCTCGTCCCGGGGCGGCCGGTCCGCCCGCCGGGGGAGGGGGTCACACGGTGCGGGAGAAGATGGGCCGGTCCTTCTGCTTCTCGGCCAGGTAGCGGTCGAAGGCCATGCAGACGTTCCGTACGAAGAGCCGTCCCCTCTCGGTGACGGTGATGGCCTCCGCGTCCATCGTCACCAGGCCCTCCTCGATCGGCTCGCTGAGGCCCTTCAGGCTGTCCTCGAAGTAGTCGTCGAAGTCCACCCCGAAGCGCTCTCCCACCTCCTTCTTGGAGAGGCGGAAGTCGCACATGATCCGGCTGATCACGTACTGGCGCAGCCGGTCGTCGGCATCCAGCACGTACCCCTTCACCACGGGGAGACGGCGGGCATCCAGTTCCTCGTAGTAGGTGCTCAGCTTCTTGGCGTTCTGGAAGAAGGCGCTGCGCACGTCCCCGATGCCGGAGATCCCCACCGCCACCATGTCCGTGGCCGGCTGCGTGGTGTAGCCCATGAAGTTGCGATGCAGGCGCCGCTCGCGCGCCGCCACCGAGAGTTCGTCCTCGGGGAGGGCGAAGTGGTCCATACCGATCGGTTCGTACCCCGCCTCGAGGAAGCGGTTCATGGCGGTGAGATAGAGTTCCAGTTTCACCTCGGGGAGGGGGAGGCTCTCCTCGTCGATCTTCCGCTGATGTCCCCGGATCCAGGGTACGTAGGCGAAGGAGTAGACCGCCACCCGATCGGGACGCAGCTGGAGGACCTGGTCCAGGTTCTCGTTGAAGCTCTCGGGTGTCTGCTGGGGGAGTCCGTAGATGAGGTCGAGGTTGATCCCCTCCTCGAAACCGACCTCGCGGGCGAAGGCCATCTGGTCCCGGGTCTGCTCGAAGGTCTGGTAGCGGCCGATGGCCTCCTGCACTTCGGGGGTGAAGTCCTGGACCCCCATGCTGAGCCGGTTGAACCCCAGGTCGCTGAGGGCCCGCAGATGGTCCTCGCCGGTGACCCGCGGGTCCACCTCGATGGATATCTCCGCCCCTTCGTCGAAGGTGAAGCGGGAGGTGAGATGGCGATAGTAATCCTCCAGCTGGCCGGGGGTGAAGTAGGTGGGAGTCCCGCCGCCCCACTGCATCTGGGCGATCCGCCGCCTGTCCGGGAGGGCGCCGGCGAGCAGTTCCACCTCCTGCTTCACGTACTCCAGGTACTTCGCGGCCACATCCCGGTGCTCGGTGATGACCACGTGGCATCCGCAGAACAGGCATCGATGCTCGCAGAAGGGGAGGTGCGTGTAGAAGGAGAGGGGCTCGTCCCGTCCGTCCGCCTCGGCAAGCTTCGACCGGTACTCCTGGAGCCCCACCTCGTCGGTGAATTCCACCGCGGTGGGATAGGAGGTGTATCGCGGGCCCGGCTTGTCGAATTTCCGGAGGGTCTCCACACTGACGGTCTCGGGGGCCTCAGCCATCTCGATCAGCCTCGCTCACTGCTCAGTTCGTGTACGTGGTCCACCAGCAGGGCCACTTTGGCCGGGTCGGTGTTCCGCTCGATGCCGTGTCCCAGGTTGAAGATGTGCCCGGGGGCGGGGCCCGCCTCTTCCAGGACCTTTCGGATACGGCTCTTGAGGGCATCGTCCGGTGCGAAGAGGGCGGCGGGGTCGAGGTTCCCCTGCACGGCCTTCTCCGGCCCCAGGATCCCCCGGGCCGTGCCCAGGGGGGTACGCCAGTCGATGCCGATGACATCGGCGGGGAGCCCCCGCACGTGCTCCAGCAGGGTGGCGCCCTGGTTGGGGAAGTAGATCAGGGGCAGGCCCAGGGGGGCCAGCCCCTCGAGGGTGCGTTCCACCGCGGGCAGCGCGAACTCCCGGAAGTCCTCCGGTCCCAGGATGCCCGCCCAGGAGTCGAAGAGCATGAGGGCCTGGGCTCCCGCCTGGGCCTGGGCGCGCAGGTAGGCCGTCATGGACTGTGAGAGCTTGGCCAGCAGTCTGCGGGCCGCTTCCGGCTCTGCATAGAGGAAGGCCTTCGCCTCGGCGAAGGTCTTGGAGCCCCGTCCCTGGACGGCATAGCAGAAGAGGGTGAAGGGGGCCCCGGCGAACCCGATGAGGGGGACGTGTCCGGGGAGCTCACGGCGGAGGATGCCCACGGTCTCCATGACGAAGGGTACGCACTCCTCGGGGTCGGCCACGCGGAGACGCTCCACGTCGGAGGGTGTGCGGACCGGGTCGGCTATGACCGGACCCGGGTCGAACTCGAGGGTCAGGCCCATCCCCTCCACCGGCGTCATGATGTCGCTGAAGAGGATGGACGCGTCCAGGTCGAAGCGTCGTATGGGCTGGAGGGTCACCTCCGCGGCCAGGTCGGGGGTCTTGGTCAGGGTCAGGAAGTCCACGTCCTCCCGGATCCTGCGATACTCGGGGAGATAGCGCCCGGCCTGGCGCATGATCCACACCGGCGTGCGCTCGACCGGCTTGCGGCGGCATGCCGCCAGGAAGGGGGGGAGGTCCCTGTTGATGTGGTCGGTCATGGCCGGATCATCCTCCCCTCCCTGGGCGGAACGTCTCATCCAGGGCCGCACGTGCCGCTGAGAGGGTCCGCTCGATGTCGTCTGCGGTGTGGGACGCGGAGATGAACCCCGCCTCGAAGGGACTGGGGGCGAGGTATATGCCTTGTCCCAGCATGCCCCGGAAGTAGCGGGTGAAGGCATCCCGATCGCACGCCGCCGCGCTCTCCCAGTCGGTGACCGGTCCCGGCCCGAAATAGAGGGCGAACATCGAGCCGACCTGGTTGACGCAGAGGGGATACTCCCCCTCCGCGATGATCTCAGCGAAGCCTTCGGCGATCCGTACTCCCATCTCCTCGAGATGTTCGTAGATCCCGGGGTCCTCCTTCAGCCGGCTCAGCTGGGCGATGCCGGCCGCGGTGGCCAGGGGGTTCCCTGACAGGGTGCCCGCCTGGTAGACGGGACCGTCGGGGGCGACCTGGCGCATGAGGTCCTCCCGGCCGCCGTACGCCCCCACCGGGAGCCCGCCGCCGATGACCTTCCCGAGGGTGGTCAGGTCGGGGTCGACCCCGAAGCGCTGCTGGGCCCCACCCGGTGCCAGGCGGAAGCCGGTCATCACCTCGTCGAAGATGAGGAGGGCGCCCTGCTCGTCACAGAGGGTCCGGAGTCCCCCCAGGAAACCCTCCTCGGGGAGCACGCAGCCCATGTTGCCGGCCACCGGTTCCACGATCACGGCCGCGACGGATCCCGGGGCGGATTCGAACTGCGCCCGCACCGAGTGCAGGTCGTTGAAGTCGGCCACCAGGGTGTCGGCGGCGGTCCCCTCGGTCACCCCGGGGCTGGAGGGCACGCCCAGGGTGGCGGCCCCCGAGCCCGCTTCCACCAGGAAGGAGTCGGCATGCCCGTGGTAGCCCCCGCGGAACTTGATGATCTTCGGGCGGCCTGCGGCGGCCCGTGCCAGGCGGATGGCGCTCATGGTGGCTTCGGTCCCCGAGTTCACCAGCCGTACCACCTCCACCGAGGGGACCATCTGCACCACCAGTTCGGCCAGGCGGACCTCGGCCGAGGTGGGGGCCCCGAAGGAGGTGCCCCGTTCCAGGGCCTCGGCCACGGCGGCCCGCACCTCGGGGTGGTTGTGGCCCAGGATCATGGGACCCCAGGAGCCCACGTAGTCCAGGTAGGCGCCGCCGTCGGCGTCCCAGACCGTGGCCGCCTCGGCCCGGTCGATGAAGAGGGGGGTGCCCCCCACGCTGCCGAAGGCCCGGACGGGGCTGTTGACCCCCCCGGGCATCCAGCGTCCGGCCTCTTCGAAGAGTCGCTGGCTCTCGCTGCGCTCACTCATCTGGTCGTTCATCCCTCCCGCAGCCAGCGGGCCGCGTCCCTGGCGAAATAGGTCAGGATCATATCGGCGCCCGCGCGCTTGATGCCCACCAGGCTCTCCAGGGCCACCCGGCGCTCGTCCACCCACCCCTTCTCGGCGGCCGCCTTGATGAGGCTGAACTCCCCGCTCACCTGGTAGGCCGCAGTGGGGACCCCGAAGGTCTCCTTCACCCGGCGGATGATGTCCAGGTAGGCCCCGGCGGGCTTGACCATCACGATGTCCGCACCCTCCTGCAGGTCGAGGTCCACCTCGTGGAGGGCCTCGTCCGCGTTGGGCGGATCCATCTGGTAGCCCCGCCGGTCCCCGAAGGAGGGGGCGGAGTGGGCTGCGTCCCGGAAGGGGCCGTAGTAGGCCGAGGCGTACTTGGCCGCGTAGGAGACGATGGGGATGTGGGCGAGGTCGTGCTCGTCGAGGGCCTCCCGGATGGCGCCCACCCGGCCGTCCATCATGTCGCTGGGAGCCACCGCGTCGGCGCCCGCCTCGGCGTACACCACAGAGGCCCGGGCCAGCAGGGGGAGGGTGGCGTCGTTGTCCACCTCCCCCTCGGGGGTGAGGATCCCGCAGTGTCCGTGGTCGGTGTACTCGCACATGCACACATCCGCCCACACCAGCAGGTCGGGCATCTGCTCCTTGATGGCCCGGATGGCGGTGGGGATGATCCCCTCCGGGTCGTACCCTTCGCTTCCCCGCTCGTCCTTCTCCGCCGGGATGCCGAAGAGGATGACGGCCGGGATCCCCAGCGCATGCACCTCGGCGGCGTCCTCCACCAGGCGGTCCACGCTGAACTGGTGGACGCCCGGCATGCTGGGGACGGGGTCCGCCACACCCTCTCCGTGGACGGCGAACATGGGATAGATGAAATCGTGGACCGTGAGGGTCGTCTCACGGGTCAGGTTCCGCCATGCCCGGGTGCGGCGCAGACGGCGGAGGCGGTGGTCGGGGAATGTCATGTTCGTCACTCCTGGTCCAGGGCGTCGGCGACGGCCTCTGCCAGGCCGTCCAGCGTGCTCGGTTCTGCGATGACGATCTTCCCTTCCGGGACCCCCGCTCCGCGGACCGCGTTCCCCGTGGTGGGACCTATGGCCGCCGAGAGGGTGCCGGCGGCGGCCCGCTGCCACGCCTCCTCACCCAGGGCCTCCCGGAAGGCCTCCACGGCGGAGGGGCTCGTCCAAGTGAGGGCGTCCACGCGGCCCGCCTCGGTCTCCCGGGTCACCCTGCCGGCGTCCAGCGCCGCGGGTCGGGTCTCGTAGGCGGTGACCTGCTCCACCTCGGCCCCCAGGGCCCGCAGGCCCTCGGGCACCGTGGAGAGGGCGATGCTGCTGGTGGGGAGGAACACCCGGGCCCCCTCGGCCCGCCCGGTCTCTTCGAAGGCCTCCACCAGGGCCTCGCCGCTGAAAGGCTTGGGCACCAGGTGCACTTCCCACCCCTCCGAGGTGAGCGCGTCGGCCGTCTTGATCCCCACCGCCGCCACCTTCAGGCCCGTCGGAGGATGTTCCACCCGTCCTGTGACCGCGGCGGCCGCCCGGGGACTGGTGAACACCGCCCAGTCGAAGGTGGTGAGGCGGCACAGTGCATCCCTCAGCGGGCCGGGATCGGAGGGGGGAGCGATGTCCACGGCCTGCCAGTGGTAGACCCGGGCACCCAGGGCGAGAAGCTTCCGTCCGAGGGGACCGCTCTCACCCTCGGCCCGGGTCACCGCCACGCCCTTCCCGGCGAGGGGATCGGGACCGGGATCGGTCATGCCGCACCCCCCGCCGGCGAGTCCGCCGTCTCGGCAGGGTCCTCGACGGGCCCCTCGGCCGGGGGGGGACCGCCATCACGGACCGGGCGGGAACGCACGGCCTCCCAGACGAAGTCGAAGAGCTGCTCCCGCTGCTTGAGGGTGCACGGGTCCTCCACCCCCAGCTCCAGGCATCGGGGCACGGCGCCCATCACCGCACCGAAGAGCACATCGGCGGCGGTGTCGGGGGAGACGGGTCGGAAGACCCCCTCCGCCATCCCGCTGCAGATCACCCGCTGGATCATCTCCCGGAGCCTCCCCCGCATCTCCTCGAAAGGAGCGGTCCTGCTGCTGGGCCCTCCGGCAAGGCTCTTCTCCCAGAGCCGGAAGAAAGCGGGATACTTCACGAAGAACATGAAGGTGTGGACGGTGAGGCTCCGGAGTTTGCCCTCCACGGGGTCCTCGCCGGCGATCACCCGCTCCAGCATGCTCAGCATGCGACGGGAACGGTCGCGGGTCAGAGCCTGGAAGAGGGCCTCCTTCGACCCGAAGTGGTGGTAGAGGGTACCCTTTGCGACGCTGGCCCGCCGGGCCAGCTCCTCCATGCTCACCGCCAGGTACTCGTCCTGGCTGAAGAGGTCGGAGGCCGCTTCCAGGATGACCTCGCGGGTGCCGTTCCCCCCGCTCACGACCCTTCCTCCCCCGGGCGGGCCCGGATCTCCTCCAGGATGCTCTCCGCACCCTCTTCCATGAGGGTCTCCGCCAGGGCCAGGCCCACGTTCTCCGCCCCTGCGGCCGATCCTTCACGGCTCCCTTCCACGGCCCGCGTCCCGTCCAGGGAACAGACCACCGCGTTCAGCAGCAGTCTCTTCCCCTCCACCAGGGCCAGGGCCCCGACGGGGACCTGACATCCCCCTTCGAGACGAGCGAGCAGGGCCCGCTCGGAGGCGGTGGCCGCCCGCGTGGGGACGTGGTCCAGCCGGCCCACCCACCCGCGGGTCTCCTCGTCCCCCTCTCGGACCTGGACCGCCACCGCACCCTGACTGACTGCCGGGACCAGCCGGTCCGGGGGGAGCCAGGCGGCGATATGCTCCTCCAGGCCCAGCCGCTTCACCCCGGCGGCGG
>JAWOFN010000030.1:0-40322 GCA_046497505.1 bacterium | reverse complement strand
GGCTGATAGCCTTTCCCACTGAGCACTACCACCTTGACGTCTACCCCCTGCATTATCCAGCTGTTAGCCAGCATCACCACCGATAGCGTGCCACCATAGGGCTGGAGTGTCTGCAACACAAACACGATTTTTGGGCGTTCTGGCACGGCCCGCTGGCCGGCCTCTCGCGTTGCCGCTTCATCCTCGCTGCTCGCGCGGGGCACCGCCGGAGGGGACTCCGCCCTCGCCTCCGCCGAACGACTCCGGGCGAAGATCTTCGCGGGGGGGCTCCATCGCATCGATCTGCGCATCGATTCCCCGGCAGGGGAGCGGGTCCACCTCCTGGAGCCGGAGGATCCGCCCTCAGCCGACCTGCCCCGCCGGGAGACCTCGCCGGGGAGTCCCGATTTCAGCCTGGCCGACCTCTACCGCGTGGGCGGCATCTATGCCGACTCCGACCGTGACCTCCTGGCCGACCGCACCACCGCCTACCTGGCTCTCACCGGGGGGGGCGGATCCGGGGTCGTGGATCTGGCCTCCCGCATCGGCCTGGAAGGCACCGGGATCCGGCTCCCCCTCGCCTACCCCGTGGGTGCGGCGGATCCTGTTCCGGAACGGGGGCTGCCCATCCTGTGGGGGACCGACCCCGGACCCGCTGCCCCCCTGCTCAGGGAGGACCGTGTCCTGCTGGCCGAGGAAGAGGCCGGCAGCGGTTGGATGGAGTACGTGCCCCGGGCCTTCGGCGAGAAGGACGCCGTGGTGATGGGCGGGGACGAGGAGGGTCTGGAAGCCATCACCCGCTGGGCCGCCGGCACCCTCCCCGCCCTGTGGGAACCCGGACCGGGGACTTTCCGGCTGGAGGATGTGGAAGATGAGGTCCGGCGCTTCTTCCAGGCCCGGGGAGGGGCCGGCCAGGCCGCCCTCGCGCTGAGCAAGCTTGGAGACTGGCTCGACAGGCTGGAGGACACGGAGATCGAGGACCTGGAAGTGGAGCTGGCCGTGGAGGAGGTGCCCGAAGGTCTGGGCCCCCTGGTGCGCAGGATGCTCGCAGAGCGCTTCCCGCGTGCGGAGGGTCGGGTGGAGCTCCATGCCACCGGCTTCGGCAGCGAGATGCTGATATTCGAGCAGGACCTGGAGATCCCCTGGGAGGTGGAGGATGCCCGGCGCCGGCTCCATGAGGAGGTGCTGCCCCGGCTGGGTCCCGGAAGTTCCGGGAGCATCCGCATGCGGCTGAGCGAGTCGCCAGAGATCAGGTCCCGTCTGGCCGGAGAGGTCCGGGACCTGCTGGCCGCGGCGGGTGCTGATACGAACCGGTTCGAGGTGGAGGTCCTCAGCGCCTACAAGCAGGGATATTCCTGGCTGGTCGACCGTCTTCTCCCCCGCCTGAAGCCGCTGCCGGTCGAGCGGATCGAGATCAGCTATCACACCCTGAAGGACTCGGACGAGATCCGGTGGCAGACCATCGCCGCCGACACCCGCTGGCTGCAGGAGATCTACCCGGCGGACGCGGTCCTGGCCAGGGGACTGGGGATCTCCGACTCGGTCATCACGTTCCGTCCCACGCTCAGGGGGGATCCCATCTACACGCTCACGGCCTTCGATGCCGAAGGCGGGATGGTGCTGGAGGAGTCCTTCACACCGGAATACGTGGTCCGCCCCTTCTTCGACCTCTTCCCCGAGTACGAGCAGGTGCGGGTGACCACCGGCTGGATCCGGGCCGAGGTGGACGGCCGGATCCTCCTGGACGAGCGGGTCGTCACCGACCCGGAACGATTCTGGGAGATCCTCCAGACCGACACCTACCTGCGGATCGCGGAGTACGTCATGGACATCCAGGAGGGGGACCCCTCCCCCTCCAACGCCCCCTTCTTCGACCGCTTCGAGGTGGATCTCACCCTGAGCGAGCCGGACTTCCGGGTGGGTGTGGACGAGGAGGTTGTCTCCAGCGCCGAGGCCCTGCACGAAGACATCTACTTCGAGACCCTCACCCTCTTCGACCTCATCGGTGCCCGCTACCAGACGGGAGGCCTCGACTATCCAGGACGGGTGCTCCCCTGGATCCACGTCGACCGGGAGGGGGGAGGGGCCCGGGCGCGGATCACCTTCACGGGCAAGGAGCGCGCGGAGCCCTCCCTGCGCCTGACCTTCACCGCCGAGGGGGCGGAACCGGAGCGCTGGTCGTACGAACTGAGCCCCCTCCGCCTGGAGGACCCGGTCCTCAGGGGCGCGTCGATCCGTTCCGGCGACGAGGGGCTGCGGACACTCCTTTTCGAGGTGACCGCCTCCGACTCCCTGGACCGATGGGAGGAGTACCGCTTCCGCGGTTCGGAGGAGACCATCGACCGGACCTTCCTCAGCGTGGAACGCCTCTCCGACATGGTGGAGAGGCTCCGGGGACTCCACCGGGCGGGGCTCTACCAGGAGGAACTCGGCCTCGACCGGGTGGCCTCGCTCCTCTTCCGGTTCACCCTGGAGGACAGTCTCGACTTCGCCCGCACCGCCGGCCTCCCCCGTCCCGATCGTCCCCGGACCACGCGGCGGCCGGTCCTCGAACCGGAGGACCGGGATTGGGAGGGGGAGCGCATCGTGGGGTGGAAGGAGCCCATCGGCCTGGAAGAGAACCGGGAGATCCTCCGTCGGCTCTCCGCCTTCGAGGGGGTACGGACCTACTACGCCGGTTCCTCCTTCCTGGGCAATGACATCTTCGCCGCGGACTTCACGGTGCCCTACCGGGCTTCCATGGTCTCACGCCCCAAGCTCGTCGCCACCAAGCCGGTGCTCTTCCTCTCGGGACGCCAGCACGCCAACGAGGTCTCCAGCACCAGCCACCTCCTTCGGCTCGGCGAGCTCCTGGTCACCGACCCGGCATACGGGAAGCTCCTGGAGAGGGTGAACGTGGTGATCCATCCCATTACCAACCCGGACGGGGTGACGGTGGCCATGGCCATGCAGGAGGAGAACCCCGACTTCATGCTGCACGCCGGGTACCTGGGGGCCCTGGGGGTGGACCCCACTGCCGGCTCCTCCAGCGCCGACCCTCTGTACCCCGAATCCCGAGTCCGTCCCCTCCTCCAGCGGATGTGGCTCCCGGACGTCTACCTCAACCTCCACGGGTATCCCTCCCACGAGTGGGTCCAGTACTTCGCCGGCTACAGTGCCTGGGTACGGAACCGGCGCGGGGGGCAGCGGTCGTGGTGGGCCCCCAGGGGATGGTTCATCCCGGGCTTCTCCTGGGTGGACGATGAGGACCATCCCGAGATCAAGGAGGCGCAGTTCGCCCTGCTGGATTCCATCGCCTCCGCGGTGACGGGGCAGCCGGAAGTGGAGAACATGAACCAGCGCCTCTATCAGCGCTACCGCAAGTACGGAAAGCAGGACACCGAGGGATTCAGGGAACACTTCCACGAGGGGATGCTGGTCTATCTCAGCCTCACCGGCCGGGAGGTTCGGGGGTCCGGTCCCTCCAACCCGGCCATCCAGTGGTTCCGCGCCACCACCGAGGCCCCGGACGAGACCGCCCGGGGGGAATGGCTCCAGCTGGTTTGTACCGCCGGTCTGGCCCACACCTCGGCGGTGCTGCGCTACCTGGCCGAAGGTCCTGCCCGGGTGCAACGGGAAGCGGAGGAATCCGCGGGCAGAGTGGACCGGAGGGTATTCAGGAAGCGCCCGGTACTGCCGCCGAGGCCTTAGCCGCCCTTCACCAGCGGGTCCTCACGCACCTCCACGGTGGTGGTGCGGGTGAGATTCCCCACCCTCAGGCTCACCCGGTAGAGACCGGCCTCGGCCTGCTCTCCCCTGAGTCCCCGCCGGAGTCTTCCGATGCCCATCTTCTCGAAGACCCTGGCTGCGAGCAGGTTGACCGTCGACGCATCGCTCTCCGGGGCCATCCGCTCCAGCATCTCTTCCACCTCCCGGCGGTCGGACCTGGAGAGTTCGACCCCCCCCTCCTCCAGGACCCGCTCCACCTGCATCCGGATCCGGTCCGCGAAGCGCCGCACCATCTCCGGTGAGGGATCCATGCCCAGGTCCCACCGGAAGGTGTTCATACCGGTCTCCGCGGACATTCGGACGGTACGGCTCCGGGTACCGGTGACGTCGGTGATCTTCAGGACCGCGGGGGCGGCGGGCGCCGAGTCGATCCAGAAGGAGATGGCGGTCCCCTCCGGGGGGTTCTGGCCGCGGTAGTACATGTGGCCCCGACTCCCCCCACGGCTCACACCGCGCCAGTCGGTGGCCCGGCGCGGCTGGAAGAGGACCACCTCCTGCGCTCTCACCTCCGCCGTGAGCTGCTGCAGGGCTGAGATGTCGTCGAGGATCCAGATACCGCGGCCATGGGTACCCGCGATGAGGTCGTTCTCGCGGGGGTGGATCAGCAGGTCGTGGACCGCCACGGTGGGGAGCCCATTCATCAGGGGTACCCACCGCCCACCCCCGTCGATGGTGAAGAAGGCACCGAACTCGGTCCCCGCGAAGAGCAGGTCCGGGTTGTGCCGGTCCTCTTCGATCACATACACGCTGTGACCGGCAGGGATGCCGGAGGTGATCCGGGTCCAGGAGGCACCGAAGTCGGCGGTCTTGAAGATGTACGGCTCGAAATGGTCACTCCGGTGCCCGTCGAAGGTCACGTAGGCCGTCCCCGGGTCGAACCGGGAGGCTTCCACCCGGCTGACCCAGATACCGTTCGGCACATCCGGGACGTTCGGCCGGACGTTGTCCCAGTCCGCCCCGTCGTTCCGGGTGAGCTGCACGTTGCCGTCGTCGGTACCCACCCAGATGAGACCGGGCCGCAGGGGGGATTCGGAGATGCTGATGATGGTACAGTGCGTCTCCGCCCCGGTCACATCCCGGGTCAGGCCGCCCGACTCGCGGTCCATCTTGACCGGGTCGCGGGTGGAGAGGTCGGGGCTGATGATCTTCCAGTGCTCTCCCCGGTCCACCGAACGGAAGAGGTGGTTGCCCCCGAAGAGGACGGTGTGAGGGTTGTGGGGGGAGAGCACGATGGGGGAGGACCAGTTGAATCGGAAGGGGCCGCGCCAGCCCGCCGCCTCGTTCCGCTCGATGTCCTCCGCGCTCACCGCCTCGTCGTAGTTCAGGATGTTCTGCTCTCTGGGCCGGATGGAGGTGCGCCGACGGGTGAGGGCGTCGAGCCGGCTGATGGAGCCCCTCTGGCTCTCCAGGTAGACGGTACGCCAGTCGGTTGGATCGACCTGCACGTGGAAGCCGTCCCCGCCCCCCACGCTCGCCCAGTGGTCGGTGAGGATGCCCCGGCCGTCCCGGCTGTTGGAGGGACCGCCCCAGGTGCCGTTGTCCTGGAGGCCGCCGTAGACGTAGTAGGGGTCGCGCATGTCGGCGCCCACCGCGTAGAACTGACTCACCGGGAGGGTGTCGAAGAAGATGTAGCTGCGGTCGTGGTCGTGGGTGAGGCCCACCCCGCCGTCGGTACCCACGTAGAGCCTGTCCCGCTCGGCCGGGTCCGCCCAGAGGGCATGATAGTCGCTGTGGAGGCCGCCTCCGGCGCGTTCCAGGGTGCGCCCCCCGTCATAAGAGATGTACATCCGGGTGGTGAGGACGTAGACGATCTCCTCATCCACGGGATTGAGCCATAGGTGGCTGTAGTAGAAGGGCCGGTTGTTGAAGGTGTTCACGTATTCCCAGTTCGCCCCGGCGTCCTCCGATCGATAGATCCCCGAGCGGGGTTCGCTGAGGTCCCCCTCCTCCTCGGCCTGCTCCGCCTCCACGAAGGCCATGACGACCCGGGGGGCGGAGCGGGCCACCGCCAGACCGATCTTCCCGGTGTCCCCGGTCGGGAGACCCCGCGTCAGCTTCGTCCAGGTCCGCCCGCCGTCGGTGGACTTGAAGATCCCCCCGTTGGGACCGCCCGAGTCGAAACGCCACGGGCGGCGGATCCGCTGGTACATGCCGGCATACAGCACGTCCGGGTCGGTGGGGTCCATCTCCAGGGCGCTGCACCCCGTCTTCTCATCCACGTGGAGCACCCGCTCCCAGGTGCGGCCGCCGTCGATGGTCTTGAAGACCCCCCGGTCCCCCGAGTAGCCCCAGAGATGTCCGATGGCCGCGACCCAGGCGATGTCCGGGTCGGTGGGATGGGTGAGGACCCGGGCGATCTGGTGGGTCTCCTCGAGCCCCGCGTGCCGGAAGGTCTGGCCCCCGTCGTCGGAGCGGTAGACCCCGTCCCCCCAAGCTACACTGTTCCGGTTGTTCGGCTCGCCGGTTCCCACCCAGATGATGTCCGGGTCGGGCTGGAAGAGGGCCACGGCTCCGATGCTCGCGGCGCCGTAATCGTCGAAGATCGGCTCCCAGGTCGTCCCCCCGTTCACCGACTTCCAGACGCCCCCGGAAGCGGAGGCCACCACCACGTGCCGCCAATCGGCATCGAGCGCCTCGATGTCGGTGATGCGGCCCGACATGTTGGCGGGACCGATGTTCCGCCACTGCAGGCCGCCTGTGAGGTCGGAGGGTGGGACCTGGGCTCCGGCGGAGGCGGCACTCAGCAGGACCAGGGCACCCAGGCACAGGGAAAGAAGGCTCGCTCGACGCATCATCGGACTCCTATGTAGGATGTGGCGCCTCCCGGTGGGGCGCGGGAGGCCGATGAGAAGATTACCGCCGGCCGCCCCGGTTCCTTGAATCCCATACCCGGCGGAACCGGGACACCACCACCCAGCCTGCCAGGAGGAACCGGAGAGTCCCGGTCACCCGGAGGGTCCAGGTGTTCGTGACCCGGGAGAGGGCGGTCATCCCGAAGTCGGCGTAGTGGGGGCTGTCCGGGTCGAAGAGGGCCTCCGAGCGGGCGTGCATCTCCCCGGCGTCCACCACGATCCGCTCCCTCCTCTCCTCGAATCCGCCGGGGCGTGTCACGCCAGCTCGACCAGGAGCTGGTCCTTCTCCACCACCTCCCCCTCCTCGACCTGGACATCCTTCACCCGGGCCGGGACCCGTGCCACCACCTCGTTGTACATCTTCATGGCGTCCAGGAGCAGGAGCACCTCACCCGGCTCGACCCGGTCCCCTTCCCGCACCCGCACCTCCTGGATGAGGCCGGGGATGAAGGCCCTCACGATCCGAGGGTCGGGGGGGGATCGGCGAGGCTTCAGACTCCCCTCGGGCACCTCGGTCTCGTAGCGTGTCCCGTCTATGTTCAGGGTATGCTCGTCGGCCATGGGATCAGAGGGGCATGTTGCCGTGATGACGGTCGAGGCGTCCGTACTCCCGCCGCTTCGCACCGTCCAGAGCGTCGACCAGGAAGCGCCGGGTGCGGACCGGTTCGATGACCGCATCCACATAACCCCGTGAGGCCCCCACGTACGGGTTGGCGAACTTCTCCTCGTATTCCTTCACCTTCTCCTGCCGGGTTGCCTCGGGGTCGTCGCTCTCCTCGATCTCCTTCCGGAAGATGATGTTGGCCGCTCCCTCGGGCCCCATCACGGCGATCTCGGCGGTAGGCCAGGCGAAGAGGAAATCGGCCCCCAGGTGACGGCTGCACATGGCAATGTAAGCGCCGCCGTACGCCTTGCGCATGATGAGGGTGATCTTCGGGACGGTGGCCTCGCTGTAGGCGTAGAGGATCTTCGCGCCGTGGCGGATGACACCGGCGTGCTCCTGGTCTACCCCGGGGAGGTATCCAGGGGTATCCACGAGGGTGATGATGGGGATGTTGAAGGCGTCGCAGAACCGGATGAAACGGGCGGCCTTGTCGGAGGAGTCCACATCCAGCACCCCGGCCAGCACCCGGGGCTGATTGGCCACGACCCCCACCACCCTCCCTTTCAGGCGGGCCAGCCCGATGACGATGTTCCGGGCCCACCGTTCCTGGATCTCGAGGAACTCGGAGTCATCCACGATCCCCCGGATCACGTCCTTCACGTCGAACGCCTCCCGCCGCTGAGCGGGGATGATGTCATGCCGCAGCGGCCGCACCGGGGGGACGGTGGGGACGGCCGGCGGGTCCTCACGGCTGCTGGAGGGGAGGTAGGAGAGGAGACGGCGGATCTGGTCGAAGGCCTCCTGCTCGGACTCGGCGTAGAAATGGGCGTTCCCGGTCACCGACGACTGCACCCGGGCCCCCCCCAGCTCGTCCGGGCTCACGTCCTCACCCAGCACGGTCTTGATGACCTGGGGACCGGTGATGAACATGTTGGAGATCCCCTCGACCACCACCACGAAGTCCGTGAGGGCCGGGGAGTACACGGCCCCGCCGGCGCACGGCCCGAGGACCAGGGAGACCTGGGGGACCACGCCGCTGAGGAGGGTATTGCGGAAGAAGATGTCCCCGTAGCCCCGCAGGGAGTCGATCCCCTCCTGGATGCGTGCGCCGCCGGAGTCGTTGATCCCGATGAGAGGACAGAGCCTGTCGCGGGCTCCGTCCATCACCTTCACGATCTTCCCCGCGTGCATCATGCCCAGGCTCCCGCCTGCCACGGTGAAATCCTGGGCGTACACGGCGACGGGACGGTCCTCGATCCGGCCGAAACCGGTGATCACACCGTCCCCCGCCAGCTTCTTCTTGTCCATCCCGAAGTCGCTGGCGGTATGTTCCACGAAGAGGTCGGTCTCCAGGAAACTGGCATCGTCCAGGAGGGTGTCGATCCGCTCCCGGGCCGTCAGCTTCCCCTTCCGCCGCTGTCGTTCCTGCGCTTCCTCGCCCCCGCCCCGGGTGAGACCCCGGATCCGGGAGAAGAGTTCGTTGATCCGATCGAGGATCGACATCTCCCCCAACTTCCTTCTTCAGTTCCCGCCTCCCGGCGCCGCGCCCGACTCCGCCAAGATACTCCATTTCCCCCCTGCATCCACCCTTCAGATGAGAGGCCCCTTTCCCCCTGGCCCCTCCCCTCCGTATCATCTCTCCTGTCTGCTTCGGGCCGGCATGGAGCTGCCTGCTGAGGATCGCGGTCGAATCCGGGAGTGGAGCTGATGGGGAACGCATCAGGCGGAGAGGGACCCCTGGTCATCGGTCATCGAGGTTCCTCGGGGAACGCACCCGAGAACACCCTGGCCGCGGTGCGCCTGGCCATGGAGCAGGGCGCAGACGGCGTGGAGGTGGACCTGCGGCTCACCCGAGACGGGCGCATCGTCCTCATGCACGACGCCAACACCTTCCGGTCCACCGGGAGATATCACCGCGTGGGTCGGGACAGCCTGGAACGCCTGCGCGGGCTGAAGGTGGGCAGGGGTAGGAAGTACCGCCTGATGAGAGAACGGATCCCCACCCTCGACCAGGTCCTCGAGACGCTCCCGCCGGATGCCCCGCTCATGCTGGAGATGAAGGCGGGCGAGGAACTGCTCGTCCCCCTGAAGGAACTCCTGGACGGGATGCCGGAGCGCCGGGGATCCCTCTACCTCCTGGATTTCCGGCCGTGGATGCTTGAGGCGGCCCGCGAGATCTTCCCGGCCGAGTGCCTGATGTGGAACGTGGCCTTCGAACAGCCCGGCAGGGGAGGCGCCTGGAGTCCCGAGCCTCGGACCCTGGTACCCGCGGCCAGGGACCTGGGGGTGAGGGGCCTCAACCTGATGGTGTGTGATGCGGTGGATCGAGATCTCGTCCTGACCGCCCATGACGCGGGGCTGGACGTGCATGTCTGGACGGTGAACGAACCCGATCACGCCCTGCACCTGGCCGGACTGGGCGTGGAGGGGATCATCACCGACTATCCGGGGAGGATCCGCACCGCACTGGAGGAGGCTCGGTGAGCAAGGTCATCATCGGCGTGCACGGCCTGGGCAACAAGCCTCCCGAGGACCTGCTGGCCTCCTGGTGGAAGCGTTCTCTGCGCGAGGGTCTCACGGCGACCGCGTGCTGGCGCCACATCTTCCGCTTCCGTCTCGCCTACTGGGCACATCACCTCCACCCGGAACCGCGCGACCCCCGGCTCGAGGATCCCGACCACCCCCTCTACCTCCGTGAGCCCTATCGCCCCTCCCCGGGACCGAGGGAGGACAGACCCCCCTTCTTCCGACGCAGGTTCCTGGACTACCTGGAACGCCAGTTCGACAGGCTCTTCCTCACCGAGGACCTCACCCTGAACTACGAGTTCATCAGCGACTGGGTGATCCGCCGCTATTTCAAGGACCTGGAGGCGTACTACAGGGAGGATGCGGGGGAAGAGGGGAGCGGAAGGCGTCTCATGCGGGACCGGATCCGTGAGGACACGGCACTCCTCATCCGGCGGTGGGCGGGGCATGACATCCTGCTGATCGGTCATTCCATGGGCTCGATCATCTGCTACGACGTGCTGACTCAGCTCGTCCCGGACGTCACGGTGGACACCCTCGTCACCCTCGGCTCCCCGCTGGGACTCCCGGTGGTCATGAGCAGGATCGCCGCCGAGATGCCTCGGAGCGCGTTTTCGAGGGGGAAACTCCGGGTGCCGGACAACATCCGAACCGCCTGGTTCAACCTGTCCGACCTGGAGGACAGGGTGTCCTTCAACTACAACATCGCCGACGACTTCGCGGCCAGTGGCCGGCGGGTGACCGTAATGGACCGGGTCGTCGAGAACGACTACGAGGTGGGAGGCAGGGCCAACCCCCACAAGGTGTACGGCTACCTGCGCACCCCCGAAATGGCCGACATCGTATGCGAGTTCATGAGCCGGGACACCCATCCGGTCACCCTCTGGCTCAACGAGCGGATCAGCCGGGTCTTCCTGAGGTGAGGACGCCGTCGGGGAGGTCGGTGAGACCCAAGGATCTCACCCCCCCGGGTGTATGACCCACAGGCCGTCCATCACGGCCGCCCGGCAGTTCCTCCTCGAATTCGATGAGACAAGGGACAACCCGAAGCACCAGTAAGGAGAACCCCATGCGACCAGTCAACCTCGCCCACGTCCGCACGCTGCGGGCGGTCGGCTGGGTACTCGCTGCCGTCCTCGTCGTGCAGGCAGCCCCCCGATCGGCCATCGCCCAGGAGGCGGAGGACCACCGGGTGCGTACCGCCGACTATGAGATGGCCTCACGCTTCACCGGCGACAAGATGGGCAAGATGGTGTTCAGCACCCGGGTGAGGCCCCGGTGGCTGGAGCACAGCGACCGTTTCTGGTACGAGTATGAGACAGCCGCGGGGCGGTTCTGGTACATCGTGGACCCGGCGCGGAGCACGAAGCACCCCCTCTTCGACCGGGACCGGATGGCGGCCGACATCACCCGGATCACGAAGGACCCCTACGACGCCAAGCACCTCCCCATCCGCTCCATCGAGTGGGTGGACCAGGACCGCGCTTTCCGGTTCGACGTGGAGAGTTCCATCGAGACGGTCCCCGACACCGCCGAGACCAGCCGCGGCAAAGAGCAGGAAGAGGGTGAGAAGCGGGGCGAGGAGAAGAAGGAGACGAAGGAGAAGAAGAAAATCTACCACCTGGAGTACACCCTCGCCACCGGGGAGCTCCGGGAACTGGAGGAGTGGGAGGAGGATACCGACCACGAGCGCTGGGCCAGCGTCAGCCCGGACGGGGAGTGGGTTGTCTACGGCCGCCACTACAACCTCTTCCTAACCGAGTACGAGGAATACCTGAAGCTGCTGGAGGACGAGGAAGCCGAGATCACCGAGTACCAGCTCACCGATGACGGTGAGGAGCATTACAGCTGGACCCGGGAAGGGCGCGGTGAGACCAATGTCGAGAGGGAGAAGAACAAGGACGACCGCAAGTCCGTCGGTGCGGTCTGGTCGAAGGACTCCAGCAGGTTCGCCGTCGAGCGCACCGACCAGCGCAAGGTGAAGGACCTCTGGGTGATCAACGCCATCGCCCAGCCCCGTCCCACCCTGGAGACCTACAAGTACGACATGCCCGGTGAGGAGCACGTCACCCAGACCGACATCTACGTCTTCGAGGTGGCCACGCGGGAGAAGGTGAAGATCGACGACGACCGCTTCACCGACCAGTCCGTGAGCCTGCTGAGCGGCGACCGGGAGGACTACTGGGACGAGGACCGGCCCCAGCCCCGGACCTGGTTCTCCGACAGCAGCGAGGAGATCTGGTTCACCCGGACGAGCCGTGACCTGCACCGGATGGACCTCTGCGTAGCCGACGTGGCCACCGGCGAGGTCCGCGCGGTGGTGGAGGAGCGGATGAACACCTACGTGGAGAACCAGCGACCGGAACTGCTGACGGGAAGCGGCGAGCTGATCTGGTGGTCGGAGCGGGACGGCTGGGGGCACTACTACCTCTACGGCCTGGACGGGACGGTGAAGCGGCAGATCACCTCCGGCCCCTTCTCCTGTCGCGGCATCTACGAGGTGGACGAGGATGACCGGGTGATCTACTTCGCGGCCAACGGCCGCGAGCCGGGCGAGGACCCCTACTACAACCACTTCTACCGCATCGGGCTGGACGGCTCGGGCCTGCAGCTCCTCAACCCCGGGGATTTCGACCACTCGGTGAGCATGGATCCCGACGGGCGGTACTTCGTGGACAACTTCAGCCGGGTGGACACGGTCCCGCAGTCGATCCTCCACGACAACCGGGGCGAGCAGCTCCTGGAGCTGGAGACCGCCGACCTGAGCGTGCTCAGGGACTCCGGCTACCGGTTTCCCGAGACCTTCAAGGTGAAGGCGGACGACGGGGTCACCGACCTCTACGGGGTGATGTACCGACCGTTCGACTTCGACCCGGAGAAGAAGTACCCGATCATCGCCTACGTCTACCCCGGTCCCCAGACCGAGAGTGTGGCCAAAGCGTGGTCCTCATCCTCCCAGAACACCATGCTGGCCCAGTTCAACTTCGTGGTGATCACCGTGGGGAACCGGGGGGGACACCCGAACCGCTCCAAGTGGTATCACAACTACGGCTACGGCGACCTGCGGGACTACGGTCTGGCTGACAAGAAGACCGCCATCGAACAGCTCGCCATGCGTCACGATTACATCGACATCGACCGGGTGGGCATCTTCGGCCACTCCGGCGGCGGCTTCATGTCCACCGCGGCCATGCTGGTCTACCCCGACTTCTTCAAGGTGGCCGTCTCCTCCTCCGGCAACCATGAGAACAATATCTATAACAAGTGGTGGAGCGAGAAGCACCACGGGGTGAAAGAGGTCACCGACGAGGAGGGGAACGTCTCCTTCGAGTACAGCATCGAGAAGAACTCCGAGCTGGCGGAGAACCTGAAGGGACACCTGCTCCTCACCACCGGGGGTATAGACAACAACGTCCACCCGGCCGGGACGATCCGCATGGCCAACGCGCTCATCAAGGCCGGCAAGCGGTTCGATTTCTTCCTCTTCCCCGGGCAGCGTCACGGCTACGGCAACATGAGCGACTACTGGGCGTGGCTGCGGGCGGAGTATTTCTGCCAGCACCTGCTCGGCGACGCGCGCGGCGCAGCGGATATGATGTGCCTGCAGCGTGATGAGGCGAAGAGCGGCGGCCGACGCCGCTGATCGCGCCTCACACCCCCAACGGTGGAGCGTAAGGGACGCCCCGGCATCTCCGGTGCCGGGGCGTCCCCTTATCCGCGGGTTCACCCCTTGGTCCCCTCGGCGGACCCGGCTAGACTGGTCCCGCGTCCCCGACCGCCGTCACCTCACGGGAGCGAAGACCATGTCTCTCCGTACCCTGCTGTGCTTTCTCGCGGCCCTGGCGGCCGCAGGCTGCTCGTACCATATCCCTGCCCGGACACCGATCACCGCGCCGGAGGCACCCCCCGTCCATCGGGTGTCGTGGTCGGAGGATGACTATCGGGGGATCGCCGCCCGGGTGGAGGTCCGCCGCACCGACTACGGCGTGCCCCACATCCTGGCAGAGGACCTGCAGGCCCTCGGTTTCGGCATCGCCTGGTGCCAGGCCGAGGATTACGGACCTCGGGCGGTGGAGGACCTGGTGGAGGCCCGGGGACGGGCCGCATGGGTCTTCGGTGATTCCTCGCGGACGGGAGGGGACGCCTTCGCCCGGCTCCGGTGGGAAGGGGCGGTGGACACCTACCATCTCCTCCCCTCCGATGTCCGTTCTCTCATGGAAGGCTTCGCCGCCGGCATGAACCATTACATGGACCGCCATCCCGGCGAGTTCGAGGCATGGCGGAGGATCCGCTTCACCGGGCATGACGTCTCCGCCCTCACGGTGGGGAGCTGGAGCCTCTCCTCGGCACGGCGCTTCGCACGGTACATGCAGGGTCGGACCGCAGCCGGGGGAGGTCCTCCGGAGGGGACCTCCGCCCCGCCGCACCCCGACCCCCACCCGGACGACGGGAGCAACGTCTGGGCCCTGGACGGTTCCCGCACCGCCTCCCGACGTCCCATCCTCCTCCGCAATCCTCACCTCTCCTGGTCCGCCGGCTACTACGAGGCCCACCTCACCGTGCCCGGGGTCGTCGACTTCTACGGTGACATCCGTATCGGAGGGGCCTTCGGCATCATCGGCGGTTTCAACCGCCGCCTCGGGTGGTCCACCACAAACAACGGACCCGACCTGGACATGGTCTACGCCCTGGAGCGGGACGACGACCGGCCGGAGCGGGTCCTCTTCGACGGGGCCTCCCTCCCCGTGACCGCGCGGGCGGTAAGGGTCCCCTGGAGGACGGACGATGGGAGGGAGGGATGGACGCAGGTGAGCTTCCCCGGGTCACCGGTGGGCCCCATCATCCACCAGGACGCCGCTCACTTCTACGTGCTCCGCGACGCCGCCGACGGTCAGTTCCGCCGGGGAGAGCAGTACCTGCGCATGATGCAGGCCTCCGACCTCGAGGAATGGTTCGCCGCCATGAGGATCCAGGCGATCCAGAGCTCCAACTACACCTATGCCGACGCGGACGGGAACATCGTCTACCTTTGGAACGCCCGGCTGCCCTCCCTCCCCCACCCCGTCCCTGGATCGGACCGCGAAGCACTCCCCGCACGGGGCAGCGACGACATATGGACAGGCATCGAACCCCTGGAGCGCCTTCCCCGCCTGGTCAACCCGCCGGGAGGCTATCTCCAGAATGCCAACGACCCTCCCGACTTCACCAACCTCAACGTGGACCTCGACCGTGGTTCCCTCCCTCCCAACCTGCCCGAACCGAGGCTCAGGCTCCGAAGCCAGCACAGCCTGATGCTCGTACACGCCCCCCCCGGGGACTCCACCCGCTGGAGCCTGGAGGAGGTGGTGGAACGCAAGCACAGTATGAGGGTACTTTTGGCCGAGCGGGTGAAGGGAGAGCTGGTCCGCCTCGCAGAGGAACGGGGCCTGGAAGCGGAGGCCGCTGTCCTGGAGGGGTGGGACGACAGGGTGGCCCCGGGGAGCACCGGGGCGGTGCTGTTCGAACGCTGGTGGGACCTCTATACCGACCGGGTCCGGGATCTGCGGCGATCGATGCCCGATGAGACATCCCGAGCCATGGACCCGCAAGGGTTCGCGGTACCGTGGGACCCCGAGGAACCGATGCGGTCCCCCCGGGGGCTGGCTCATCACGACCTGGCAGCCGACGCACTCCGGGAGGCCTCCGCGGAGGTGACCCGGAGATGGGGCGGTCTGGATGTGGCCTGGGGCGAGGTGCACCGGGTCCGCCGCGGAGAGGTCGACCTCCCGGCGGGTGGAGGAGGCGGGGATCTGGGATGTTTCCGGGTGCTGAGCTACCGGACCGACCCGGATGGTCGGAGGGCCGCGGACCGGGGGGATGGATGGGTGCTCGCCGTGGAGTTCACCGACCCGCCCAGGGCCTTCTCCATCCTGGCCTACGGACAGAGCAGCCGCCCCGACTCACCCCATTTCGACGACCAGGCCTCCCTCTTCGCCCGGGGGGAGATGAAGCGGGTGCTGTTCGAGGAGACCTCGGTGCGGGAGGGGACGCTGAGGAGATACCACCCGGGAGGTCCCGACCTGGGACCGGTCCTGCCGGATTGAATCAGAACAGAGGGGAGGACGGCCGTGCCCGTCATCGAGGTGAACATGCTGGAAGGCCGGACCGAGCAGACCCGTGACCGTCTGGCCATGGCCATCAGCGAGGTGGTCATGCGCGAGCTGGAAGTGCCGGCCGAGACCGTCCGGGTCCTGATCCGGGAGGTCCCGACCGGGGCCTGGTACGTTGGGGGGAGGAGCAAGGCCTCCTCGGAGGGGCCCCTGCCTCCTCAAACCGTCTGACGCGCCAGGTCCGCCACCCCCTCGAGGAGGCGGTCCACCTCTTCCTCGGTCGTGTAGCAGGCACAGCCCGCCCGGACCAGTCCGCTGTCCGCGCGGCCCAGCCTCTCCACCAGCGTGCTGGCATAGAAGTCACCGCAGGTGGTGAACACCCCGCCCTCCGCCAGACGGGCGCTCACCTCCTCCGAAGGCCACGCTCCCACGGCGAAGGCCGCGGTGGGGGTCCTCGGGTGATCGGTCCCGGGACCGTGGACAGTGACCCCGTCGATCTGCTCCAGGCCGCCTACGAGCCGCACGATGAGCCGTTCTCCCCGGGTGTGGAGCCTGCCGTATGCGTCCTCCAGGCGGTCGACCCTGTTCTCGCCCCGCCCCAGTGAGGCGATGAAATCCACGGTCGCCGCCGCCCCTGCGATCCCCTCATGAAGGGCGGTGCCGGTCTCCAGGCGTTCGGGAACTCTGTCCGGGGCCGGCTGCAGCTTCGAGACATGGAGCTCCTCGAACCGTTCCCTCCGTCCCCAGAGCACCCCCAGGTGGGGCCCGTAGAACTTGTAGGGGGAACAGGCCAGGAAGTCGCATCCCAGGTCCTCCACCTCCACCTTCCGGTGGGGGGTGTAGTGGACCGCGTCCACGAAGACCAGGGCGCCGGCTGTGTGGGCCATCCCCGCCGCCCTCGCGACGTCGGTGACGGTACCCACCGCGTTGCTCGCCGCCCCGATGGCCAGCAGCCGGGTCTTCGGACCCAGCTTCGCCTCCAGGTCCTCCCAGTCCAGGGTGCATCCTTCCGGGTCCATCCGTACGGCCCGGACCTCCACCCCCCGCTCTACCGCCAGGTCCCTCCAGGGATCCACGTTGGCGTGGTGGTCGAGTTCGGTGACGAGGATCTCGTCCCCGGGGTCCATGGTGCGCCCCAATGCCCGTGCCAGATGGAAGGCGAGGGTCGTCATGTTCGGCCCGAAGACCACCTCCTCGGAGGCGGCACCGAGGAGGTCGGCCACAGCCCCCCGCCCCGACGCTACGACCTCATCGGTCTCCCGGCTCGTGGGGAAGGGCCAGTGGGCGTTGGCGTTGTGGTGGACGAGGTAGTCGGTCACCGCCTCCACCACCTCCAGCGGGACCTGGGTGCCGCCGGGCCCGTCGAAGTAGGCGACGGGTCGCCCCCCGTGCAGCCGGGCAAGGGAGGGGAATCGGTCTCTGATCGCCTGGACGTCGAGGTCCTCGGATGCGGTCACGATGGGAACTCCTTCCGGGGTGTACGGTCCCGCGGCGGCCGCCCCCCGGCGGATGCCGCCGGGAAAACACGGGCCGTCCGCGATGGGGACGTGTAATGTAGGAGCGCAGGATGTGGCTCGCCAGTCCGCCCTGGACCCTACCGAGGAGTGCCCCGCGTGACGCTTCGTGAACTCATCCTCAAGACCCGATCCACCCGGAGGTTCCGCCAGGACCGGGAGGTGACCCTCGCCGCGCTCCGTGAGATCGCGGACCTGGCCAGGATCTCCGCCTCCGCCTCGAACCTCCAGCCGCTGAAGTTCATCCTGAGCACCGATCCCTCCACCAACGCCGCCATCTTCCCCCATACCGCCTGGGCCGGCTACCTGGAGGAGTGGGAGGGACCTCCCGAGGGGGAACGTCCGGCCGCCTGGGTCATCATCCTGGGAGACACCACGCTCCGGGACACCTTCGGCTGCGATCACGGGATCGCGGCGTGGTCCATGGCACTGGGCGCCGCCGAGAAGGGACTGGGCACCTGCATCATCGGATCGCTGGAGGTCGCGGGACTGCGGGAGGCCCTGGAGATCCCGGGCCATCTGCGTATCCTGCTGGCGCTGGGCATGGGAGAACCGGCCGAGGAGATACGCCTGGAGGACCTCCAGGCCCCGGGAGGGGATATCCGGTACTGGAGGGACCGGGAGGGGGTGCACCACGTGCCCAAGCGTCCCCTGGAGGAACTGGTCCTGAAGACGTACGGGGAGTGACGGTCCCTTCCGGGACCGACCGCGACGGTGGCGGCGCCGTTGAGCTCCCCGGGCCCCTGACCGTGTCCGCCTATGGTCCGGACGAAGGTGCCGGCGTGGTCGAAGACCCGGATGTGGTCGTCCTGGATGACCTCGTCCAGGGTCACCTCCATGGCGGGCCGGAGCGGATCGCCCGGATTCATCACATGGGGGATGCCGTCGATCTCCGGGTCGGGGGTGAGCCCGGCAGGATCGACCGTTGCGGGGATGAGGTGGACCTAATAATCTGTTGCCATGATCGAATGGTTCAGCAATCTCACCCCCGTGTATCAGTCGCTGCTGGGCGGCTGCTTCACCTGGGCCGTGACCGCCCTGGGCGCCGGCCTGGTCTTCACGACCCGGTCCGTGTCCCAGGGACTGCTCAACGCCATGCTGGGGTTCGCCGCGGGGGTGATGATCGCGGCCAGCTTCTTCTCACTCCTCCTCCCCTCCATCGAGTACGCCGAGTTCCTCGGTTTCCCCGCATGGCTCCCGGCGGTGGGAGGCTTCCTCCTGGGAGGGGTCTTCCTGCGCCTGGCGGACGCCCTGCTCCCGCACCTCCACCCCTTCACGCCCATCGACGCGGCCGAGGGGATCTCGACCACCTGGCGACGCTCCACCCTGCTGGTGCTTGCCATCACCCTCCACAACATCCCGGAGGGACTGGCCATCGGTGTCGCCTTCGCGGCGGCGGCCGCCCAGCTCGGGCTTCCCGGCGGGGCCACCCTGGCGGGGGCGGTCGCCCTGACCATCGGGATCGGGCTGCAGAACTTCCCCGAGGGGGTGGCGGTGGCCCTGCCCCTTCGCAGGGAGGGTGTGGGGGTGGGACGCTGCTTCTGGTACGGCCAGCTGAGTGCGGTGGTGGAGCCGATCGCCGCGGTGGTCGGGGCGCTGGCGGTAACCCAGATGCAGACGATGCTGCCCTGGGCCCTCGCCTTCGCCGCCGGCGCCATGATCTTCGTGGTGGTTGAGGAACTCATCCCGGCTTCGCAGTCCGAGGGGAGCACGGACATCGCGACGCTGGGGACCATGGGGGGGTTCGCCGTCATGATGCTGCTGGACGTCGCCCTCGGCTGAGGGCGTGATGGGTGGGGATCAGACCCCTTCTTCCAGGACGAGCCGCCGGATCCGCTGGTAGCGGGAGCCGCGCATCAGGTCCTCCTCGCGCTGCCGGTCCGCTTCCAGTTTCTCTTCCAGTGACCTGTCCGCCCACTCCGGCTTATGCCAATCGTACTTCGCGCTTCCGTAACCGTCCTCCAGGATCTCAGGTGTGCCTGCCGCATCAACGGACATGCATCACACCACCTTTCATGGACTCAGGTAAGCTTCCAAGCACTTCGGCCTTCTGCAGGAACCCAATATAGACTCAAGCGAAGTCACATCAAGCCAAAAACGTCTAGATGCACCTCCGAAACTGTATTTGCGATATCCAGGTCGTATTTATTCCCCTGGAACCCCCATGGTGCTGCATAGGGGGGTATGCGGGAAGGAACCGGGTCCTCACGCATGGACGATACCCAGGGGCGGTCGGGACCTCCAAGCACCCCGGGTGAAGTCGGGACACGCCATCGAGGCGCTCCTCCGGGCGATGGAACGCTCGCTCAGTTCGATGAGGGAACTCCATGCCGCCCCGTCGTATACGTCCATGTCCATCGGGAGCCCCTCCCTGAGACACTTGATGAGACGCCAGTCCTCGATGTAGTCCATGCCGCCGTGCCCCGCCCCCCTGCTGCGCTCCCTCATCTCCGACCACAGGGGATGCTCGAACTCCTCGACGTACGCTTCCGCCTCCTCCCACCGGTGGGCGGGGCTTCTGCCCTCGATGTGGATGCGCTGGTCAGGGTATTTCCGGATGAGTCCCCGGCTGCCCTGGAGCAGGATCCTGCGGCTGTAGGGACGGGGTGAGTTGGTGTCGTGGGTGAGGAGGATGCTCTCGCCGCGATGGGTCTTGATGAGCGTGTTCACCACGTCACCCAGGGCGTATCGCCGCTGAGCCCGGGGGCTCCCGGACCCGTATTCCCCGGCGGCGTAGCGGTTCAGCCCGATCCCGGGACTGGCCATGGACACGAGGTGTTCGTAGCGGTTGCCCCGGTTGATGTCGAGCCACTGGGAGACGGGCCCCACACCGTGGGTGGGATAGAGGTCGGCATTGCGGCGCGCTGAGTGCTCGATCCTCCACTCCTCCTCGTAGAATTCGCTGAGTTTGAGTTCCCTCAGGTCGTGGAGATATCCGCACTCGGCGTGGAGGAGGTCCCCGAAGAGTCCCTGCCGCACCATGTTCAGGATCATCAGTTCGGTGCGGTCGTAGCAGCAGTTCTCCATGGGCACGCAGTGCCTGCGGGTCCGCTCGGAGGTCTCCACCAAGTCCCAGCACTCCTCGAGGCTGATGGCCATGGGGATCTCGGTGGCCGCGTGCTTCCCCTGCTCCATCGCCTCCCTGCAGACCGGATGATGCCACTTCCAGGGGGTGGCGTTGAAGACCAGGTCCAGTTCTTCCTCACCGCACATCCGCCGGAAGTCCTCATGCCCCCCGGTATAGAGGACGGGCCGGGGCTGTCCCCCCTCCACCACCCGTTCCGCGATCCGTTCCGCCTTCTCCTGGACGATGTCGCAGACGGCACGGATCTCAACACCCGGGATCCCGAGGAAGTTCCGGACGTGGCTCGCCCCCTGGTGTCCCACCCCGACGAACCCCATCCGCACCGTATCGATGGGGTCGGGCTGGAAACCCTCCGGCGGCGGGAGCGGCCTATCGGAGCAGCCGGCCAGGGTCCCGCCGAGCCCCAGGCCGAGCCCGGCGGCGGCGGTGGTACGGATGAACGAGCGGCGATCGAGTCCTTCCTTCATGGGACGGCTCCCTCTCTATCCTCGATGAGCGGACGCAGGGCCGGAGGCCCGGCTCCCGTGATGAAGAAGCGGGCTCCGGCCAGCCGCTCCGGAAAGCGGTCGGCGTAGGAGGAACGCCACCGCTGCAGGAACGAGGCGGCCTCTCCGGTTCCCACCAGTGCCCAGACGCTGCCGCCGTATCCCGCACCGAAGGCGGAAGCGGCGGCGGCACCCAGCCGATAGGCCTCCTCGGCGAGGCAGACCGTCTCGGGCACCTGGTTGCCCAGCAGGTCCTCCGCCAGGCCCATGGAGCGCTCCACGGTCCTTCCGAAGGTCTCCATGTCCCCCTCGCGCAGGGCCGTGGAGGCGGTGGGCAGGATCTCCGTCTGCTCGGCCCGGAAATGCTCCAGCCGATCGCGGAGAACCGCCTGCATGCCCGCCGGGGCGTGGTCGGTGATGGCCTCCTGGAGACGCTCCTCCGACCGGGACCCCCCTTCCAGCACCGTTCCGATGTGGGGCGCGGCCACCTCGACCGAGCGGTTCCAGACCTCCAGCAGCATCTCCATGCGGTCCGCGGCCTCGTTGTAGCGTTCCCTGGCAGATCCGGTCTTCCGGGCGGGCACTCCGCTGGAAGCCACGGCGAACACGGTCTTCGGCGGCATGGGCAACCGGTCCTCAAGGCGGACGGGAGCGTAGGCATAGCGCACCAGACGTCCGGGGACCGCGCACATCATGGCCGTGTGATCCTCGCTCCCGCCCCGGGTTCCGACCCCGGTATCGCCGCCCAGCGGTCCGAAGGAGCGTCCGTTCTCCACGGCTCCCAGATAGTCAGCGACGGTCTCCCGGTCGGGGAACACCCGCCGCCACCGCTCACCGGTGGTGAGACCGTTCCGGTCCGCCAGGGTGAGGACGGTGCCGGTGATGAAGGCGCTCGAGCTGCTCATGCCCGACGCGGGGGGGAGGTTGCTGGCGAACACCAGGCGTCCTCCCCTCAGGTCGGGCCCGAAGTCCCGGGCGAGCCGCCGGGCCGCGGTCATGGGGTAGCTGGCCCAGTTCTCGGTCTCCGGTTCGAGGTCCGGTGCGACGGGGAACGAGATCGCCTCCTCCCGGCCCGCGTCCAGGATGGAGAGTGCGGGCCCCCCCCCGGGGGCCAGCAGGAAGCAGAAGCCCCGCTCGGTGGCGGCCAGCACGCTGCTCCCCCCGGCATAGTCGGTATGCTTGCCCAGCACCTCGATGCGGCCCGGGACATACCATCCGTGGACTCTCCGCCCCCCCGCCATCCCCATGTCCCGCGCACGGGCGGCACACTGAGCGAAGAGCTCGGAGAGCGCACGGGCCGACTCGCTCCCCAGCCCTCTCCCCGTCAGGTCGGAACGCAGGCGCCGGGCCGAAGTGTACCGCTCCAGGGGGACCCCTCTCACAGCAGCACCTCACCCCCCTCCAGATGACCGGCTGCCGAGGAGATGTCCTCCCGCCGGGAGAGATCGAGGACGCCCAGGTCCGGACAGGGGACCACGAGGAAGGTCTCGCCGAGCTGCTCGATGGCGATCTGTACCGCGTCGGGCAGCTCACGCTCACCCCGCTCGGACGGTGCTGTCATCCGGCACGCCTCATAGATCACCGGTCGGAACCTCCAGAGCGTCATGCTCACCCATGCCCCCGGTCCCAGGCTCGTCTCCTCCTCGGGAACCGGCTTCTCCACCACCCTCCTCACCCGCCCCTCACCGTCCGCATCCACCAGCGCATACGACCGTACTCTCCCCGAAGGCATGTTGCCATGGCGCACGAGACCTCCTCGTCTGAACCCGGCCAGGGCACTCCCCCTGACCCGGCCCACCCGCTCCACCGCTCCGGGAGGATACCAGTTGTCCGCGTTCATCAGGAGGAACGAATGATCACCGGTCACCTCTTCCGCCTGGAGAAGAGCGTGGGCGGTCCCCAGGGCCTCTTCCTGTACGGCGAACCGGAAATCCAGTCGCCGGGGATGCATCTTCTCGTAGCGCATCCTCACGGGATGGTCACCCGGACCGGTGACCAGGCACACCTCCCCGACCCCCGCGTCGGCCACGGCCGAGAGTACGTGGTCCAGGAAGGGACGACCCGCGACCGGGACGAGACCCTTCAGCCCCAGGTCGGCGGCCTCCCTCTGGCGGGGGGTGAGGTCCACCTTGCCCACCGTTTCCCGCATGCGGGTCCCCCGCCCCGCGGCCAGGACCACGGCCAGCCGGGTCACGAGGCATCCCCGCCGCCGCCCCCCGCTCCCGCCACCCTGCCCCATGCCCCGACCACGAACCATCCCGCGGTCACCGATACCGCGGTCATGAGGAGGGCCATCCACCCCACACCGTAGATCCAGTTGCCGATGGCGAAGAGGGCGGTGTAGACGGAGAGGGTCCCGGCCAGCATGGCGAGGATCCCCTGGGGTACGGTCCAGTCTCCCGGTGAGGCCTCCAGCAGCTCCCCCTCCTCCTTCGCACGCTGCACCACCCGACGCCACCCGGGACCGCCGGGACGTACCAGGCGATAGAAGGAGCGCAGCGTTTCGGTCTCGGCGGGACGGGTCAGCAGCGCCACCGCCATCCAGGAGGCCGTGGTGATGCCCACCCCCGCCACCAGCTTGAACCAGGCCTCCAGGACCACGAAGGGGAAGAGACGGGGGTGGAGGAGCTCCACGTAGAGGGCCACCACGAAGCTGACGACCATGGCCGCCAGCTCCGCGTAGGCGTTGATACGCCACCAGAACCACCGGAGGATGAAGAGCAGACCCGTCCCCGCTCCGATCTGGAGCAGGATCTGGAAGGCCTGGAGGGCGCTGCGCAGCCAGAGGGCCAGGGCACAGGCCAGGAACATGATGAGGAGCGTGGTGACCCGACCCACCAGGACCAGCCTCCGCTCATCCGCATCCGGTTCCACGAACCGCTTCCAGAAGTCGTTCACCACATAGGAGGAGCCCCAGTTCAGATGGGTGGAGATGGTCGACATATAGGCCGCCGCCAGGGAGCCCACCACCAGTCCCAGGAGACCGGGGGGAAGGAAGGTGAGCATGGCGGAATAGGCGAGGTCGTGTCCCAGGATGCCCTCAGAGACACCGGGGAAGGCGGTCTGGAGCGACTCCACAGTGGGGAAGACCACCAGGGAGGCCAGGGCCACCAGGATCCACGGCCAGGGACGGAGGGCGTAGTGGGCGGCGTTGAAGAAGAGGGTGGCGCCTGTGGCATGGGACTCGTCCCGGGCTGACAGCATCCGCTGGGCGATGTAGCCCCCGCCCCCGGGTTCCGCCCCGGGATACCACACGCTCCACCACTGCACCGCCAGAGGGATGACGAGGAGGGGGACCAGCTGCCGCGGGTCGCCGAAGTCGGGGAGGATGGAGAGCCGTCCCGCCAGCTCCGGGTGGGCGAAGAGGCCCGATAGGCCCCCCACGTCCGGATGTCCCACCGCCACCACCGCCGCGGCCACCGATCCGACCATGGCCGTGATGAAGAGGAGGAAGTCGGTGAGGAGCACCCCGGTCAATCCTCCCAGCATGCTGAAGAGCACTGTGGTCCCGCCGGCGATGCCGATGACCTCCAGGGGGGAGAGGTTCAGGAGGACGCCCCCGATCTTGATCGCCGCCAGGGTGACGGTGGCCATGATCACGACGTTGAAGAACACGCCCAGGTAGAGTGCCCGGAAGCCCCTCAGGAACGCTGCCGGGGCCCCGCTGTAGCGGATCTCGTAGAACTCCACGTCGGTGAGCACGCCGGAACGCCGCCACAGCTTGGCGTAGACGAAGACGGTCAGCATGCCCGTGAGGAGGAAGGCCCACCAGACCCAGTTCCCCGCCACCCCGTTCTGCCGGACGATGTCGGTGACCAGGTTCGGGGTGTCGGTGCTGAAGGTGGTGGCCACCATGGACATGCCCAGGAGCCACCACGGCATGTTGCGTCCCGAGAGGAAGAACTCGGCGGTGTTCCTCCCGGCACGGCGGGTCACCCAGAGCCCGACGATCAGGCTCACCACGAAGAAGAGGGAGATGACGGTCCAATCGATGGCCTGGAGTCGCATGCGTCCTTCCGTGGGCTGTCTGTCGGTTCATCCGGTCCCGGGCCCGGTGAGACCTTAGCGCAATCCGGCCCGTCCGGCGAGGTTGCGTTGTTTCCTCGGCGGGAAGGATCGTGCATCCTTCGGACAGCGCGGCGAAAGGAGCGTGATCCGATGCGAGCTTCCCGACGGGCCGAGGCCGAGGGCCCGCTCTTCACCGACCTCTACCAGCTCACCATGGCCCAGGTCTATTTCCGGGCCGGGATCCACGAGCAGGGAGCCCAGTTCGACCACTTCTTCCGCTCCTATCCCGACTACGGCGAGCACATGGCCGGCTACTGCATCAACGCGGGGCTGACCTGGCTGCTGGAATGGATGGAGGAGGCCCGCTTCGGGCAGGAGGAGATCGCCTACCTCCGGGGACAGACCGGCCAGAGCGGTGATCGGCTCTTCGGAGATGACTTCCTGGACTGGCTCAAGGGAGTGCGAATCGGCGAGAACCTGGATGTACAGGCGATCCCCGAGGGGCGGGTGGTACATCCCAACGTCCCCATCACGGTGGTCCAGGGGCCTCTCGCGGAGGCGCAGATCCTGGAGAGCCCCCTCCTGAACCACCTGAACTACCAGACCCTCATCGCCACCAAGGCCGCCAGGATCCACCAGGCGGGGGACCGGAAGCTGCTGCTGGAGTTCGGGATGCGCAGGGCGCACGACCGGGGAGCTGCCGCCGGAGCACGAGCCGCCCTCATCGGGGGGGCCGATTTCACATCCAACGTCGGAGCCAGCAGGGTCCTGGGACTCCCCCCAAAGGGCACCCATGCCCACAGCATGGTCCAGGCCTTCATGGCACTGGAAGGGAGCGAACTGGATGCCTTCCGACGCTATGCCGGGGCCTATCCCGACGACTGCCTGCTCCTGGTGGACACGGTCGACACCCTGGAGAGCGGGGTGCCCAACGCTATCACCGTCTTCGAGGAACTCCGGGAGGCGGGGCACGAGCCGGTGGGGATCCGCCTGGACTCGGGCGACCTGGCTTATCTGGCCATCCGGTCCGCCCGCATGCTGGGGGAAGCGGGCTTCGAGGGGGTCTCCATCGTCCTCTCCAACCAGCTGGACGAGGTGGTCCTCACCCAGATACTCCAGCAGATCCGGGAGGAGGCGCCCCGTTACGGGGTGGACGCCGAGGACCTCATCGACCGCCTGGTCTACGGGGTGGGCACCCGGCTCATCACCAGCGCAGGGGATGCCGCACTGGACGGGGTCTACAAGCTGGTGGCCATGCGCGAGGAGGGATCGTGGATGCCGGCCATCAAACTGAGCGAGACCCCCGCCAAGGTGCCCAACCCGGGGCACAAGGCGGTCTGGCGCATCTACGATGAACGGGGCAAGGCGGGCGCGGACCTCATCACCCTCGCGGAGCAGGACCCCACGGGATGGGAGAGCGTCCGCCTGCGGCACCCCACCGAGACGGACACCCACAGGACCCTCTCGGCAGCGGAGATCAGCGGGATCGAGCCCCTCCTGGTCGAGGTGCTGGAGTCCGGGAGACCCGTGTACGACCCGCCCGGGCTGGAAACCATCCGTGAGGTCCGGGAGGAGGACCTGGGACGACTCGACCCGGGTGTACGCAGGATCATCAACCCCCACCTCTACCACGTCTCACTCAGCGATGAACTCTACGAGATGAAGCGGGAACTCGTGGAATCGATGGACGTCGAGCAGTAGGAGCGGCCGAACGATTCTAGGGGTTGACAGACCCCGAGGGGAGTTTTGTATCGTTCCCTGCATTCAACCATCCTTCGAGCGAGGAGGAGTCGACCCGCAGCACCCGACGACCATGTCTGCCCAGCCGACAGAGATCTCACTCTCCCTCGTCCCGTCCAGCCGCTTCGCGACCATCGACGTGGCCCGGTACGTGGAGAACGAGTACGAGGGGTTCTGCGAAGCCTATCCCAGGGGGCTCTACTGCTCCCTCCATACCACAGCGGGATTCCTCGACCGCAGCCTCTCCAGCCGCCTCGACCACTCCGCCGAGCGGGTGGACCAGTTCATCGGAGCGTTCCAGACCCTCTTCCCCCCCGAGCAGGATTATCGCCACGACCAGCTGCATCTGAGGCACGAACTGAGCGAGGAACAGAAGCGGGTGGAACCCCGGAACGCGGACAGCCACCTCACGTTCATGGGCGCGGGGATGCGCAATTGCGTGACCTATCTCAACCGTCCCGGTCAGCCGGTGTACTTCATCGATCTGGACGGCGTGAACGGCAAGGTGCAGCGGGAACGCCGAACCCGCGTGCTGGGCTATCAGGAGGAGGAGGTGGTGGACCGCCGCACCCTCGAGGTGCCGGTGAGCCGCCACCCCATCGACTCCATCAACCTGGCGGACCCCCGGGACGGCTTCCTGGAACGGATCGACGAGGTCATCGCCCGGGAGGGGATCCAGAAGGGGCGCATCGACCTGGCACTGGATCCGGCCGAGAGCAGGGCGGCCCTGACGGTGAACGAGTACGAGACGCTGCTCATGCGCCACGACCTCCCCCATGTGCTGCGCAACCCCCTGCGCCACGCCGCCATCAAGGGACGCAACATGATCCGGGACCCCCTGGCCATCCCGGGGAAGACGATGAACTACGCCAAATACGACTTCGTCCAGGTATTCAACCAGCTCCTGGAGGCCCTGCACATCAGTGATTCCGTGCTGGAGAGGCTCCTGGCCCGCTTCCTCGCTCTCCCAGCCGAGCGGTTCCTCCGCATGAAGCGGAGCGTGAGCTTCCTGGTCTCCGACGGGGATACCGGCAGACCGGGACGGCTGGTCCGGGGCCGCTACCAGAGCCCCATCCTGGTACAATGGGGTGCCGCAGAGGCACAGCGCCGCCGCGTGACCCTCTCCCTGGTACGCTTCAAGTAGGATCCCTCAGATGAGGCTGCGGCTCTGCCCCCCGTCGGCGTTGAGGCATGCGCCGGTGATCAGGCTCCCCCGTTCGGAGACCAGGAAGGCCACCAGGTCTCCGATCTCATCCGCCCTCCCGAAGCGCCCCAGCGGGATGTTATCCTCCACGAACCGTGCCATCCCCTCCGGGTCCTCCTCCACCCGCCGGTCCCAGCTCCCTCCGGGGAAACGGATGCTTCCGGGTGCCACGCTGTTCACCCGGATACCGTCCGAGGCCAGTTCCAGCGACATGATCTTCGCCAGGCTGATGAGGCTCGACTTGGTCGTGTTGTAGATCGAGAGCCCCTCCCCTCCCGCCTCCCGCCCGAAGATGCTGCTGATGAACACGATGGAGCCTCCCCCCGCTTCCCGCAGATAGGGGACGGCGGCCCGGGAGGTCCGGATATGCGTCTGCACGTTGAGGTCGATGATGGCGGCCCAGTCCTCGTCCTCGGTCTCGGCGAAACGCATCCTTCGGTTCCCGCCCACGTTGTTCACCACGATCCCCAGGCCGCCGAACTCCGATACGGCGGCCTCCACGAAACGGGAGGGCCCCCCCGGCTCGGTCAGGTCCACCGCGAAGGGGAAGACCTCCGCGCCCCCCTCCCCGAGTTCCCTTGCCGCCCGCTCCAGTCCCTCCTCGCCCCTGGCACATATGGCCACACGGCACCCCTCCGAGGCGAGGGAGGCCGCGATGGCCCTGCCTATGCCCCTGCTGGCTCCAGTGACGAGTGCCGCCGTTCCCTCGAGGCCGAGATCCATGCCGGTCCTTCCGCTGCGGGTTGTGGTTCCCGCCTGCAACATACTCCCCCACCCCGCCGCGACTCAACGGTAGGTGTCCGCCGCCGCCCGGAGCTGCTCCATGATGCCACGGTCGTAGGTGATGATGTCCGCGTCGTGGAAAGCCAGCACGGAGCATTCCTGGCAGGCCAGGGCGCAGCCCAGGGCGGTCCAGACCGCCCTCCCCTTCCCCCTGGGCCCCAGGGGGAGGTTCTCCTCGATGGTATGGATGACGCTGCGGACCTCCTCGGAGTCGTTCCAGATGAGGACCGCCCGGTCCAGGCTGATGTAGATTCTCTGGACGAAATCCACGTCCCTGAGGACCTCGATGATGCGGGCCATGGCATCGGAGGCCAGGTCGCTGAAGAGGGCGGGGATGATGACCCCCACCGGAATCTGGTCGGAGGCCTCCTGGATACGCTCCTCCATGAAGGCGGGGTCGTTCTCGGGGAGCAGGGGGAAGGTCGGGACCACATTGAACTAGAAGTCCGCCATGGACCTCTCCTCTCAGCGCGGGGCCGGCGGGCGGCGGCCGCGGGGAGGGAGGGGCGGACTGTACGGCAGGAAGGACCGACTTCAGATTCTAGGGTTCTTCCCGACCCATTGCCACCGCCGTGCCGCGGAGGCTGGCGATGCTGCTCACGATCCGGTCCGCGTCGAGGGCGGAGAGGGAGGACCGGTTCTCCTTCAGCCAGGCGTCCAGCTCGTCTCCCAGCTTCCACGCGACATCGGCGAAGGCATCCAGAGCGGCGAAGGGTCCTTCCTCTTCCATGACTTCCAGTACATCCATGGGACTCTGCTCCGGGATCCCGGCCTCAGGCGCCGGGAACCCCGCGTCAGGTGAAGAAGCGCTCCACGTCGCCCCCGTTCGGCGCGTCCCAGCGCTTCATGAGGTAGTATTTCTCGCGCTCGAACACCCCGGTGATGTTCTCCAGGTATTCCTCGGTCTCCCGGGTCCCGTAGTCCAGGGTCTTGTTCACGAAGGAAAGCACCCGGCTGTGGTAGAAGGGGATGAGGGCGTCCAGGAGCTCATCCCGGTCGATCTCCTCGTTCTTGTACGCCACGGCGAAGTTGAAGAGGACCCGGGCCCACAGGTTGCTGGGGTAGTAGAAGGCATCCGCGTCCGCGTCCGCGTGCTTCTTGACCTCCGCGTACTCGGGCAGGGGGAGCACTTCTTCCCACACGTCACCGAAGTTCTGGAAGCCCGCCTGGAAGCTCTCATACAGCTTGTCGGTACTCACATCCACCTCGGGCGGCGTCTCGTCCACGCCGAGACCGAACCCGTAGATGCTGCTGGGCCGGCTGGGTCCCAGGTCCTTCCAGAGGTATTCGAAGTCCACGACGAGGTCGAAGAGGGTGGATACCACCTGGGTGAACATCATGCTCAGGTCCGCAGCCGGGTCCTTGGCACGGTGGACCTTCGGGGAGCCGAGGAAGGCCTGGCAGACGTTGAAGCCCCGGGCGATGGCGATGGTGGTCATCCAGATGTCGATGCCGAAGTTCGCGATCTTGTCGTTCCACAGCTTCTCGACCAGGAAGGCCCGTGCCAGCTTGCCCGAGAAGGCGAAATCGCCCCCGATGGGCTGCCTGACCCGCAGGCTGAAGAGGCTCCGCAGGAGGGGATAGGCGATGTGGTTCGTGATGGTCCCGTCGTACTTGTGACGGACGTAGATGGGCGTGACGTAGTCGAACCGGCCCTTGAGGGGCTCGCCCAGGTAGCGGATCCAGTTCGGGGTGATGCTCTTCAGGTCGGCGTCCACCACGATAATCATCTTGGCATCCAGCTCCACCGACGCCTTGAAGAGGTTGCGGAAGTTGTTCCCCTTCCCCTTCACGCCCTCCGGTGTCGAGATGTACGCCTTGGGGATCTCGGTGGGCGTGGAGAGGAAGGCGTCCTTCGTGCCGTCGGGGGAGTCGTTGTCCACGTTGATGATGACCGAGGAGTCGTCGCCGAAGAACTCGGTCAGCCCGCGGCTCGCCACGTCGGTGGGGAAGGCGATGTTGTCCGCTTCCTTGTAGGATGGGATGCCCACGATGACATCCGCGCTCGTCACATTGTCCGGATTCTCTACGGTCGTCTTCATGCGCCCCGCTGCATATGGTTGGGATGGGAGTCGAACACGTGTTCAGTCTGCTTCCAACCTATGACGGAACCGGGGAACTCGCATTGCCTCACCTAAAATCTACTCGAAACCCTATCGTTGCCTCATTTAAGAAATCTACTCGAAATCTCCGGGTAAATCGGGCTTGTCTTCTGGTTCGGGTTGGCATCAAGCCAGGAGGCACGGATGGCGCTCACCATGACTCAGCGAAAAGCTGTGACCAGGGAACTGGCCAAGAAGTACGTGGTTTCCAGGAAGAAGGAGAAAGGCAAGATCCTGGACGATCTGGTCGATCTGACGGGCTATGATCGATCCTACGCGGCTACCGTCTTGAGAGAAACAGCAGGAACAAAGAAGAAAACGGTGGGACGAGGGCGAAAACGAGTCACGCTGCAGGAAGACCATCGAATGAAGCCCCTCAAACGCCGCAAGAGGCCCCGAAAATATGACAAGGCAGTCCAGGGGTCCCTGAAGAAGATCTGGATTGTCTGTGACTGCATCTGCGGCAAACGGCTGGCGCCCTATCTGCCGGAGATCATCCCTGTGCTGGAGAAGTTTGATGAGATCGAGCTCGAGCCGGAAGTCAGAAAGAAGCTGGTCGAGATCAGCGCTGCGACGATCGATCGTCTCCTGGCCCCGGTCAAACGGGAGTACCAGCTCAAGGCCCGTTCCAATACCAAACCCGGCACGCTGCTGAAGCATCAGATCCCAATCAAGACCTTCAGTGAGTGGGATGAGGCCCAACCCGGTTTTGTCGAAATCGACCTGGTAGCGCATAACGGCGGGGATCCACGGGGAGATTTCATGCATACCCTGGACGTTACCGACGTCTGCACTCAGTGGACCGAGACCCAGGCGGTGAAGAACAAAGCTCGGGTCTGGGTGTTCGAGGCTCTGTTGGATATCCGGGAGAAGCTACCGTTCCAGCTGCTGGGAATTGACTCAGATAACGGGAGCGAGTTCATCAATCATCATCTCGTCAAATACTGTGAAGACAACAAGATCACCTTTACACGGGGAAGACCCTACAAGAAGAATGACGGATGTTATGTGGAGCAGAAGAACTATTCGGTCGTGCGCCGGACGGTTGGATACAGCCGGCACGAAACCGATGAGGAACTCGAACTCTTGAACGAGCTCTACAGTCACCTGAGGCTCTATACCAACTTCTTTCTGCCCGTGATGAAGCTAACCGAGAAGACCAGGATCGGCAGCCGGGTGCAGAAGAAATACGACCAGGCCAGGACGCCCTATCGTCGCACCCTGGAATTTCTCTCAACGAAGGATCAGGCTGCCCTGAGAGAGCAGTACGAATCTCTCAACCCGGCTGAACTGAAGAGAAAGATCAACCGCTTGCAGGACCAGATCTGGAAAATCAACCTCAAGAAGAGAGGAGCTAGCCTGCCCGAGGACGCCCCTGATTTCGACTACATTTCTACGTGAGGCAACGTATCTCACTTGGAGTAGATTTCTAGATGAGGCAATAGGGAACTGACAAGCCGGCAGGTGCCCCCGGGTCGGGAGGCCGCCGCCTCCCGCTCCTTCTTGTGCGGAGGGGCAGGCCCCTGTATTCATTCCCTATCCATCCAGGATGGCTCCCCTCGTCTCCGGACCCCGCCGGAGGCGTCATTCCAGCGGATGGCGGTGAACATGCCGGACGACCCGGAAGTGCACAAGGAGGACAGTACCCGGAGGCTCCTTGCCCTCTCGGCACCCTTCGAGCGCTGGTTCCTTCCCAGGGCGGCGGCCCGGATGCCGGCCTGGGTCACCCCCGATGGTCTCACAGCCGCGGGCCTGGTGTCCAGCCTGGGTATCCTGGGGGCCTACCTCCTGAGCACCCACCATCACCCCGATTGGCTCTGGGCCGCCAGCCTCTGCCTGGTGCTGCACTGGTTCTTCGATTCCACCGACGGCACCCTGGCCCGGGTCCGCGGGATCGAGCGCCCCAACTACGGCTACTACGTGGACCACATGGCGGACGTGGTGACCAGCCTGGCCATCCTGGTGGGACTGGGACTCACACCCTATATGCGCCTCTCCACCGCCCTCTTCATCCTGGCGGGCTATCTGGCGATGTCGGTCCACACCCACGTCTACGCCAACGTGAGGGGGGAGTTCAAACTGGGCGCGGGAGGGGTGGGTCCCACCGAGGTCCGCGTCATCCTCATCCTCTTCAACACGGTCTGCTGGCTGTGGCCCGGCCTCCATATACCCCTGTGGGTCTTCGGCCGCGCCCCCATCTACGAGGTGTTCGGCTGGCTGGTCATCGTGGGGTTCGTCGTGAGCCTGGCGGTGAGCGTGGTCGCGAGTCTGGACGAACTGGGACGACTGGACCCCCCGCAGTCCCCTACTCCCCGATGATCTTCACCAGCACCCGCTTGCGGCGCCGCCCGTCGAACTCGCCGTAATAGATCTGTTCCCACGGGCCGAAATCCAGTTCACCGTCCGTGATCGCCACCACCACCTCCCGCCCCATGACCTGGCGCTTCAGGTGGGCATCGCCGTTGTCCTCCCCCGTCCGGTTGTGCAGATAGCGGTCGGTAGGCTCGTGAGGCGCCAGTTCCTCGAGCCAGCGGTCGTAGTCCTGCAGGAGACCTTCCTCCGCGTCGTTGATGTAGACGCTGGCCGTGATGTGCATGGCGTTCACCAGACAGAGTCCCTCCCGGACACCGCTCCGGGCGACCAGTTCCTCCACCCTGCGGGTGATGTTGATGTAGTCCCTGCGGTGCGGTGTCTCGAACCACAGATGCTCGGTGAGCGACTTCATCTCGTCCTCCTCCGTTCCTTCCTCGATAGGGTCCGCTGACCATGGATGTCTGAGCCGCGGGGGATGGTCACTCCCTGTCCCAGAGCTTCCACCAGTCCCCGGCCCGGGTCATGAGGGCCCGGGCGTATTCCGCGTGGGACCACATCAGGGGGGCGGCGAACTGGGTGTACCCCCCCTCGGCCGCTTCGGGGTCCTCGTGCCGGAACCCGTCGTCGATGGCGTGGTAGGAATCCCTCATGTGCCCCGCCTCCTCGAGGATCAGGTCGAAGGGGATGCCGGGGATGAGGATCCCCTCGTCGAACTCCTTCTCGAAATCCACACCGGTCTGCCATTCCTCCCCCATGAAGCTCTCGAAACGCCCGCAGGTCGAGAGGTGTTCCGGTATGGCCCCCTCCTCGGCCCGGTACCGGTCGATCGTCTCGAGCAGCTCGTCCCCCCGCTCCCGCTGTTCGTCCCAGTAGCAGAACTGGGCCAGCATGGCAGTGTAGTTCATCCAGGGTCCGCTGCCCGCGTGGATGTGCACCGCCGGGTCGTCCTTGAAAGGGAGGTAGCGCTGTACCATGCCCAGTTCCGGGTCCCACAGCTGCTTGGTCATGCGGCCCACGCTCTTCCGGAGCTCGTCGGGATAGTGCAGGAAGCCGTAGTAGTACGGACTGAGCAGGCTCACGTCCGGACGATCGTCCGTGTGCCCGTCGGGTTCGATCCGGCGGACGTACCGGTCGCCGTCCATGAAGAGCTCGTTCACCGTGTAGAGGAAACGCTCCCGGAATTCAAGGTGCCGGGGATCGATCCTGTCGCCCGCATCCATCTTCCGGTCCACCTCGTCCGCCAGGCTGAAGGCGAAGAGGAAGCTCAGGTTCACCCAGAGGGTGTATCCCGACTCGAGGGCGGATTCGTGAAGCGAGGTGGTGGACCGGAAGAGATCGATCTCGCGGTCGTAGACACGATCCAGTGCGTGCTCCAGACCCCGGTTGACCGCATCGAGGCATCCTTCCAGGTCCTCCGGCTCCTCATCCAGGCGGAGGGCTGTGAGGAGGTAGCTGCAGAGGATGGAGATGCCGTGGGCGACGTTGTCCTCCTGGACGTAGATCGCCTTGGAGGTGCGGTCGAGACCGTATCTCTGGCCCCATGAGCCGTCCGGTCCCTGGACCTCCCGGATGAAAGCGGCCATGTCCTCCAGGAGCAGGTAGGCCCTGGGACCCGCTGTGTAGGCCGCCTTCGAACCGGCCAGACGCCGGAACAGCTGGGCGGCGCAGGAACAGTCCCGCGGGTAGACGTACGGGTAGCGGTTCTCCGGCGGCGTGGCCAGGAGCACCTGCCGGCCCCCGGCGTCCTCGGCGCCGCACTGTTCGATGAAATCCAGGTGGAGGGAGAGCTGTTCGTCCAGCCCCCCGTCCCCGTAAGGCGTCTCGAAGTCCTCTCGGCTCACATCCGGCTCCCTGGTCGATCCGTCCGGGGTATCCCTGTAATCAATAAGATGAGGGTACGGTCCGCTAAAGGACCAGGAGCAGGTTAGACCGACAGCGGAGGGGAGACCAGCATGGAACTGGGTATGATCGGCCTCGGACGGATGGGTCTGAACACGCCGAGGCGTCTCATCGAGGGGGAACACCGCGAGGCACCTGATGGCTCCGGAGGGCCGTGAGGAGACGATCCGGTGGGCGGACCGCGGCGTCCCGGGATCGTGAGCAGGGAGAAGTTGGGAGGGACCCTCCATTACCGCGGCCCCTCCCCCGCCTGGAGGACAGCCGGGAGGCTGGAGGCGGACACCCTGGGTACCGCCCGGGTCGTCCTGGACTCCCCGGGACCGGCGGGATGGACGCCCGGTCTCTACGAGGCGGAGGTCCGGGCCAGCGGGCTGGAGTCCTTCCGGACCGGTTTCTGGGTCTTCGACCCGGAACTCTTCGCATCCGGCGAGACCCTCTCACTGGACCGGTACACCCTGAGGAAAGGGGACGTACCCGAGCCGGTGATCGCCACCACGGTCATGTCCCGGTCGGTACAGCGGGACTTCCTCTTCGAACCGAACGCGGCAGAATGGGACGCGACCTTCGCGGAACTGGCATCGCTTCACATCAACCTGGTCCGCACCGGGATGTGGTACGGGTGGGACCGGATCCGCGATCCCTCGGGCGCGGTGGACGAGGCCTGGCTCCGGGCCCTGGAAGCCTATCACCTGACAGCCCGCTCCCACGGGATCCCGGTCATCTTCACCTTCTACGCCTTCATGCCCCCGCCCGCAGACCCGGAGGAGAGCCCCTATTTCGATCCCCACGCCCTCCGCCGGCCGGAGCCGCATGGTCTTCCTGGGACCCGGCGGGGAGGTGCTCGACATGAGCCAGCCGCAACCCTGACCCGATCAGCACCTCAGAAGGGGAGCATCCCCTCCATGCGGGGGGCGAGGAAGCGGAGGGAGGCGGCAGCCACCAGCGTGCCGACGACGGCGAACAGGAGCACCGGCAGCAGGTAGGCCAGGAGCAGGCGCCCCGGATGTTCCCGGTGGACCCTCAGCAGGGCGTAGTACTGGAGCAGGGCCGCCCAGAGTCCGCCGATGAGCCCTCCCGCCACCGGGATGAACCCGAGCAGCGCCGGGGATGAGGCGTAGCCCGCCGCCCGCAGCGAACCGGTCCACCCCTCCTCTCCCCCTCCCAGCAGTCTCAGGACGAGGTGCACCAGGGCCAGCCCGAAGAGCAGGCCCAGGAACTGCAGGAGGGGTCCGGCGATCGTGAACACCCACCAGGGGACGTGGAAGGGGACCGACGCGGGATCCACCTGGGCCAGTTCCGGGATGCGCTGCACGAACCGGTGGGCGCTCACCCCCGCGGCCGCCATCGGGGGGAGGCTGGTCAGGGCCCAGAAACCCAGCACCCGTTCCCACGGACCTTCCGCACTCAATCCCTCGAAGAAGTCCCGGGGTCGGGTGAGGGTCTCCCGGACGGTGACGAAGAAGCCGGTCAGGGGGCCCAGATCGCGTGTCCGTTCCCATGCGGGGATATGATTATTCACTGTTCATCCATCCAGGAAGCCTCTATGTTGGTCTTGTAAGCACGACGTAGTGGCAGTACCCGATCCAGTACCCGAAATGAGGGACAGGGGATGCCAAGTCGCAGCCCGTGTCCTTTTTTTGTGGATGCCGGTGTACAAAGCAACGTTGTAAGGACCGCCGGCGAGAGGCCGGCACAGCATGAGCCCGCGCGGCTCACAACAGAAGGAACGAACGTAACATGGCTACAGGCAAAGTGAAGTGGTTCAACGACTCCAAGGGCTTCGGATTCATCACACCCGATGACGGGTCGAAGGACTGCTTCGTACATCACAGTTCGATCAACCAGGAGGGCTTCCGCTCTCTCAACGAAGGCGACGAGGTCGAGTTCGACATCGTCGAAGGCACCAAGGGTCCCGCCGCGGAGAACGTGCGCCGGATCTGAGTGCGGACACAGCGTCCGATGAGGAGAAGGCCCCGCCGGCGACTGCCGGCGGGGCCTTCTTCTTTCGAGACGCTCCCTATCGCGGGGTCCGGAAGAGAGCCTCCTCGGGGACGATCTGCCGCGGCACCCCCGGACCCTCCCACCGTACCTCGAAGAGGTCGGCTCCCCCCGCTTCGAAGAAACGCGCCTCCACCGGGTGCAGTCCCGCTCGGAGCAGGATCGTACCCGACACCTCAGCCACCCCGTGCAGCCCGTCGTTGTCCACCACCTCGATCCCCCCTATCCGGAGCACGCTGCCGTCGTCCGATCGGATGCTGAAGGTCCAGGCGCCGTCTTCGGGGACCCGGATAAACCCCTCGTACCGGAAACCGTAGCCGTCCTCCGCCCTGCGGGGCGAGTCGGTGAAGACCGGCACGCTCCCCTCCCCCGAGACGGCCTCCGTGTCCATGTCCGCGGTCCGGCGGAAGCGCGCTTCGAGATACGTGTAGGAGAGACCAGGGACCAGGTCTCCGGGATCGGCCGCCGGGGCCGCCCCCACGTGGAAGGTCGCTGAGGCGGGCTCCGAGACGGAGAATCCCGGGAGATAGCTGACCGCCCGGACCGTGCCGCCCCCCTCGAGATGGAAGGACCCCCTGTAGAGAGTGGAGGAGCCGTCCGGTCCCGTCCCGTCGGTCGTATACCGGGTCTCCGCTCCCTCCACGGTGGACAGCAGCCGCACCCGGTAGCCGCCGGATCCCCCCTCCAGGACCCCCGCGGCCTCGATGCGCGGGGGCGGGACCAGGGCGTCCACACCCAGGGCGTGGAGCCGCGGGTAGAACCGGCTCACGCGCCGGAGGAAGAGGCTGTAGTCGCGCCCCTCCTCCGGGCTCCAGAGCACCTCGGCTCCGGCCAGGAGCCGGGGGAACATGCGCCGGTCGACGGCCCGCTGCGGGGCCCGTTCGGTCCACATGTTGAACTCCCCGCCCAGGACCCGTTCCCGCTGGGAGGGACGCAGGTAGCCCGGGGCAGGGTCGAAGGTGTAGACCTGCTCCAGCGGGGTCGTGCTGTACGGATAGTCGAAATAGCAGTGGGATGTGGGGGAGGAGATGACCTGATGTCCCTCCGAGGCAGCCCGGAAAACCGTGCTGTCCCCGGCGGTGGTCCGCCAGTACTGGACGATGGTCCCGGCGGAGGTCCCCCCCTCCATGACCTCGTCCCAGCCGATGATGCGGCGGCCCCGCTCTCCCAGCCAGCGGGCGATCCGCTCCACGAACCAGCTCTGGAGTCCGTGCTCCTCCTCCAGCCCCTCCTCCCGGATCCGCTTCTGGTCCAGCTCGTGCGCCTGCCAGCGCACCTTGGGGGCCTCGTCCGCCCCGATATGGATCCAGGGGGACGGGAAGAGTCCCAGCACCTCGGTCAGCACATCCTGGAGGAAGATGAAGGTGGAGTCCTTCCCGGCGCAGTAGATGTCGTCGTACACTCCCCAGCGGGTCCCGACCTCGAAAGGTCCCCCCGTGCAGGAGAGATGGGGATAGGCGGCCAGGGCAGCGGTGGAATGTCCCGGCATCTCGATCTCGGGGACCACCGTGATGCCGCGCTCCGCGGCGTAGCGGACCACATCCCGGATCTGTTCCTGTGTGTAGAACCCGCCGTATCGCTCCTCCCCCTCCCCCCGCCACGCGCCCACCTCCGTGAGCCGGGGATACCTTCGGATCTCGATCCGCCATCCCTGGTCCTCGGTGAGGTGCCAGTGGAGGCGGTTCATCTTCAGGGAGGCCAGCAGGTCGACGTAGCGCTTCACGAAATCCACCGTCATGAAGTGCCGGCAGGAATCGAGCAGCATCCCCCGCCACTCGTACCGGGGCCGGTCCCAAATCTCCACCGCGGGGATCGTCCACCCCCCCGGTCCGGGGAGGCCACCGGGGTTCTCGACCGAGGGGGGGAGGAGCTGCCGGAGGGTCTGGGTGCCGTAGAAGACCCCGGCGGGCCAGGGGGCCCGGATCAGCACGCTCTCCTCCGAGACCCGCAGTGTGTAGCCTTCCTCCCCCAGCACGGGATCAGCGCCCCGGAGTGTGAGCCGGATCTCTCCGCGTTCCGCCGGCCGGGCCGGGTCCGCCTCCTCTACCCGCACCGACAGCCCGGCCCCCCGCTGGAGCCGTTCCGCCAGGATGCGTGCGGTGGTGAGCAGCCCGGGGGCGTCCCGGTCGACCCGGATCACCGTCTTCCCGTCCAGGGGGAAGGGGCCCCTCCCGCGGCGGATCCTCACCGGCTGGGGGATAAGGGCCGGGAATCCCGCATCGGCTGCGGTCTCCGGGCGTTCCCCGGACGGGGGCGGCCTCATCCCGCCCCCCGCGCAGCCCGCCGCCGCGTGCAGGGTGAGGACCAGTACCGTCATCAGGCAGAAGAGGGGGGACCTGTTCATCTCATCTCCTTCGAACCCTGCTCCGCAGGGTCCGGGGTCATGGGGCCTCCGGGAGGGGGACCACCCGTGTGCGCAGGGTACCTCCCACCAGGAAATGCGATCCTGCCAGAGGCTCTTCTCCGGGATCCTCGACCCAGACCGCTCCCAGCCCTTCCCGGGAGGAGATCAGTCGCCGACCCTCCTCGGGGCCGGCCAGGAACAGGGCGGTGGACCAGGCGTCCGCCTCCAGCCCGGATCCCGCCCACACGGTCACCGAGAGGATGCCCCGGGCCGAATCCACCTCCGCCGCGGGGGGCAGGCTCCCCTCCTCCCCTCGCCAGGGGTCGTAGAAGCCCCAGAGATCCACCAGGGGCCCCACGATGAGGTCCAGCCGGCCGCCCGAGAGTCCGGCGATCCGCAGGGAGGCCCGGATGACATGGACCACGGCCGTGTCCACGGTGACCAGGGCCGGTTCGCCCGCCATCCGGTTAACCCGGGAGATGTCGCTCGTCTCCCGGTAGGTACTCATGAGGGAGTCCACCCGGGCGAACCTGGACCGTACCGCGAGAAAGGCTTCCTCCCCGCCGTCCCCCCCCCAGAGTGAGAGGCCTGCCGTGGTGCCCATGGTGAGCCAGGTGCGCTGGAAGGAAGGGGCCGCACCCCCCTCCCCACCGATCCGTCCGGGATGCGACTCCTCCTGACCGGAACAGCCGGGGAGGCCGCACAGGACCGCTGCGATCAGGAAGAGGAGTGCCGGAGGGGACCCCGCCCTGGCTGCCCGGTGACCCATCTACCTCCTCCAGACCGGCCGGATGGGATGCGCCTCGGTGTTGAAGACCACCTCGCCGAGGTCGATGGGCGGGTCCCGGGTGAAGAGCAGCCACGCGTATTTCAGGGTCTCTCCCAGGAAGAAACTCTGCATGTAGTCCCGCAGCTCCCCGGTGCGCACGTCCGCCACCTCGGCGTAGCCCGCCTCCACCCGGCAGACCTCCTGGATCGACCGGAACATGGTCTCCCCCATCTCCAGGTAGCGGGGATCCCCGGTGAGGC
>JAWOFN010000015.1:0-4186 GCA_046497505.1 bacterium | reverse complement strand
ATCGGACTCGTTGGCCACCGCCCTGGCCAGCAGCGTCTTGCCCGTTCCGGGCGGACCGTGGAGGAGCACCCCCTTCGGGGGGTCGATGCCCAGGCGGTGGAAGAGTTCGGGGTGCTTTAGCGGGAGCTCGATCATCTCCCGGACCTGTTCTATGGTGGCCCCCAGTCCCCCCACGTCGTCGTAGGTCACATCCGTGTGCCGCGGTTCCTCCGGCTCCACATACTGGGGGAGCAGTTCGATCTGTGTCTGATGGGTGACCTTCACGATACCCTTCGGCTTGGTCTTGGTGACCAGGAGCCGGATCTCCTGCAGCCCGAAGGCCCGCTGACGGAAGAACTCGTTGAATACCTCCTCGGGGAATTGTCCGCCGTCCATGTCCGGGGACTTCCGGTAGACGCTGGTGGAGATAACGTCCCCGGAGGTCACCGGCCGACCGTTGAGTGTGCGGAGCAGGGCCTGTCCCGGACCCTGGAGCCGGATCCCCTGCTGGGCCGGGGCGATGACCACCCGCTGGGCCGGCTGTACCTCGGCAGGCTTCAGATGCACCTTGTCCCCGATGCTCACCCCCGCGTTGGCCCGGATCAGACCATCCAGGCGGATGATCTCGAGCCCCTCGTCCTCGGGATAAGGGGGCAGCGCCACGGCCCCCGTGGTGCGCTTGCCGTTGATCTCGACGATGTCGCCCTCCGAGAGGCCCAGCCCCCGGATCGACTCCCTGCTCAGCCTGGCGGTCCCCTTTCCCGCGTCCTGCTTCTGGGCCCCGGCCACCTGGAGCCTGAGGCCCTCTTCCCGCTCGGAGGCCTGGTTCTTCGCGTCACTCATGGCGCCTCTCCCTGCGATGTCTTCGGAGGTTCCTGCGTCTCGGTCGTTCCCAGCCGGCTTGCGGTCTGGAAGTACTCGGCCAGGTCCCGGACATCGATGATGCCCTGGAGCACCCCTTCATCGTCCACCACCAGCAGGCGGCGGTTGCGGGTGCTGTTCATCTTCTCCAGCGCCGCGGCGGCGTCCTGGTCGGGGGAGATGAGCAGGCCCTCGCCGCAGGAGGGGACCTCGTCCCCCACCCGCTGGCTCTCCCACCGATCCTGCGGGATCTCCTGCACGTCCTCCCGCGTGTAGCATCCCACCAGGCGCCCCTCCCCGTCGGTCACCGGGAAGACTTCCATCTGCTGGCGGCGCATGTAGGCGTTCACCATCTGCTTGATGCTGTAGTTGTCCGGCACGCTCACCGGGTCGGTGTCCATGAACCCCCGGACCGGTTCCCCCTGCAGGAGCTGGCGGATTTGCAGCTGGCGATAGGCCCCTTTCGCCGCGCTGCGGAGGAAGAACCCGATGAGGACGAACCACATCCCCCCCACCATGTTCCCGGTGAAGAACTGCAGGATGCCCAGGCCGGCGAGGAGCAGGCCGAAGAACCCCCCGATGCGCGAGGCGGTGCGGGTGGCCCTCGCCAGGTCCCCCCTCATCTTCCAGAGGACGCTGCGCAGCACCCTCCCCCCATCCAGGGGGAAGGCGGGTATGAGGTTGAAGACCAGGAGCACCACGTTGATGTACGCCACGTATCGGATGAGGGCGTCCAGCCAGGCGGGCCAGCCCAGGACCCCGGAGAGTTCCAGCAGCCCGAAGCCCGCGGCGGTGACCACCACGGTCATCAGGGGGCCGGCGATGGCCACAAGGAACTCCGCCTTCGCGCTGGGGGGCTGCCCGGTCATCTGGGCCACCCCGCCGAAGAGGAAGAGGGTGATCCCCTGCATGGGGAGGCCCTGCTGGCGGGCCACCAGAGCGTGGGAGAGTTCGTGGACCACCACCGAGGCGAAGAGGAGGAGGGCGCCGGCCACACCCAGGATCCAGTAGACACCCTGCCCCAGACCGGAGACCTGGCCGGGGAACCACCCCGTGCCCAGGGACCAGGCCACGAGCAGCACGATGACCAGCCAGCTCAGGTCTATCCGGATGGGCAGCCCGAAGACCCGGAAGAGCTCGTAGCTCTTACCGAACATGTATGGGGTCGCCTCCTCGTGGTGGACGCGGTCTCATCCGGGTGCCGCGGGGGTACTCCCCGTGTACCTACAGTGCTTCCGGACCCTCCCGGCGGACCCGGGCGATCTCCTGCTCGCTGGCCTCCCGCACGTTCTTGATCTCCACATCGAAAGTGACGGTCATACCCGCCAGCGGATGGTTGGCGTCCAGGGTGACCTCGTCCCCCTCGATGCCCCGGATGGTGAAGATCTGCTCCTCGCCGTCCACCTGACCGCTGAACCGCATGCCCACGGCCAGTTCCTGACCCTCCTCGAACCGTTCCCGCGGCACGCGGGCCATGAGGTCGTCCTGCCGCTCGCCGAACGCCTTCTCGGGAGGGAGGGTCACGGTGAAGGTGTCGCCCTCTTCGGCCCCCTCCAGGGCGGCTTCCAGCCCGGGGAGGATGGTCTCCGTGCCGTGGATGTACTCGTAGGACTCCTCGCCCGACCCGTCCAGGACCGTACCCTGCGGGTCCTTCATCTCGTACTCCAGTGTCACGACCCGGTCTTCATCGATCTTCATTACGGCTCCTGCCTCCTGGGGTCCTCGTCATGCCTCTCAGGTGTAACCTTGCCGAACCCGCAGGACGCATCCAGCACAAACCCCGCAGGGCCTCCGGCCGGACACATCTCATCATCCGTCACACAGCACGGTGAGGACCGGGATCCCCGAGCTGTCAGAAGGCACAGGAGGGGAGGTCCCCCTCCTCCACCAGCCGCACCTCCCGCCGCCCGCGCAGCGATGAGATGAGCCAGAGGCGGTCCGCCCGGCCCGCCTCCTCGACCGTTATCGGTGCCTCCTCGATCTCGCCCCTTTCCAGCAGCTCGGCCCGCAGGACGCCGGCGAGCAGGCCTGCTTCCCGCGGCGGCGTCACGTGCCGGCCCCCGATCTCCGCGACCACGTTCGCCCGGCTCGCCTCTGTAAGTTCCCCCCGGCGGTTCCAGAGGAGCACCTCCTCGCAGTCGGGGCGCGACCGCAGGGCGGTCTGATAGGTGTCCCGCAGGGTGGTCTTGTGGAAGAGGAACACGTCCGCCGGGTCCACCGGTGTCCGGGCGAAGCCCGCCTCCACCGGCCGGCCGGGGACCTCGTCGAGCGGGGCACTCTCCACCTCGACCCGGCCGGCCGCATCCAGCATGATGCGAACGCGCCGCGGTGCGGAGGCACCGGGAAGGGCCGCCTGCACGGCGGCCAGTACCCGCTGGCGATCGAACGGCCGGTCGAAGTAGCCGGCGGAGGCGGCCATCCGGGCCAGATGCCCCTCCAGGCGGACGAACCCCTCCCCCGGTTCCCACCGGAGGGTCTCCAGCAGCCGGAACCCGGGTCGTTCCCCCTCCAGGATCCTGCTCTTCAGCAGGCACTCCTCCCACTCACGCTCGGGCTCGGAGTCCCAGGTAACCCCGCTCCCCACGTCGAAGCGCACGCGCCCCCTGTCCCGGTCGACCACCGCAGTGCGGATGGTCACACCGAAGGAGAAGTCGCCTCCCGGGTCGTACCATCCGGCGGCCCCCGTGTATACCCCTCGCGGGCCGGGTTCCAGCTCGCGGATGATCTGCATGGTGCGGTGTTTGGGGGCCCCGGTGATCGACGCGCAGGGGAAGGTGGCGGCCAGCACCTCGGGGAGAGGGGCGCGGCTGCGCCCCTCCACGGTGCTGGTCATCTGCCAGAGCGTGGGATAGCGCTCGGCGGCCCAGAGGGGCTCGGCGGTTACGCTGCCGGTCTCGGCGATGCGCCCGATGTCGTTCCGGACCATGTCGGTGATCATGATGTTCTCGGCCCGCTCCTTCTTTGAGGCCCGAAGCTCCTCGGCCCTCAGGGTGTCCTCCTCGGGCCACCGCCCTCTTGGGGCGGTCCCCTTCATGGGACGGGCCCGGAGGGTACCCCCCCGGCGCTCCAGGAAGAGCTCGGGGGTGGCGCAGCAGATCGCGTGGGCGCCGGTATCCAGATAGAAGCCGTGGCGGCTCCCCTGCGCGCGGGCAAGACGGAGGAAGAGGGCGTAGGGATCTCCCTCGAAGTCGGCGTGCAGGGGAAAGGTGAGGTTGGCCTGGTAAGTGTGTCCCCGGCTGATGCAGGAGCGCACGGCCCCCGCCGCCACCAGGTAGGCCTCCCGGGGGATCCCGGGTTCGAACGGGCCGGTGCGGAAGTCCCCGGCGGCCGGGGCCAGGGGGCGGGG
>JAWOFN010000005.1:0-14165 GCA_046497505.1 bacterium | reverse complement strand
GGTCATCCCCGCCTCGAGGCGGTCGGACGACCCGCGGGCGAGCCTGGGGCCTTCGTGGACCTCCAACCCGATCCCGTGACCCAGGTTGTGCACAAAATAGGCGCCGTACCCCGCTTCGTCGATGATTCCCCGCGCCACACCGTCCACCTCGGCCCCGCTGAGGCCCGGCTCCAGGGCCTGGACCGCGGCGGTGAGCGCCTCATCCAGGACCTCGAACCAGGCCTGTTCCTCCGGGTCCGCATCCCCCAGCCGCCAGCTCCGGGCGATGTCGGAGTGGTACCCCTCCACCACCGCGCCGAAGTCCACGGTGACGCACTCCCCCTCCTCCAGGACCTTCCCTGAGGCCCTGCCGTGGGGAAGGGCACCCCGGACACCGGAAGCCACGATCGGTTCGAAAGCGCTCCCCCGGCTGCCGTGACGCCGCAGGCTCTCCTCCACCATCCCCGCCACCCCCCATTCGGTCAGGCCGGGTACCAGGCGCTCCCGGAGTTCCTCCCATACGGCATCCGCGATGCCGGCGGCCTCCCGGAGCGCAACCACCTCCCAGCCGTCCTTGGTCCTGCGCAGGGCCTCCAGCCCTGCGTCCACCCCCTCCCAGGCCCGGGCCGAGGAGTGACGGCGCAGCCGGTCCGCGTCGGCCGCACACATCCTGCGGGCCTCGAAACCGGCGCGCTGGTCCGCGGTGATGCGGTCGGCGGCGGCCGCCCAGGGCGGCCCCCGGACCACCACCACCTCCGGTCCCGCCACCTCTTCGGCGGCCTGGTTCTCGTAGCGTGCGTCGATGAAGAGGGTGCTCTCTCCGCGGGCGGCCAGGAGGGCGCCGCGGGTACCGGTGAAGCCGGTCAGGTAGCGGAGATGGATGGGTTCGGTGATGAGGACCACGTCGAGCCCCTCCATCTCGGGACGGGCCCAGAGGGCCTGCAGGCGGCCCGGGTGGTCAGGTCGCTCGACGCTTTCCATGGGACGGAGCCGGGCCGTCCCGCTACTGACTGATGCGGCGGAGCTGCTCCACGCGCTCCTTGAAGGTGGTCCGTTCCGGGTCCCAGAGCTGGAGGGCCTCGAAGTAGCGCAGCGCCTCCTTGTACTTGCCCTGGGCGGCCAGGATCTCGGCCCGGATGGCCGCCCGCACCGAGTCCTCGGTGTTGTCGATGGACATCCCCCCGGCGGTGGGGGCGGGCTCGCCCTCCTCGCCGGTCTCCTCCACCTTTGCGGGGTCCTGGACCGCGGTGGTCTCCAGGTCTTCCGCCCGGTCGAGACCGATCTCCTCCTCCTCCTCTTCCTCCTCGGGAACGGATCCCGGTTCCTCGGGCGCGGGTTCCGCATCGGCCGGCCCGGCAGCCGCCTCCTCCCGGTCGAGTTCGGGCTCCTCCTCCCCGGCGGGCCGGGCGCCAGCCAGTTCCGCCTCCAGGGCTCGGAGGGCCTCGTCGGCCGCTTCCGCCACCTCCGGCTGCTCCTCTTCGGCTCCTTCCTCCTCCTCACCGATCAGGTCGTCCAGGTCGGCCATCGCCTCGAGTTCCTCCTCCTCGGCCCCCGCCTCCGGGACCTCTTCCTCCTCGAAGGACGTGGTCTCCAGACCTTCCAGCCCTTCCACCATCGGTCCCTCCCCTTCCTCCTCCCCCGCTGTCCCGGCCACCTCCATGGTGCTCTCGAAGTCCAATCCTTCCGAGGCGGCCTCCATGGCCTCCTCCGAGACCTCGGAGGGACCCCGGACGAGCCGCTCTTCGTCCTCCCCGCCCGCTTCCCCGGCTTCTTCCTCTCCCTCCGCTCCTTCCTCCTCGAAATGCTCCGGCCCGGCATCGGTGAGCCCCCCCCCGGGCTGGCTGATCTCCAGCCCCTCGATGGGCTGGACCTCTTCGCTCACTTCCTCGGAAGGCCCTTCTCCCATCCCCTCGAAGTCGGTACCGCGGATGGCCGGCTCCTCCTCGTCACTTTCCTCCCCCTCTTCCCCGGCCTCTCCGGGAGCCGCCAGCGACTCCAGTTCCGAGAGATCGGGAGCGCGTCCCGCCTCCGCCTGCTCCGCCTGTTCCATGATCTTCTTCCAGAGCTCCGCCTTCTCATCCTCCTCGGCTCCGGCCTCCGCACCCCCTTCCTCCTCTTCCCCCTCCAGGTCCCCCAGACCGTAGGCGGCCGCGGCGGCTTCCGCTGCGGCGGCCAGGTCTCCTTCTTCCCGCTGCTCCGGGGACTCCTCCTCAGGCGCCAGCTCCTCCGGTTCATGATCCTCTGCCACGTCGGGTCCCCCCTCGGTAAGGTCCTCCTGCCCTCGGTCTTCCTCGAAGCCTTCGAGACCGGCACTGGCACCCTCGAAGAGGGCCTCCAGCTCCCTGAGTGAGTCCTCCTCGGAGAGCTCCTCTGCCTCTCCCATGCCTTCCAGCGCGGCGGCCGCCTCCTCGATCTCCTCTTCTTCCTCTTCTCCCACCAGCTCGGGGACATCCCCTTCCTCCGGTACCTGCACCGGGGGGACATCCTCTTCCTCTTCTTCGATCCCATCCTCCCCGATCGGCTCGGGCCCCTCCGCCTCCTGGTCCCTCAGGGGCCGGGGATCCAGGTCGTACCCCAGTGCGCGGCACTCGACGGCCAGGTCCGCCAGGCCCAGCTGCTCGTAGCAGCCGGCGAGGTCGCTCAGCAGGGCAGGATACGCCCCGTCCAGCTGGAGCGCCCGTTCCAGTTCGGCCCGTGCGTCCGACCAGTTCTCCCCGCGCATGTAGGTCTTGCCCAGGAGGAGGTGCCCCGTGGCATACCAGGGATGACACCGGACCCCCTCCTCGCAGAGACGGCGGGCGTCCTCGATACGGCCGTTCCTGAGCAGAGCCTCCGCGGCCGGGGCGAATCCCAGGTCCTCGGCGGTTATCCGACCCCATTCGTCGGTGTAGTCCTCGGGCAGGGGGGGATGGAGCATCGGCTGGTCCAAGATCGATCTCCTGTCTGGTCGGTCCGGGGTCCTGACTATGAGTCTAGCCGCCGTCCCGGATACGTTCAACCAGTCGGGTGGTCGAATATCCTTCACGCAGGGGGATCAGGACGGTGCGGCCTCCCCAGCTCTCCACCTCGTCGCCCCCCACCACCTCTTCCCGCCGGTAGTCGCCCCCCTTCACCAGAACGTCCGGACGGAGGGCCTCGATGAGCTGGAGGGGGGTATCCTCGGAGAAGGGGACCACCAGGTCCACGCTCCTCAGAGAGGCCAGCATCCAGGCCCGGTCCCTCAGCGGATTGACCGGGCGAGCGGGTCCCTTCTCCAGCCGCTGTGCGGAAAGATCGTCGTTCACACCCACGACCAGGCGGTCGCCCAGGGCCCCGGCCTCTTCCAGGTAGCCGGCGTGGCCCGGATGGAGGATGTCGAACACGCCGTTGGTGAACACCACGGTGAGCCCCTCGTCACGCCATGTTCGGCAGCGGTCGGCGGCCGCATCCCGGTCCACCACACGTGCCGAGGTCTCAGACATCGTCTTCCGACACCGCCTGCAGGAGCGTCCCGGGCCGGATGGGCACCACGCCCACCTCGGCCACCACGACCCCTGCGGCGAAGTTGGCCAGGGAGGCCGCCTCGCGGATCCCCGCGCCCGCGGCCAGCATGGCGGTGAGGGTGGCGATGACCGTGTCTCCGGCTCCCGAGACGTCGTAGACATGCCGGGCGCGTGTGGCCACGTGGGTGACCTCCCCCCCCTCCTCCAGGAGGGTCATGCCCCGCTCGCCCCGCGTGATGAGCACGTTCCGGGCCTCCAGCCTCCGCTGGAGATGCCGCGCCGCCTCGGTCACCGACTCCTGGTCACCCAGGCTCACACCCAGGGCGGCCTCCGCCTCCTTGAGGTTCGGCTTGAAGACCGTCACGCCCTTGAAGTCGAAGAAGCGCTCGAACTTCGGGTCCACCGTGACCGGGAGGCCCGAGTCCTTGAGGGGACCGAGGATGCCCTCGAGTACCGGACGGGAGAAGACGCCCTTGTTGTAGTCCTCCAGCACCACCGCGTCCACGCCGGGGAGCAGGTCCAGGATGCGGCCGACCAGCCGCTCCGCCACATCCCCCCCGGCGGGGACGCGGCTCTCCCGGTCCGCGCGGACCACGTGCTGGTGGTGGGCCAGGATGCGGGTCTTCACCGTGGTCCGTCGCCCCGTGTCCTCGATGAGCCCCCCCCGGTCCAGGCCCTCCTGCTCCATGATGGAGGTCAGTTCGATGGTATCGGCGCTCTCCTCCGGACCGATGAGGCCTGCCAGGAGCGGCCGGCCGCCCAGCGAACGGACGTTGGCCGCCACGTTGGCGGCGCCTCCCAGCCGCACCGCCTCGTCCTCCACCTCCACCACCGGTACCGGCGCCTCCGGGCTCACCCGGGAGACCCGTCCCCAGACATACCGGTCGAGCATCACGTCCCCGATCACCAGGACGCGCCGGGAGGACAGCTCCTCCAGGAGCCGGGAGACCCGATCCGGTTCCATGCGGGTCAATCCGTCAGACCTCCCCCCGTGAGCGGCCGTGATCCCTCCTCCGAGATGCGCCAGCGCTGCCGCCACGCCTCCTCGGAGAGGGCCTCCTCCAGGTCGAAGACGTCCTCGAAGTCCTCCAGGCTGTCCTGTTCGGTGTGGGAGAGGATCCCCGCCTCGATGAGGTCGTACACGATGACCCCGAAGTCCCGGGTCTGCTGGATCCCCCAGCCGTCCAGGACCCGGTGTGCCGTCTCGCCGAACCGCTCATGGGCCAGACGCACCACCCCCCGGAGCACCTCGGGACCCGAGACATGCCGGCGGATGTTCAGCCCCTCCACCGTCTCCTGCAGGGCGTCGAGTGTGAAGAAATAGGCCTCGGGACGGAACTCTCCCCGTTCCCGCGCCACATGGTTGATCGTCTGCTCCATGGAGTAATCTTCCATACCTTCCGGCTGATGTTCCTTCCGATTGGATGACCATGCCGGCCCGAGGGGCCGGTGGTACGAGCGAAGGCGTGGGTATACAGGTTAGGAGAGTTGCCCCGGCCCCGCCAGCAAAGAACCGGTACTGCCGGGCGCGGGATCAGAACCAGTCGACGTACACGATCCGTATCTCCCTGCCCGCACCCCCCAGGGTCTCGGTGATGTTGGCGATGGTGGCGGGCTTCCCCTCTGCCCGGACGTTGTCCAGGAGGTTGGTGAAGAAGAGCTCCAGGCGGAGCCGGGATGTGGGCACCCACTTCACTCCGAGGTTGAGATAGCCGCTGCCGTAGCCCACCGCCTGATCGCCGTTGTCGTTGAGGGCCAGGTCGTATTCGGTCACCAGGTAGAGGTCGGTCCCCACCGACTTGTCCACACCCAGATAGAAGTTCAGGTCATCGTCATCGGCGTCCTCACGGCTCTTGTTCGCCCCGAGGTGGAACCCCAGTTCACCCAGGAAACGATAGTTCTTGCTGGCCACGGCGAAGAAGCCGGGGGACTTGACCGTGTAGCGCTCCAGATCCTCCAGGTAGGGACCGTAGCCCTGGCTGGCGAATCCCAGGGCCAGGGCCGGGAGCAGGAAGGACTCCCTCAGGAGCCGGGCCTTGAAGAGGAACTCGGCGCTCGGGTTCCAGTCCACCGGACCCCGGCCGATGACGTTCCCCGCACCGAAGGAGAAGCCCATGTCCACCGAGCTGAACAGACCGATGGAGACGAAGGAATAGAGACCGCCGCGGGGATACATCCGCAGGTCGATCTCGTATGATCCCCGCTCGAGCATGCCGGCGATGGGCAGGTTCACCAGGCTGGTGAACTCCAGCCCCGCGCTGGCGGGGGGCGGCGGGGGCGTGTCCTGAGCGGAGGCGGGCGGGGCACCCAGCAGCGTGAGACACAGCACGGCCGCGGCCAGCCGCCGGGCGGTCGCCTGAAGATGACGGTTCCGGATGGGTTCCATGGCCTCTTCCTCCGATTCGTCCTCGGTCCGCGTTCGCAGCGCGCCCTCTCCGGTCGCGCGCATCCCCCTGCAGGATGGAGGGAGTATACGATATCCCCACGGCAGGCCCCCCTCCCACGGGAGCTTGTGGCCGGCACTCCCGCCCTCTTAACTTGCTCCCAGCACACCCCTCACCCGCTTCCCGCCCGCACGCGGAGGTACGCTCCATGCCCACCGACAGTTCCCCGCAGGGCGCCGGAGAGGCCCGAGACGACGGACACGGCGGCCACCAGGATCATCATCGCAGGATGGCGCGGGACTTCAAGCGCCGCTTCTGGGTCTCCCTGGCCCTGACCCTGCCCGTCCTGGCCCTGGCCCCCCTCATCCAGTCCTTCCTGGGGATCGAGGGTCTGCTGGCCTTCCCCGGCGATGCCTACGTCCAGTTCCTCTTCGCCGCCGTCGTCTTCTTCTACGGCGGATGGCCGTTCCTGACCGGCCTCGTCTCCGAACTCGGCGAGCGGCAGCCGGGGATGATGACCCTCATCGGGATGGCCATCACCGTCGCTTTCGGATACAGCAGCCTGGTGGTCTTCGGGCTGGAGGGGACGGTCTTCTTCTGGGAACTGGCCACCCTGGTGGACATCATGCTCCTCGGCCACTGGATCGAGATGCGCAGTGTCCTGGGGGCCTCGAGGGCCCTGGAGGAGCTGGTGGAACTTCTCCCCGCCACCGCCCACCGCCTCACCGGCGAGGGGGAGGGGGACACCGAGGACGTGCCGGTGGAGGAACTGGAGCCCGGGGACCGGATCCTCATCAAGCCCGGCGAGAAGGTGCCCACCGACGGTGAGATCCTCGAGGGCCGCACCAGCATGAACGAGGCGATGCTCACCGGGGAGAGCACCCCGGTAGAGAAGGGGGAGGGGGAGGAGGTCATCGGGGGGGCGGTGAACGGGGAGGCCTCCCTGGTCGTGGAGGTGAGCAAGACCGGGGAAGAGACCTACCTGAGCCAGGTCATCGACATGGTGCGGACCGCCCAGGAGAGCCGCTCGAAGACCCAGGACCTGGCGGACCGGGCCGCCCTCTGGCTCACCCTCATCGCCATCACGGCCGGTCTGCTCACCCTGGCGGGCTGGCTGGTCCCGGGCGGCCGTCCCTTCGACTTCGCCCTGGAACGCATGGTGACCGTGATGGTCATCACCTGCCCCCACGCCCTGGGCCTGGCCATCCCCCTGGTGGTGGCCGTGTCCACCGCCCTCTCTGCGAAGTCGGGCCTGCTGATCCGGGACCGGAGTGCCTTCGAGCGGGCCCGGGACCTGGAGGCGGTGATCTTCGACAAGACCGGAACCCTCACCGAGGGACGCTTCGGCCTCGACGAAGTGGTCCCTCTGGCGGGTCGGGACGAGGAGGAGGTGCTCCGCCTGGCCGCCGCCCTGGAACGCCAGAGCGAGCATCCCATCGCCCGGGGTATCGTGGAGGCCGCCGAGCAGCGGGGCCTCGACCTGCCCGGCGTCTCCGGATTCTCCGCCATCCCCGGCAAGGGGGCCCGGGGCCGGACGAGGACCGGAGATGAGCAGGAGGAACGCGACATCAAGGTGGTCAGCCCCGGCTACCTGGACCAGGAGGGGATCGAGGTGCCCTCGGGCGAGGGCCGGGAGCGGGCCTCCGAACTGGCCTCCGAGGGACGGACCGTGGTCTGGCTCCTGGTCGACGGCGAGCCGGCCGGGGCCCTGGCCCTCTCGGACATCATCCGGGAGGAGAGCCGGGAGGCCATCTCCGGACTCAAGGAGATGGGGCTGCAGGTCATGATGCTCACCGGCGATGCGGAGAAGGTGGCGGCCTGGGTGGCCTCCGAGCTGGGTCTCGACGACTACTTCGCCGATGTGCTCCCGGACGAGAAGGCCGAGAAGGTCAACGAGGTGAAGGGGCGGGGGCTCCGGACCGCCATGACCGGGGACGGGGTGAACGACGCCCCCGCCCTGGTCAGCGCCGACGTGGGGATCGCCATCGGCGCCGGCACCGACGTGGCCATCGAGTCGGCGGACATCGTGCTCGTCCAGTCCGACCCCCGGGACGTGAGGGGCATCGTCCGCCTCTCCCGGGCCACCTACCGCAAGATGGTCCAGAACCTCTGGTGGGCCACCGGCTACAATGCGGTGGCCATCCCCATGGCGGCAGGTGCCGCCCTCCCCCTGGGCATCATGCTCTCCCCTGCCGCGGGGGCGGTGCTCATGAGCCTCTCCACGGTCATCGTGGCCATCAACGCACGGCTGCTGAAGATGCCCGACCAGCAGGAGGCCTGAACAGCCGGGCGGGAGAGGGGCCGCTCAGACCGACTTCAGTTCCCTCCGGAAGGTACGGAGAGCCTCCAGCAGCCGGGAGCCGTACCAGCTGTAGCACTCCCCGTCCACCAACCGGACCTCCACCTCTTCCGCATAGTCGGGATCCTGTTCGGCCAGGCGCAGGCGCAGGCGCTGGGCGTGCTTCTCTTCGAAGGGGAAGGGCTCGCTGGCCAGCAGGATGTGGTCGGGACGCAGGGCCATGATCTCCTTGACCGTGACCTCGGGATAGCGGGCCGCCCCGGGGGCGCGGTAGTCGTGCACATGGAGGAAGGAGGGGCCGATCACGTTCTCGTAGCCGGCAAGACGGAGCATGTCGTGGACGAAGGTCTCCGGGCTCACGCTCATGTACGGCTCGGTCCAGATGAGGTAGAGGGCGGTGCCCCGATCGCGGTCGGGGAGCTCCGACCGGAGGACCTCGACCTGCTCGGCCATCGAGGCCCCCTGCCTGGTCCGGCCCACCAGACGCCCGAGTTCCCGGATCATGCGCACGGCCTCATCGAAGGAGGCCGGGTCGGTGACGAACACACCCGGCCCGTCGGGAGTCCGCTCCAGCTCCCCCACGATCTCGCGGGGATTCTCGTCCCGGTTCGCCACGACCAGGTCGGGGTCCAGGCCCAGGACCTGTCCCGTCTCCACCGTCTTCGTGCCTCCTACGGCGGGAACCTGCTCCACCCGCCCCGGAGGGCGCACGCAGAAGCGGGTCCGCCCGACGATCTCCTCACCCGGCTCCAGGCCCAGGTCGAAGAGGAGTTCGGTGATGGAGGGCACCAGGGAGACCACCCGGACCGGGGGTTCGAAAGGCTCGAACACCACGCCGCGCACATCGGTCACCCGCTCTGCCACGATACGATCACTTCCTCACCCTGCGCCGCCGGGGGCCCCGCCGGCTGTCCGCGATGTCCTCAGCCCACACTCAGCGTCTCGGCCCGGACCGTCAGGTCCTCCACCCGTCCGATGTCCACCTCGACACCGATCCCCGAGCGGCCGGACGGCACGGCGATCGTGCCCTCCTCCATGGTCCACTCGGGCTCGACGATATCCCGCTCCCAGTAGCGGCGGCTCGGGGAGACGTCACCGGGGATGGTGAACCCCGGCAGGGAGGCAAGGGCCACATTGTACCCCCGTCCCACCCCGCTCTCCAGCATGCCGCCGCACCAGACCGGCACCCCGGCCCGGCGACAGATGTCGTGGATGTTCACCGACGGGGTCAGGCCCCCCACCCGCCCCGGCTTGATGTTCACGATGCGGCCCGCCTCCAGCTCGATCATGTCCCGGGCCTTCTGCGGCGAGGTGATGCTCTCGTCCAGGCAGATGGGGGTGTCCAGCTCCCGCTGCAGCTTCGCATGCTGGACCACGTCGTCCCACGCCAGGGGCTGCTCGATCATGATCAGACCGAAGGCGTCCAGCTCCTTCAGGAGCGGCAGGTCGTCCAGCGTGTAGGCGTTGTTGGCATCCACCATGAGGGGGGCGTCGGGTCCAAGGGCATCCCGGACCGCGGCCACGCAGGGAACGTCTGCTCCGGGCTCGACCTTCAGCTTGATCTTCCGGTACCCCTCGGCCAGACGGTCGGCCGCCTTCACGGCCAGGGCCTGGGGGTCCTCCTGGATCCCGATGGAGATGCCCACCTCGATGCGCTCCCGCTCCCCGCCCAGCAACCGGGAGAGGGGGACCCTTTTCTGCCGAGCGGCCAGCTCCCACATCCCCATCTCCAGGGCCGCCTTCGCCATGTTGTGTCCCCGGAAATCCTCTTCCAGGAGGGGATGGACGTCGGGGGCAGAGGCCACCTCCACCCCCAGCAGGCGGGGTGCCGCATATTCCCGGATCACCGTCCACGCGGTCTCGATGGTCTCGGGAGAGTAGTTCGGCCGCTCCCCCGCAACACACTCCGACCAGGCGGTGGTCCCATCCGCCGAGGTGAGCTCCAAAAGGAGGATCCGGCGGCCGGTGGTCACCCCGGAGGAGATCCGGAAGGGCTCCCGCAGCGGGAGGGCGATCTCACGGAGGGTGAGGGAGGTGAGCTCGATCATGAGATGGCCTCCAGGATCGCCTTACCCAGCCGGTGAGCGTAAGCCCGGGCCCGGGGGTCGGCGAGGTCCCCGATTTCGTCGAAGTCCTCCTCGCTCACCGCGACCTGCTGCGGCAGGGCATGGGCGTGGAAGGCCCGGAAGATGAGACGGAGCATGTTGAGGGTGTTCGTCCCGCCCTTCACACCGCCGGAGGTGGCCACCAGCCCCGCCGGCTTGCCCGAGAGCTCCTCCTTGCTGAGATAGTCCAGGAGGTTCTTCACCGACCCGGACATGGCACCGTGGTATTCGGGGCTCCCCACCGCCACAGCGTCCGCCTCCGTCACCCACTCCTTCAGGCGGTCCGAGTCGGGATGGAAGGGCCTGGAGGGGTCCAGCAGGGGGAGGGGCAGCTCGTCCAGGCAGACGAAGCGGATGGACACCCCGGCCTCCTCCAGGGGTTCGGCCACTGCCTGGAGGGTCACATGGGTCCGGGATGAGGGGGTATACCCTCCACAGAGGAAGACCACGTTCCGCTCGGCCATGCCGCCCTTTCCATCCGGGTTCTCACTCCGGGCCCCCCTCATCGTCCGGCATCCTGAGGGAGACCACCGTGAACTGGTCCATACTATCATCGGATGAGCGGCGCAACAGCGCAGAACCGTCGAGAGCGAAGGCCATGGGTATGGGCACGTCCTCGAGGCTGCCCAGGTAGCGGCCCCGGGGGGAGTAGACATCCAGGCGGTCGGGCCCGGGGTGGGTCCGTCGGGCCAGCACCCAGACCCGCCCCATCGGGTCCACCTCGAGGTCGGACACCGCGGCCTTCCGCTCGGCGAAGGGGTGGTCCTCCATGCTGGCCCGGGTGTCGGAGGTGCCGGCAGCCGGTCGTAGTCGATGCGCTCGCCCCCTGGGGGGAGCGGCTCCACCGTCTAGGTCGCATCCTCCCTCTCCCCGCTGCATGCGGTGACGAGGACCGCTGCCAGGGGCAGGAGGAGGACGGCTGGGATCGAACGCAGGTTCATCGTCACATCCTTCGCTCACCGGGTCGCGGCGCATCCCGGAGCCCGTCGGGAGCCGGAGCGGGCACCCTTCGGGGTCTTTTCCGCTTTCTGTGGGCCTCGGAAAACGGATATCATCCCGACAGGTGTGAGACCTTCGGCATCTTCCGCACAGGAGCCCGATGGGGGGATTGCCGGCAGCACCGAGGGAACAGGGAAGGTAGGAGCGATCAGGCCATGAATTCCGATCCTGTCCGATATCGCATCCTCCTGATCGAGGGCAACGAGGCGGACCGGGTCCTGACCCGGGAGGCCCTCAGGGAGGCCGAGGACCTCACCTTCGCTTTGACGTCGGTGGAGACCCTGGCTGAGGGACTCGAGGGCCTCGCCGCCGGGGGGTTCGACGTGGTGCTCCTGGACCTGAACCTGCCTGATTCCTCGGGCATCGACACCTTCCAGCGGGTCCACGAGACCCACCCCGACGTCCCGATCATCCTCCTCACCGGTCAGGAGGACACCGAGCTCCCCCCCCCAGCTCATCGCCGCGGGGGCCCAGGATTACCTGAACCAGGTACATATCGAGCCGGAACTCCTCCACCGCTCCATACAGTACGCCATCAGCCGGAAGCGGGCCGAGGAGGACCTGCGCCGGGAGCGGGACCTCCTCAACCGGGTCATGCAGACCTCCCCGGTGGGGATCAAGGTCCTGGACACCGAGGGGAACGTGATCTGGGTCAACGAACAGGCCGGGCAGCCCTTCGGGGTGGATCGGTCCGAGATGCGCGCCTCGGGGGGCGATCTCTCCCGGTGGGTCACCAGGGACTGGGAGGGGGATCCCATCCCCCACGAGGAGTGGCCCATGCTGGAGGCCATCCGGACCGGTGAAGTCGTCCGGAACTTCCCGATGGCCATAGGGAGGGACGAGGACGAACTCCGGTACATGCTGATCAACGCGGCGCCCCTCACCGATGCCCAGGGGAACGTGACCCGGGTCGTGGTGACGCTCCAGGACCTGAGCGACCTGCGGACGGCCCTGTTGGAGGTGAAGCAGTCCCACCAGCTCCTGGAAGCCATCTTGGAAGGGCTCCCTGATACCGTGCTCCTGGTGGAATCAAAGAGCCGGGAGATCCTGTACGCCAATCCGGCGGTGGAACGGATCTTCGGGTACACCCCCGAGGAACTCATCGGGCGTACCGCCGAACGCCTGTACGCCGATGCCGAACACTTCGAGCGGTGGGTGGAGAAGGAGAATCCCACCCTGAAAGAGGAGGGGCTCTGGCACGCCGAATACGTGCTGAGACGGAAGGCCGGGGAGGTCTTCCCCGCCGAGCAGACGATCAGCGTGGTACGGACCACCGACGATGGGCGGATGCAGGTGGTGAGTGTGGTCCGGGACATCTCTGAGCGGAAGCAGGCCGAGGAGGAGCGCCGGGAACTAAAGGACCAGCTCAGCCAGTCCCAGAAGATGGAGGCCGTGGGGCGCCTGGCCGGCGGGATCGCCCACGACTTCAACAACCTGATCACGGTCATCAAGGGGAACGCGGAGATGGCCGCCCGGAGCCTGGAAGAGGACCACCCGCTCACCAGCAAGCTGGAGGCCATCAACCGGGCGGCCACCAACGCCGCGGACCTCACCAACCAGCTGCTGACCTTCAGCCGCAAGTCCGTCACTGAGCTGCGCAGGCTGGATCTGAACGACGTGGTGGAGGACACCGAGCGCATGCTGGGTCGCATCATCGGGGAGGATATCCTGCTGGAGATCGACACCTGCCCCGATGGCTGCCGGGTGAAGGCCGACCCCTCCCAGATCCACCAGGTGGTGCTGAACCTGGCCGTCAACGCCCGGGACGCTCAGCCCGCCGGCGGCCGCATCCGGGTCCGTACCGGGCACTTCCGACCCGCCGCGGAGTACCGGAGGACCCATCCGTGGTGCACCGCCCCGGCCTACGTCTTCCTGGAGGTGGAGGACCACGGACCGGGTATGGACGAAGCAACCCGGCAGCGGGTCTTCGAGCCCTTCTTCACCACCAAGGAGTGCGGTACCGGGCTGGGGCTCTCCACGGTCTATGGGGTGGTGGATCAGCATGACGGACACGTGGAGGTGGAGAGCACCCCGGGAGAGGGAGCGACCTTCCGGGTCCTGCTCCCCGAGGCCGGGGAGGAGAAGACCGAACCGGAGGAGGGTGAGACCATGGTCGACCGACCACAGGGAGGAGAGGAACGCGTCCTCCTGGTCGAGGACGAGAACTCGGTCCGGGAACTGGTGAACGAGATCCTCACCTCCGCGGGCTACCGGGTGGAGGTCTGCACCGGGCCGGAGGAGGCGGTGAAGGCGGTGGAGGACGCCGGACTCCGCTTCGATCTGCTCCTCACCGACGTGGTCATGCCGGACAGCGGCGGTGGGGAACTGGCGGAGCGTATCCAGGAGACCCTTCCGGAGATGAAGATCATCTTCATGAGCGGCTACACGGACGACGCCATGCTGCGCCACGGCGTGATGAACGAGGAAGTGGACTTCGTGGGCAAGCCCTTCACCCCCGCTACCCTCCTCCGAAAGGTCCGGGAAGTCCTCGACCGGGAGAAAGGATGATGGGAGGGATCCGACGGCCTCCATGCCCACCCGATAGCGGGGTCCAGTAGCGGAGACCCTCTGTAACCCTCGCTCCCTCCGGAACGTATATCCATTCAAACCCTTCGGTGTTCGACGGCATCCCATGTAGTGGATGCGCGATCCGAGAAGCGGCGAGAGTGGGTGAAGGTGGGTATCGCGTCAAGACAGCCATCGCACCCTCCGCAGGGAGGGGAGGAGCCCGATCCCTCCGCTCTGGTGGAAGATGCACAGCGCGGCAGCGTGGAGGCCTTCGAGGCCCTCTATCGTTTGTACGCGGACCGGGTCTTCGCCCTCTGCCTGCGGATGTGCGGTGACGAGGAACGAGCGGGTCAGCTTCTCCCAGGCCTGCACGAAAGCGTCCTGGGTGAGCCGTCCCGCTCGTTCCTCG
>JAWOFN010000035.1:0-7462 GCA_046497505.1 bacterium | reverse complement strand
GCGCCGGGGCGGGACAAGTCCCATGGCCCATCCGGCCATGGCATCGTAGTCCTTGAGCAGGTAGAAGGTGATGATGGGGATCAGCAGGATGTTCAGGAGCTGGGCCAGTACCGCGTAGACTCCGCTGGTGACCTCCAGGGCCCCCCCCAGGATACGCTGCACCGTGGCGCCCGCCTGCTGTCCCTCGCCGAAGATCGCCTCAGAGAGGAAGTCGGGACGCACCTCGAACCCCATGCGTTCCAGGAAGGGGAGCGCGGCGGCGCTGATCCACTCCCGGGTCCTGGCCACGTATCCGGGGAGGTTGCTGCTCAGGGTGGAGATCTGGTCCACCAGGACCGGCACGATGACCAGCAGCGCCAGCCCCACCGCCACGACCGCGGCGGTGAGCAGAGCCAGGATCCCAAGGGTCCGGGGGATGTCCCTTCGTTCCAGCCGGTCGATGAAGGGATCCAGCAGGTAGGCCGCCAGCAGCCCCAATACCACCGGGGTGAGGACGGTCTGGGTCCGGTAGATGAACCAGAGGGCGAAGAAGAGGAGACCGGTCCCCAGGAAACCTCTCGCCCACCCCTCGGTCCTGTATGGATAGAGGAGGGCGGAGAGGGCCAGGAGGAGCATGAAGGGCCCCACGGCCTCCCTGACCGCCAGGTAGAGGCCCACCAGCAGGAGGGCCCCCACCAGTATGGGGCCCGCCTGGTGTACGGCGGACCGCATGTCCCCGGTATCGCTCATCCACGGACCTCCCGAGGCGGGCAGGAAGAGAAGGGGCCGGGGGTACCGGCGGCAGTCACCGAATCGGACCTGCCGGCCTCGTCGTAGCTGGAGCGGGTGACGGGACTCGAACCCGCGACTTGCAGCTTGGGAAGCTGCCACTCTACCAGCTGAGTTACACCCGCATGATGCGATATGGAATGTTGAATATGCCTCCGGGGGGGCTTTCCGTCAACAGCCGGCGTTCTTGACAGGCCCTCCGGGCGACCGGATACTTCAGGGATGAAGCGACCTGAACACCTGAGAGGCGACATGCGCACCACCCGATGGGCCCTGATCCTCCCCTTCGCGCTCCTGACGACCTGGCTGTCCCCCTACCCCGCCCTGGCCCAGAAGGACGCCCGCGAGGTCCTGGACGACCATTCCGCGCAGATCCAGGCGGGAGACCTCCTGATCTCCTTCATCTACCTGCGCCCGGAGACGGCCTCCACGATCCTGACCAGCGAGGAGTTCGCCCGGTTCGAGGAAGAACGGAGGCGCCTGCCCCCGGACTGGTCGCTGATGGCCGTCCGGGTCCGTCCCTACCGCGATGCCCGCTTCGACCCCACCCTCATCTCCCTGGAGCAACGGGAACATTCCCACCCGGTGGGCTTCATGGATGTGGTGGACGTTCGGAACATGTTCACCAGCACCCTCTCCCGGGGGGAGAGCGCCTTCGGGTTCCTCAAGGTCCCCGATCGTATCGACTTCCGCCGGGAGGTCCTCATCCGATACGAGAACAGCAGGGCACAGTTCCTCCTGCCCATGAAGTGGCGCCAGCGCTACTTCCGGTTCCTGGACGGCCCGCCGCCTCACGCCAACCGCTGATATCCTGCGACCCACCGCATCCGCATCGAGAGGAGCATCCATGCGCACCCGCATCCTGCTGGCCGCAGGTGTGTTCCTGCTGTCCGGCTGTGCCGCCTCCGCGGGCGGCAGCTCACCGACCCCCCGACCCTCCCCCCAGCCAGAGGCCGCCGAGGCGGAGCCCAGACCCTACGGCGAGGTCATCACCGACGAAGCGGAGAGCGACGACGGCGTCTTCGCCGTCCACCGCGTGGGTGAGAAGGTCTACTACGAGATCCCGGAGACACAGTTCGGGAAGGACTTCCTCTGGGTGAGCCGAGTGGCCAAGGCACCCACGGACGGCGGGTACGGGGGGCAGAAGGTGGCCTCTCACGTGGTCCGCTGGGAGCGCAGGGGAGCGAGGGTCTACATGCGCGACATCCTCTACGAGGTGGTCGCGGACTCCAGCAGGAACGTGTTCGAGGCGGTGCAGGCCGCCACCCTCCCGCCGGTCATCCGCGCCTTCGATGTCGCGGCGGTCCGGAGGGACAGCACCTCATCCGGGGTCACCGAACACGTGGTCATCGAGACCACCGACCTGGTGAACGGCGAGGTGAGCGAGTTCAGTCCCAGAGAGCGCTACGATGCGCGCCGTTTCGACCCGCAGCGCTCCTTCCTGGAGTACATCAAGAGCTTCCCCGAGAACATCGAGTACGAGCAGCTCATGACCTTCGAACCGCAGCAGGGCTCCCAGTCGATCAGCGTGGTCATGCACCACAGCATGGTGCTGCTCCCCGCCGACCCGATGCGGCCCCGTCTTCACGACGAGCGCCTGGGGTTCTTCAGCGTCTCGAAGACCGATTTCGGCACCGGCGAGCACCGGGCGTCCCGCTACCGCTACATCACCCGCTGGCGGCTGGAGAAGGAGGACCCCCGCGCCGAGGTCTCCGACCCCGTGGAGCCCATCGTCTACTACATCGACCCCGCTACCCCGGAGAAGTGGCGTCCCTACATCAAGCAGGGTATCGAGGACTGGCAGATCGCCTTCCAGCAGGCCGGCTTCTCCAACGCCGTGATCGCGAAGGACCCGCCGGACGACGAGGACTGGGACCCCGAAGATGCCCGCTACAGCGTGGTTCGCTACCTCCCCTCCACCGTGGAGAACGCCTCGGGTCCCCACGTCCACGACCCCCGGACGGGTGAGATCCTGGAATCGGATATCCAATGGTACCACAACGTCATGAACCTGCTCCGGGACTGGTACTTCGTACAGGTGGGGAACCTGGACCCCCGTGCCGCCCAGCTCCCCCTCCCCGACGACCTGATGGGCCGACTCATCCGGTACGTGGCATGCCATGAGGTGGGGCACACCCTGGGTCTTCAGCACAACATGCTGGCATCCAGCGCCTACACGGCGGAGCAGCTCCGCGACCCCGAGCACACCCGAAGGTACGGCAACGAGGCCTCCATCATGGACTACGGCCGGTTCAACTACGTGGCCCAGCCCGGAGACGGAGCGGACCTCGTCCCCATCATCGGCCCCTACGACAAGCACGTCATCGAGTGGGGCTACAAGCCGAGCCCGGGAGCCGATTCCCCCCGGGAGGAGAAGGAGGAACTGGACCGGATCGCCCTGCGGGCCGAGGAGGACCCCTGGCTCCGGTTCGCTCCCGCCGACGGCATCAACCCCTACAGCCAGACCGAGGACCTGGGCAGCGACCCGGTGGAGGCCACACGTCTGGGTCTGAAGAACATCGAGGCCATCTCGGCCATGCTGCTGGACGCGGCCACCATCGACGGTGAGGACTACAGCGACCTGCAGGAGCTGTACGGCCGACTGGTCGGTCAGCGCGACCGGGAACTGGGTCACGTGGTCACGCTGGTCGGGGGGGTGAGCCGTCTCATCCGCCGCGCCGGTACCGAAGGGGAGGTGTTCCACCCCGTCGGCAAGGAGAAGCAGCAGGAGGCGGTCGCCTTCCTGAACGAGCACGCCTTCCACGTACCCGACTGTCTGGTTCGGGAGGACGTCCTGCGCAGGATCGAACCGCAGGGCCTGGTGGACCGCATGCTGGCCAGCCAGCGCCGCGTCCTGGTCGGACTCTTCCGGCCCGACCGGGTGGGCCGTCTCATCGAGCAGGAGGCCCTGCTGGGGAACGACGCCTACCGCCTCGAGGAGATGCTGGCGGATATTCGCGGGGGTGTCTGGTCCGAACTGCTCTCACGCCCCGTCCGGATCGATACCTACCGCCGGAACCTGCAGCGGGCCTATCTCGACCTGGTGGACGGCCGCCTGAACGGTGAGGACGCGGAGGCCAGCGACCTGCGTCCTCTCCTCCGGGGTGAGCTGCGCCAGCTGGACACGGACCTGGAACGGGCCGCGGGCCGGGCGGCAGACCGGATCACCCGGCTCCACATCGAGGACGTCCGGGACCGGATCGCTGAGATCCTGGAGCCGGGCGCCTGAGCCCCGGCTCCCCCGGCCCGCCTACCAGAGGTTCCGATCCCTGGCGGCGTCGATGAGCTGGTCCCGGAAATCGGGATGGGCGATCTCGATGAGGGCGTGGGCCCGCTCCCGCAGGTTCTTCCCGAACATCTGGCGGGCTCCGAACTCGGTGACCACCAGGTCGATGTCCGCCCGGCTCGTGACCACCCCCGCACCCTCCTTGAGGGTCGGGACGATCCGGGTGATCTCCCCCCTCTTCGCCGTCGAGGGCATGGCGATGATGGGCAGCCCGTTCTTGGAGTGACCGGCTCCCCGGATGAAGTCGACCTGCCCTCCGAACCCGGAATAGATGTACCGGCCGATCGAGTCCGCGCAGACCTGTCCGGTGAGATCGATCTCGAGGGCGGAGTTCACCGCCACCATGTTGTCATGCTGGGCGATGACCTCGGGGTCGTTGGTATATTCCACCGGGTGGAACTCGAAGATGGGGTTGTTCCGGATGTAGTCGTAGAGGAACTCGGTCCCCATGGCGAAGGTGCATACCGCCTTGTTCCGGTGGATGTTCTTGCAGGCGCCGGTGACCACCCCCATCTCGAGCAGTTCCACCATCCCGCTGGTCATCATCTCGGTGTGGATCCCGAGGTCGTTCTTCGACTTCAGGCGGTTGAGGACCGCGTTGGGGATGCCGCCGATACCCATCTGGAGGCAGGCGCCGTCCGGCACCAGGTCGGCGATGTACTTGGCGATCTGGTCCTCCACCTCGGTGAAGGGGGAGGGCTCCAGGACCGGGAGGTCGGTCTCATGGAGCACGAACGCATCGACCTGGCTCACGTGGACGAAGGAATCACCCAGGGTACGGGGCATCCGCGGGTTCACCATGGCGACCACGCGGTCCGCCCTCTCCACGGCGGTCTTGCTCGTGATGACCTCCACACCCAGGCTCAGGAAACCGTGCTCGTCCGGGGGGCTGGTGTGGATGAGGGCCACGTCGATGGAGAAGTCCTCGTTTGCCAGCAGCTTGGGGATCTCGTGGAGGTGGATGGGGATGTAGTCGCCCCGGCCGGTGTTCACGGCCTCCCTGTCCCCCGGCCCCACGAAGAGGGAGTTGTGCCGAATCCGGTCCCCGGAGGGGAGTTCGGCCAGGGGGTCCTTCCCCACCTGGAGCACGTGGAGGAGCTCCACGTCCTCGAGTTCCTCCGCCCGGTCCACCAGGGATTCCAGGAGGATGAAGGGGGTGGCTGCGTTCCCGCAGACGTAGACCCGGTCCCCGCTCTTGATGAGTCGCACGGCCTGTTCCGGAGTGGTGATGCGCTCGCTGACCGCCATGTTGGCCAACATGCTGCCCGTCCTTCCTGCAGTAGTCTCCCGCCGGTCCTCTCCCGACGGGCGCTTGGTCAGGTCGTCTGAAGGCCCGCGGACTCGCACACGCGCCGCGGGTTTCAGACCGTTCGCTCTGATTACTCCAAGTTACTCACAGGATGCGAGCCTTCAAGCCTAAGTGGCCGTGAATTCGTTCCAGACCTCCAGGATACGTTCGGCTGCCTCCTCGGCCCCCTCGTCCGGGTCGAGGTGGACGACTTCGGCATCCGCCATGTTCCGGAACCAGGTGAGCTGACGCTTGGCGTAGTTGCGGTGGCGCTGCTGGATGGTACCCACCGCGTCGTCCAGGGAGAGGGCCCCCCTCAGGTGTTCGAACAGCACGTCGTAGCCCAGACCGGTGAGACCGGGGGCCCCAGAGGGCACGCCGGCCGCCTGGAGACTCCGGGCCTCGCCGAGCCAGCCCGAATCGAGCAGGTTCTCCACGCGCTGTTCGAGTCGCTCGTAGAGGTCCTCCCGGTCCCGTTCCAGCAGGACCGTGCACCAGCGGGCCTCGATGGGCGGTTCCGGTTCGTACTCCTCCTGCAGTTCGCTCAAAGGGGTGCCGTGGACCTCGAAGACCTCCAGGCCCCTGAGGATCCGCTGGGTGTCCCCCGGCTCGAGCCGCTCGGCCCATTCGGGGTCCCGCTCCTGGAGTTCCCGGTAAAGGACTTCGAGACCCTCCTGGTCCAGTCGTTCCCGGAGCCTCTCACGGACCTCCTGGCGTTCCTCGGGGTCGATCTCCGGCTCCTCGAAGAAGCCCTCCGTCAGGGCCCGGATGTACAGTCCGCTGCCCCCCACCACGATGGGCTGCCTGCCCCGGGAGAGGATGTCCTCGATCCGCTCCGCCGCCTGGGCGGCGAAGGCCCCCGCGGACCACGCCTTCCGGGGGTCGATCTCGTTGATGAAGTGGTGCGGGATGCGCTCCTGAAGGTCGGAACCGGGAGCGGCGGTGCCGATCACCAGCCCACGGTATACCTGGCGGGAATCGGCGGAGATGATCTCCCCGCCCAGTTCCTCGGCCACACGGATCGACGCGCTGGTCTTTCCTGCTCCGGTGGGACCGGTGATGATGAGCAGATTGGGCGGGGAAGCCATGCGATCGCTCCTCTATCGGGTCAGCGTTCGAATCGTCGATCCAGTTCCTCGAGACTCAGTACCATGTGGGTCGGGCGGCCGTGCGGACACACCTGGGGCCGTTCACAGGCGAAGAGCTTGTCCACCAGGGCCCTCCTCTCGTCGGGACGGAGACGGTCTCCGAACCGGATGGCCCCGTGGCATGCCAGGCTGGCGGCGATCTTCTCCTGCACCCCGCTTCCCCTGGCGCCGCGCTCTTCCAGGTCGTCCAGCAGGGTCACGAACACCTCTTCCTCCCGCCCGGCACGCTCCACCGACGGAGGTACCGCCTCAAGGGCCACGGTGTGGCCTCCGAAGGGCTTCACGTCGAACCCCACCCGCTCCAGGAGCGGGCCGATCTCCTCCACCAGGGCGAACTGCTCGGGTGAGAGGTCCAGGACCCTGGGGAAGAGGAGCTGCTGCCTGACCGCCGCCTCGCCCGTCAGCTGCGAGAGGGCCTCCTCGTACAGTACCCGCTCGTGGGCGGCATGCTGGTCCACGATGAGTATCCCCCCCTTGATGGGGGCGATGAGATAGCGGTCGTGCACCTGCCAGATCGAGGACTCCTCCGAGGACTCAGCGCCCCGGGAGGTTCCTCCCTGTTCCGGTCCCTCCTCCAGCGTACCGCCTGGCCCCCCCCCCGGTGAGACCGCGAAGAGACCTTCCGCCGAGCGCAGCGCCCCCCCGATCGATCCCTCGAACAGGTCGTCACGATGCCATTCCGAGCGTTCGGCGGTCCGTCCCGCCCGTGCGGCCCCGCCGGACCGACTCCCGGCATGCCTGCCGCCGGGTCCCAGGCGCAGCGGCCGGGCCCCCAGTTCCCTGCTCAGGACCTCCCGCACCGAGGTGATGACGAAGTCCTTCACGGCGGGTTCGTCCCGGAACCGGACCTCCCTCTTCGCAGGGTGGACGTTCACATCCACCGCCTCGGGAGGGACCTCCAGGAAGAGACAGGTGAAGGGATACTCTCCGTCACCCAGCAGCTCTCTACACCGGCTACGGAGAGCTGCTGGG
>JAWOFN010000034.1:0-3424 GCA_046497505.1 bacterium | reverse complement strand
TGGACGGGGAGGCCGAGGGTGTGCCGCGGGCCGATTTGGAGCGCGCCCGTGCGTATGCCGGGGCACTGAGGACCCTGGCCGACGAGCTGGGCCTCTCGGGCGAGGTGGATCTGGGCCTGGTAGCCGGTTTCCGGGACGTGATCCGTCCACTGGCCGCAGAACTCGACCCGGATGAGGCATGGGATACGATCCGGCCCGCCTTCCAGCAGGCCCTCGACGGGTTCCTGGCCATGCGTCGAAAGGAGGGCGAAGCCCTTGCTCGCGACGTGGAAGAGCGGCTCAAGGCCACCGAGGAGGCACTGGGATCCATCCGGGAACGGGCACCGGGGAGGATACCGGCCTACGCGGAACGGCTGAAGGAGCGGATCGACGAGCTGCTGGACCGGGTACCGGTGGACGAGGACCGGCTGGCCCAGGAGATCGCCGTGTACGCTGACCGGATCGACATCAGTGAGGAGTGTACGAGGCTGGAGAGCCATCTGGAGCAGGCCCGGTCCCTCATGGAAGGGGATGAGCCCAGCGGGCGGTCGCTCAACTTCCTGCTGCAGGAGATGCATCGGGAGATCAACACCATCGGGAGCAAAGCGAACGATGGGGAGATCAACCACAGGGTGGTGGGGATGAAGGAAGAACTGGAGAAGATCCGAGAACAGGTGCAGAACATTGAGTAAACCGGCGAACATCCGCGGGTTCCCGCTCATCATCAGCGCCCCTTCCGGTGCGGGGAAGACGAGCATCTGCTACGAGGTGCTGCGGCGGGTGGGGTACGCCGAGTATTCGGTCTCGGTGACCACCCGGGAGAGACGTCCGAAGGAGCGGGACGGGGTGGACTACCACTTCGTGGAGGAGGAGGAGTTCAAGAAGATGGTGGACCGGGGTGAGATGGCAGAGTGGGCGAAGGTCCACGGCCACTACTACGGCACCCTGAAGGCGAAGCTGAGCGGCTCGGTGGAACGTGGACGCGTGGTACTCCTGGACATCGACGTCCAGGGTGCCCGGAGCCTGAAGAAGAACTTCCCCGATTCGGTGCTGGTCTTCATCTTCCCCCCCTCTCCGGGAGAGCTCTCGGACCGGCTCATCAGCCGGGGTACCGACAGCGACCGGGCGATCCAGCAGCGGCTCTCCACCGCGCCCACGGAGGTGGAGGAGGTAGACCTCTACGACTACGTGGTGGTCAACGAGGACTTCGAGGTGTCCGTGGACCGTATCGTGCACATCATCGAGGCCGAGAAATGCGCCCTGGTGCGTATGCGGCCTTTCATCGAGCGCTACAAGACAGCCCTGAAGGACTGGCGGGAGGCGAACCGTACGTGAGTGACGACCGACTGAACGTAGAGGATTTCCGCAACACCACCCCCAACATCTACCAGGCGGTGGTGATCGCGGCGAAGGAGGCGCGGAAGATCAACAACCTGCGCCGTATGCAGGCTGTACACGACCCGGAGTACCTGGAACCGGACGCCAAGGTGACCACCGAGGCCCTCACGCGTCTCATCGAGGGGCGGGTGGAGTCGGAGTTCCAGGGGGCCGAGACCGAGACCGAAGAAGCGTAGCGGGCCCGGGGTACGAGCGTGCGGATCGTCCTGGGCATCACCGGCTCGGTAGCCGCCTATAAGGGGGCCGAACTGGCCCGCATCTTCGTGCGGAGCGGGCACGAGGTCCGTGCGGTGATCACCGCCGCCGGCCAGCGGTTCGTGACCCCCATGCTCCTCCAGGCCCTCACCGGCCATCCCGTGCCGGAGGACCAGTGGGAGACCCTCTCTCCCGATGCCATGGGCCACATCAAACTGGCCCAGTGGGGCGACTGCATGGTGGTCGCCCCGGCCAGCGCCGACTACCTGGCCAAGGCAGCGGCAGGCATCGCGGACGACCTCCTCTCCACCGTCACCGTTGCCTTCGATGGCCCGAAGTTCTTCGCTCCCGCGATGAACACCCGAATGTTCGAGAACCCCGCCACACAGGGCAACCTGGAGACCCTGTCCGAGCGGGGGATCCGCCTGGTAGCCGCCCAGGAGGGGGATCTGGCCTGCGGTGAGCGGGGCGCCGGCAAGATGGCCGAACCGGAACAGGTCGCCGGGGAGGTCCGCTCCGTCATGGCCTCCCGTCTCGACTTCAGCGGGATCCGGGCCCTCGTCACCGCCGGGCCCACCGAGGAGGCCCTGGACAGTGTCCGTATCATCACCAACCGATCCACGGGCCGCATGGGTTTCGCCCTGGCCGAGGCGCTCGCGGCGCGGGGAGCGAGGGTGCAGCTCGTGACCGGCCCCACGCCCCTGGAACCGCCCGGCGAGCTGGCCGAGACCATCAGGGTGCGCAGTACCGGGGAGATGGCGGAACGGGTGCGGGAGCGCTTCGGGGATGTCGACCTGCTCATCATGGCCGCCGCCGTTGCTGACTGGCGCCCCGCCCGGGAGGCGGGGGAGAAGACGCACCGCTCGGAGGGGCCGATGCACCTCGACCTGGAACCCACCGAGGACATCCTGGAAGGCCTGAAGGAGATGCGGGCAGGACAGGTCATGGTGGGCTTCGCCCTGGAGGAGGGGGAGGCGGAAAAGGCGGGGGCAGCGGGAAGAGCGAAGCTTGAACGGAAGGGACTGGACCTCATCGCGGTGAACGATCCCACCGAGGAGGGAGCGGGCCCCGAAGCGGAGACCAACCACCTGCTCCTGGTACATCGGGACGGCCGTGTCCAGGACCTCCCCATGCAGACGAAACGGAAGGCTGCCCACGACCTGCTGGACGCCGTGCGCCCTTATCTCGACGGGGCGTCGTGACATCTCACCGATGGCTCGACCGTGCCGGGGCTTACCTGCGGCAGCTCGAGGAGGGGGAGGGCCCCCTCGTCCCCGCCCCCCGGATGGAAGAGCGGTCTCCGGAACACCGTGAGACGGCGGCGGAGGACACGGGCTCCCTCTCCCCGGAGAGGGCCCTCCCGCCGGACACTCCATGGGAGGGCGAGCCTCCCCGCCCGGAGGTCGACACGGTGGGCATCCCCGAGAGCCTGATCTGCAGTGTGCCCGAAGGAGCGCCGGAACGAGCGGAACTCCTGGCCCGGTTCCATCGCCAGATCGGCACCTGCCTGAAATGCCCCCTCGGGGAGACCCGCACCCACTTCGTGTTCGGTACCGGAGCCCCGGACGCCGACATCATGTTCATCGGAGAGGCGCCCGGGGCGGAGGAGGACGCCCGGGGAGAACCGTTCGTCGGCAGGGCCGGCAAGCTCCTGGACCGGATCATCGAGGCGATGGGGTTCGAGCGGGAAGAGGTGTTCATCGCCAACATCCTGAAGTGCCGTCCCCCCAACAACCGCGATCCCCAGGCCCTGGAGGTGGAGGCGTGCGAGCCTTACCTGAGGCGTCAGATCGCGCTGATCCGTCCCGCGGTCATCTGTGCCCTGGGTCGGGTCGCGGGGCAGACCCTCCTC
>JAWOFN010000099.1:0-37579 GCA_046497505.1 bacterium | reverse complement strand
GCGCCTCAGGGTCCACTCGGAGACGAGGAGCACCATCACCAGGGCCAGGGGCCACGGCGAGGGCCAGAAGCGGAAGCTGCTGCGGACGGTCTCCCGGACCGGAGAGGCCTCCATCCCCTCCAGGGCCCGCCCTGCCCCGGAAGGCGCGATGACGCGTCCTCCGCTCTCCCCGGCCAGTGCGGCCGCCCGGGAGCGGTCCACCCGGCCGGTGTGGACCTCCGGGTCCCAGGGGTCGACGGCCACGCGGCCCCCTTCGCTCCCCGTCCCCGGGACCCCTACCTCCCATCGGTACTCCCCGGGCGGCCGGGGCCTGAACGACCCCCGGTAGCTCCCGGGCACCCCCCGGACCGGGTCGAGGAGGATCTCCGACTCGAGTTCCCCCGAGGGGAGGCTGAGGCGGCCCTGGATCCGGGCCCCGTCCACCGGCCTGCCCCCCGCGTCCGACAGCCGCGCCCGTATCCCGATAGGGTCCCCGGCGGGGACCACCTCCCGGAGGGGGGAGGCCTCCAGCCGCGAGGGTCTCCCGCTGGCCAGAGCGTGGACGAGGTCCTGCCACATGCGTCGCACCGCTCCGGCCTCCCCCCCCGACCCCCTGACCATCTGTTCCCACCTCCACGCACCGGGTCCCGTCACCACCGCGGTCCGACAGCTCCCCATCCGGACACCGAGCAGCGGGATCTCCCTCCCCTCCCGTGCCGCGACGAGCAGGAGGTCCGCATCCTCCTCCCTCCCGGAACCCAGCACGGACTCAAGGGGGGGCAGGTCGGGGAGGTCGGACGGCACGAGCCCCGCACCCCCTCGGTCGGAGGCTCCCCGCCGGACCTGCCAGGGACCGGGAAGGAGCGCGGCACCCTCCAGACGGAGGGGCAGACACCCTTCCAGGCCCTCCCCGGACCAGGCGGCCGGGTCGGGACCCGGACCGAAGAGCAGGATGCCGGCCCTCCCCGGGGGTACCCGCCGCCGCACGGCCGCCCGGATCTCGTCCGGGAGGTCCTCCGGCGCGGAATCGACGATCACATACACGTCGACGGAGTCGACGGGACCCGCTGCCGGGATAGGCTCCCACCGGTCCGGACGGAGCCGTGTGAGGGCGGTGACCCGCAGGCGGGGGTCCGAACCCAGGGCCCGTCTGAGGGCACCCAGGGCTGCCAGGGGCCGGGCTGCGAGGATCGTCACCCGGCGGGGGTCCGCCTCCGCCTGGACCGCCGCCGCCCGCTCCTGTGTGCCCCCCGGTCCCTGGAGGCGGACGGTGAAGAGGGAGGTCCCGGGACCGGTGAGGGTGAAGGGCAGGGTGAGGGTGCGCCGCACCCCCCGGCCCCCCAGCACCAGAGTGGTGTCCGAGATGCTCTCACCCCCCCGCAGGAGGCTGACCCGGACGGCACGTCCTTCCAGCCCCGTGCTGGAGAGGGTCACCTCCAGGCCCGCCGGGTCCCCGGGCCACACCCGCTCGGGGGAGCGGACCTCCGCGATCCGTACCCCCTCCGGCTCCTCCCGGGGTCCCGTCAGGACCACGTCCACCGGGACCCCCTCCCTGGGGGGCCGCGGGGGAGGGCCGGTCCAGTGACCGTCCGATATCAGCATCACACGGTCCGGCGCCCTGTAATCCGCCGTCAGGGCCTCCAGGGCCGGTCCCGCCTCCGAGCGGGGGCCCTCCTTCGATCCCGTCAGGACGGAGGGGAGGGAGGCGGGGGCATGCCCCGCATCGAAACCGAGGACCTGCACCTGGAAGCCCTCGGGAAGGGAGGAGGGGAGCATCCCGGCCAGGGTGTCCAGCTGAGCCGCCGCCGCGGTGTCCTGCATGCTGCGCGAGGTGTCCACCAGGATCCCCAGGCGGGGCGGGCGGCTCACCGCCCGGGCCGCTGTGATCTCCAGACCCGCCAGCACCAGGACCAGGAGCACCGCGGAGGAGGAACGGAGAGCGGCGAGCAGGATACGTATCCCCTCCCCCCCCTTCCCGGACGTGCGGGGATAGGCCCACCAGGCCGCCGCGGCAGCGGCCGCGGCCGCACAGAGGATCAGGAGCGGCCAGGGAAGGTGTGCGTGGAAGCTCAGCCCGGGTACGGGATCAGGCCCGGCCACCCGGCGTCTCCTCCTCCGGCGGCCGCTCGTGGGATGCGAGACGCAGCGAGGGGTCGGCGTCCATGGTCAGTCCGTCCTGCTGACCCCGGACCAGGTAGTAGGCCCCCACCGCGGCGATCATGGCCGCGTTGTCGGTACAGAGCCGGGGGCTGGGGAAGGCCACCTCCAATCCCCGGCGCCCGGCCAGCTCGGAGATCTCCCTTCGGAGGAGGCGGTTGTTGGCCACCCCTCCGGCCACCGCGACACGGGGCGCGCCCGTCTCGTCCAGGGCACCCTCGATCCCGGAGAGGAGGGCATCGATGACGGCCTTCCGGAAGGCTGCGGCCACCCTCCCCCGCTGCTCCTCCCGTTCTTCCTCGTCCAGGGCCTGCCAATGCTGGAGCACCGCGGTCTTCAGACCGCTGAAGGAGAAGTTGTGTCCCGGCCGATCCACCTCCGCGACGGGGAAGGTGAGGGACCCGGGCTCCGATCCCTCGGCCAGGCGGTCCAGGGCGGGGCCGGAGGGGTAGGACATCCCCAGCAGGACCCCGACCTTGTCGAAGGCCTCGCCGGCCGCGTCGTCCACGGTGGAACCCAGTCTCCTGTATCGGCCCAGCTCGTCCACCATGTGGAGTTCGGTGTGCCCGCCGCTCACGATGAGCACCAGGTAGGGAGGACGCCAGTCCGGGTCCTCGAGGAGGAGGCTGAAGAGATGTCCCTCCAGGTGGTTGACCCCGATGAGAGGGAGCCCGGTGCTGTACGAGAGGGCCTTGGCCACCGAGACACCCACCAGCAGCGAGCCCACCAGACCGGGTCCGCGGGTCACGGCGATCCCGTCCAGTCCTCCCCAGTCGGTGTCCGCGATGCGGAGGGCCTCCCGTACGGCGGGCATGACCGCCTTCAGGTGCTCCCGGGAGGCGAGTTCGGGGACCACGCCCCCCCACGAGGCGTGGATGTCCTGGCTGACCACCACGTTGGAGCGGATCTGCCGCCATCCCGCCACCACCGCGGCCGCCGTCTCGTCACAGGAGGTCTCGATACCGAGGACCAGGGGGGACTCTTTGGATGTTCTCGTCATGGGTCGGCTGCCCGGCAGGGGCGGTCGGGACCGTTCAGTACTCCGTCACTCGGAATCGGGGCGGGTCCAGCCGCAGGAGGGTGAGGCCCGGCGGGAGTTCCACCGTCGGCTCTACGGGGGTTAGTCCGTCAGGCGGCTCGCTGCCGACGTCCAGGATGAGTCGCACCTGCTCCTTCGTCAAGTCCTCTAGGAGGCGGGAACCGCCCGAGACGGTCACGGTGGCCGTGCGGGGCTGGGCCAGGTAGCGCCCCTCCTTGGGACCGCGCACCCGCACCGGCACCTCCTGGAAGGTACGTTCGCCGAGCTGCTGCACGTCCCCGGTGACCGTGACCCTCGGGGGGTCCACCTCGACGTTGTGGATATCCGGGATGCTGAGGGGGACCTCCCGTTCCACCGGCTCTCTCACCCGACTCAGGGAGAGGCTGTCCGTGGGGATCGAGGAGAGGGCCCGAACTTCGGTGGCGGGACCGCTCACACGGACCGAACCGGGCACGGCCCTCATCCTCCCCACCAGCGTGTGTCCGGGATCCGGACGGACCCGGACACGGATGTCCACGGGGACTTCCCGTTCCGCCAGCCGGTCCAGTTCGATGGTCACCATCTGGGGACGCACCACCTCCACCGCCTGCAGCTCGGGGGATTCGTCGTACAGGATCGATCCCACGTCCAGGACGCGGCTGTCCATGACGCGGATGCCGGATGCGTCCACCACCAGCCTGGCCTCCCGCCACGGGAGGGTGAGGAGCCGCTTTCCCTGACCGCGGAAGCGCACCAGGACACTGCCCGGCACCTCCCGGGAGACGACCATCCCCTCGGGGACGCCCGAGACCTGCAGGGGGATCTCCAGTACGCGCTCGTAGCCGGCCCCTTCTGTGGCGATATGGAACCACAGGAGGAACGCCACGATGAGGGAGCCCGCCTTCAGGCCCAGGTTCTTTGTCAGTCGCGTGCGATCCATAGGGCCGAGAACTCGCCGGAGGGCTCTGAGGGATTTCGCGGGAGGATCCTGGGGGCGGCTACTTCTTCCCGCCCGTGCGGTAATCCCCGCTGCTCACATCCCCGTTATCGATGCGCAGGTGGAACCCGCAGTCCGGGTTCGTACACACCCACGCCTTGAACATGATGCTCGCACCCTCACGTCCGTAGTCCGAGAGAGGGACCAGGGTCCCGTTATGGCATTCGAGGCACTCAGGAAGGGTGAATTCCATTCGGTGTGCCTACCTCCCATCCTCGCATTCGTCCACACCATCGACCCCGGCGCCCGGCGCCGGGCCGGTAAGAGGGCCCGAGTATACGAGAGCCCTCCGGGGGGGTCAACCCCCCACCTTGACACCCCGAGGGGGCCCGACCTACGCTGGAGCCATCGGGGCCCCGGATCCCGAGGTCCCGGATCCCTGCCTATCCCGTGCAGACCCGGGGGAGGAAGAGAGCCCATGAACGCGGCACTGCTGCTGATCCTCGCCGTCGCGGCGCTCATCATCGCCTACGTCTTCTATGGGGCCTTCCTCGCCAGGCGGCTGGGCATCGACCCCGAGCGGGACACCCCGGCCCACACCATGGCGGACGGGGTGGACTACGTCCCCGCCAAAGCGCCCGTCCTGCTGGGCCATCATTTCGCCTCCATCGCCGGGGCCAGTCCCATCATCGGGCCCGTGACCGCCGCGGTCTTCGGCTGGGTCCCGGTCTTCCTCTGGGTGGTGCTGGGTTCGATCTTCGTGGGGGGCGCCCACGACATGTCCAGCCTGGTGGCCAGCCTCCGCCACAGGGGCCGCTCGATCGGTGAGATCATCGAAGAGCATGTGGGACTCAGCGGCAAGGCCCTCTTCCTCATCTTCAGCATCTCCACCCTCGTCCTGATCGTCGCGGTCTTCACCAACATCGTGGCCGCCACCTTCGCCAGCGTCCCCGAGTCCGCAACCGCCTCGGTGCTCTTCCTCCTGCTGGCCGTGCTCTTCGGTCAGGCCCTCTACCGCTTCCGGTTTCCCCTGGGGCCGGCCACCGTCGCTGGGGTGGTGCTCCTCTTCGGCAGCGTGTGGATCGGGGTCCGCTGGCCGCTGCAGCTGAGCGAGGCCTTTTGGACCTGGTTCCTCATCGCCTACATCTTCTTCGCCTCCGTCACCCCGGTCTGGGCCCTCCTCCAGCCCAGGGACTACCTGAACTCGTTCCTGCTCTATGCCGTGCTGCTGGGCGCCTTCGTGGGCATCGTGGCCGCGCGGCCGTCGATCCAGATGCCCGCGTTCACCGGCCTCACCTCCGAGCTGGGCCCCATCTTCCCCGTCCTCTTCGTCACCGTGGCCTGCGGGGCGATCTCCGGCTTCCACAGCCTGGTGGCGAGCGGGACCACCGCCAAGCAGCTGGACAACGAGCGGGATGCCCGGGTGGTCAGCTACGGGGGCATGCTCATCGAGGGTCTGCTGGCGGTGATCGCCCTCCTCACCGTGGGGGTCCTGACGCAGTCCGTCCATGCCGCCCGTCTCACCGAGGTGGGCCCGGTGACCCTCTTCAGTGAGGGCGTGGGGAGCTTCATGTCCGTCGTGGGCCTGCCCGCCCGGGTAGGTACCTCCTTCGCCGCACTGGCCGTCTCCGCCTTCGCCCTCACCAGCCTGGACACCTGCACCCGCCTGGGGCGGTACGCCTTCGCCGAGTTCTTCCAGCGTGGGGAGGGGGAGGGCTCCGCTCCCTCCTGGAGCCAGAACCGCTGGGTGGGCACCGCGGTGGTGGTGGCCGCGGGCGGCGGACTCGCCCTCTCGGGTCAGTGGCAGGCCATCTGGCCCATCTTCGGGAGCGCCAACCAGCTGCTGGCCGCCCTGGCCCTGCTCGCCGCCAGCGTCTGGCTCGCCCACACCGGCCGCCGGGCCCTCTTCGCCCGCCTCCCCATGTACTTCATGTTCGTGGTGACCCTCAGCGCCCTCATCCAGTTCACCTACGACAACCTCCTGGGGGGCAAGTACCTGCTCTCCTTCCTCAGCTTCTGGCTCTTCGTCCTGGCCGTGGTCCTGGCCTTCCTGGCCCACCGCTCCCTGAAGGGGGGCATGGGAGCCGGGGAGGAGAACCGGCGGGCCGAAGCGTCCTCTTCCCTGTCAGAATGACACCCCGGGGCACCCTCTCCCCGCACCCGCCCGCTGCCGCCCGGAAGTACGATATAGTAACTGTCCTTACCGGGGAACAGGGGATCTTATCCCCCCTCGGCCTCCAAGCTCCTCGCATATCTTGGGGTCATGCCGAAATTGAGGCACAAGAGGCCGGGTACAACTCAGCCCGATTTTGTCTTACTTCCTGATATTTCCATCTTACTATCGATTGCTCACCCTGGATCGCCCCTATTTGTCGGTATCATGTCTTACCTTCGATATCGTTCGATGCCCGACGCGTATTCGTCCTGTTCCCGTCTCTGGAGCGCTGCATATGCCGATCGTGCGAACATCGACCAAGGGACAGATCGTCATTCCGGCAAAGCTCCGCAGGAAGTACGGGATCGACAAGGGGACCCGGGTGAACGTGATCGACGGGGATGGGGAGATCATCCTCCGACCCGTCCTTCAGAACGCCGTCCAGGACGCCCGCGGGCTCTTCAGGGGAGGTCCCTCTTCCCTGGCCGAACTCCAGCGTGAGCGCAGCGAGGAGGGCCGATAGATGGCGAAGAGGATCGAGAACGGCCGCAGCCTGGTCATCGACAGCCACGCCCTGCTGACCTACCTGGAAGGGGAACCCGGATCCGATTTCGTGGCCAGTGCCCTCTCCATGGCGGACCAGGGGAACGCGGAGATGTTCATGACCATCGTGAACTGGGGCGAGGTCTATTACAGCATCCTCAGGGCCAAGGGGGAGCGGCGTGCCCAGGAGGTCACCCATGTCCTGGACCAGCTCCCCATCGAGATCGTGAACATGGACATGAACCTGGTGCAGCGGGCCAGCCGCTTCCGTGAGAAGTTCCGGGTGCCCAACGGTCTCTGCTTCGCGGCTTCCCTCGCCGACAGCCGGGCCTGCCCGGTCATCACCGGTGACGAGCTGTTCCGCAAGATGGGAGAGGCGGTGCAGATCCTGTGGCTGAAGTGAACCTGCTCTCCCTCGGGGACCTCCACGGGAGCATCCGGTGGACCGCCCCGCTGGAGGATGCTGCCTCCTCGGCCGACGCGATCCTGGTGTGCGGGGACCTCACTCAGTTCGGCACCCCGGAAGACGCGGAGGCACTCCTGGACCAGATGTCGCGATATTGCGACACTCTTCTGGCCGTCGCGGGCAACTGCGACTCCCGGGCCATCGAGGAACATCTCCGGGAGCTGGGTGTCTCGATCCATGGACGGGGACGGATGCTGGCCGGCGGGGTGGGCGTCTGCGGGGTCTCCGGATCCAACGCCACCCCCTTCGACACGCCCCTGGAATACTCCGACGAGGAACTCGCCCGGGCCCTTGCCCGCGGCTGGGAGGAGATCCGTGAGGCGGAGGTACGCATCGTCCTTTCCCACGCGCCCCCACGGGACACCGCCTGCGACCGCACACGGGACGGGGACCACGTGGGGGTGGAAGGGTTAAGGGAGTTCATCCTGCGGGAACAGCCGGACCTGGTGGTCTGCGGGCACATCCACGAGGCCCGGGGCCGGGACGACCTGGGGGGTACGCCCCTCGTCAACGGCGGGATGGCCAAGGAGGGCCGAGGGGTGCGTATCCGGGTCTCAGGCGGTTCGGTGGAAGCGGAGCCGGTCTAGAGACCGCTCAGACCTTCTGCATCCGGAGTTCCCCATCCTCGCCCACTCCCACCCGGACCCGGTCTCCCTCGGTGAAGCGCCGGGCCAGCAGCTCCTTCGCCAGGGGGTTCTCGATATGCCGCTGGATGAGGCGCTTGAGGGGCCGGGCCCCGAACTGCGGGTCATAGCCCCTCTCCACCAGCCACGAACGGGCCTCCGCTCCCATCTCCAGGTCGATGCCCGCGGAATCCTCCAGTCGTCCTGCCACCCGTCCGGCCTGCAGCTCGACGATCTCCTCCAGCTCTTCGCGGGTCAGCCTGCTGAAGATGATCGTCTCGTCCAGCCGGTTGAGGAACTCCGGCCGGAAGGTCTGCATCAGCTCCTGCCATACCCGCTCCTCCAGTTCCTCGTCGATGTCTCCCTCCCAGGAGAGGATCGTCGGGCTGGCGACGTTGCTCGTCATGATCAGGAGGGTGTTCCTGAAGTCCACGGTCCGGCCGTGCCCGTCGGTGAGCCGCCCGTCCTCCAGGACCTGCAGCAGGATGTTGAACGTGTCGGGATGCGCCTTCTCGATCTCGTCCAGCAGTACCACCTGGTAGGGGCGGCGCCGCACCGCTTCGGTGAGCTGTCCCCCCTCCTCGTAGCCTATGTAGCCGGGAGGCGCTCCGATGAGCCGGGCCACCGCGTGCTTCTCCATGTATTCCGACATGTCCAGCCTGAGCAGGCTGCCCTCGTCGTCGAAGAGCACCTGGGCCAGGGTCCGTGCCAGTTCCGTCTTCCCCACCCCGGTGGGACCCAGGAAGAGGAACGAGCCGGAGGGACGGTTCTCGTCCGCCAGTCCTGAACGGGCCCTCCGCACCGCATCCGACACCGCCCGTACCGCCTCGTCCTGGCCCACGACCCGCGTGTGGATACGCTCCTCCAGGTGGAGCAGCTTCTCCATCTCCCCTTCCATGAGACGGGAGACGGGGATCCCGGTCCAGCTCGATACGATCCCCGCTATGTCCTCGGCGTCCACCTCCTCCTTGACCAGCCGCTGGTCCTCCTGCACCTCGTGCAGGCGCTGGTTGGCCTCTTCCAGCTCCTCGCGCAGGGAGGGGATCTCCCCGAACCGCAGTTCCGCCGCCCGGTCCAGGTGCCCCTCCCGCTCGGCCCGCTCCTGCTCGGCGGTGAGGGCCTCCAGCCGGGCCTGGATCCGCTGGATCCTGTCCATGATCTCCCGCTCACGCGTCCAGCGCGCCTTCAGGGCGTTCCGTTCCTCCCGGAGACGGGCCAGTCCCTCTTCCACCGGTTCGAGGCGCTCCGCGCTCTCCTCCTCTTTGAGCAGGGCGTTCTTCTCCACCTCGAGCTGCAGGATCCGCTTCTCCAGCTCGTCCAGTTCGGCGGGCATGGAGTCCACCTCGATGCGGAGCTGGGCCGCCGCCTCGTCGATGAGGTCGATGGCCTTGTCGGGGAGGAACCGGTCCTGGATGTAGCGGTCGCTCAGACGCGCGGCGGCGGCCAGGGCCTCGTCCCGGATGCGGATGCCGTGGTAGACCTCGTACCGCTCCTTCAGGCCCCGGAGGATGGAGACCGTCTCCTCCACGGTGGGCTCGTGCACGTAGACGGGGGCGAAGCGCCGCTCCAGGGCCGGGTCCTTCTCCACCCGCTCCCGGTACTCATCCAGCGTCGTGGCTCCCAGGGCCCTGAGGTCCCCGCGCGCCAGCGCGGGCTTGAGCATGTTGGAGGCATCCACCGCCCCTTCGGCTGCCCCGGCCCCCACCAGGGTGTGCATCTCGTCGATGAACAGGATGATCTCTCCGCCCGATGCCTCGATCTCCTGCAGCACCCCTTTCAGACGCTCCTCGAACTCCCCCCGGAACTTGGCGCCGGCCAGGAGGGAACCCATGTCCAGGGCCAGCACCCGCTTCTCCTTCAGGCTCTCCGGCACGTCCCCCCGTGCGATCTTCTGGGCCAGTCCCTCGGCTATGGCGGTCTTGCCCACCCCCGGCTCCCCCAGGAGCACCGGGTTGTTCTTGGTCCGCCGGGAGAGCACCTTGATGACCCTCCGGATCTCCTCCTCCCGGCCGATGACCGGGTCGAGCTTCCCCCGGTCCGCCAGATCGGTGAGGTCCCGTGTGAAGCGTTCCAGCGCGCGGAACCCGCTCTCCGCCTCCTGGTCCCGTACCGACCGGCCTGCCCGGACCTCTTCGAGGGCCTCCAGGAGGACTTCCCGGTCGAGGCCGGAGTCCCCGAGCAGTTCCCCCGTCCCGTCTCTCGCCTCCAGCAGTCCGAGGAGCAGATGTTCCTGGGAGATGTATTCGTCCTCCAGGCGCCTCGATTCCTCCCCGGCCGCGGTCAGCACCTCCTGGAGTGCGGGGGAGGGGAGCAGCTGCTGCGGAGAGCTGGCCTCCTGGGCCGGTGCTCGCTCCAGCTTCCGCCCGACCCGGCTGACCACCGCCCGGGGGTCGGCCCCGGCCCGCTCCAGCAGGTGGGTGGTCAGACCCTCCTCGTCATCGAGGAGGGCTGCGAGCAGGTGGACGGGGTCCAGTGCCGGCGCCCTCCTGCGCCTCGCCTCTTCTCCTGCCTGTTCCAGGGCGTGAGCCGCCCGTGTGGTGAATCGATCCTGCCTCATCGCCTGTCGATCCCCCTCCTTTCCTCTACGTCGGAACCCATGGGGCCAAAAAGAACGACGCCCCCGGAGAGCGGATCCCCGGAGGCGCCGGATCGGACGGGCCCTCTGCAGCGACTACTCGTCGTCGCTGTTCATGGCCAGTTCCTCCTGGTCGCTCTCCTCTTCTCCGGGGAGGTTGATGCGTGCCACCCGATCCTGCCTGCTCGGCCCGCTCCCCTGGCCCGACTCCTCCTCGTCCCGCTTGCACTCCAGGCAGAGTTCCACGGTGGGGAGGGCCTCGAGCCGCTCTTTCCCGATGTCCCCGCCGCAGCGAACGCACTGCCCGTATGTACCTTCCAGGATCCTCTCCAGGGCCCGGTTGATGTCCTCCAGGCCGCGGCTCTGGGCCTCGATGAGCTTGGAGAGGTACTCCTTGTCGTCGGAGAGGGTGACCTCCTCCTCGTACTCCGCTGAGCGGGTCCCCTTGATCTCCTCCAGGTCGCCCTGGTGCCTTCCCAGCGCGTCGAGCTTGCGCTGGCGTTCTTCCAGGATGAGCCGGGTGAAGCGCTCTCGTTCTTTCTTGTTCATACCAGACCTTTCACGCTGGACCCCGAAAAACCGTCCCCCTCTCACCGTGGGGACGGACCCGCCGCCCTTCCCGCCGCTGGGGGATCCGGCAGGAGGGTCAGCCAAAAAGGTCCACTAATGTACGGGATTCCCCGCGTCGCGCCAATGGAATCCCGTCTACTTCTCGTCCTCGTCGACGACCTCGTAGTCCGCGTCCACCGCCTCTTCCTGGTCGCCTTCGGTCTCGCCGTCCGACTCCGCCTGCTGCCCCTCGGCTGCCTCCTGCTCCGCCTGGGCCTGCTGATAGAGCTCCTGGGCTGCCTTGTGCCAGGCCTGCTCCAGTGCCTCACTGTCCCGCTTGATGGCGTCGGCATCCTCCCCCTCGAGGGTCTTCTCCAGGGTCTTCTTCGCCTCTTCCACCTCGCCGCGGACATCAGCGGAGAGCTTCTCGCCGTCCTCTTCGAGCTGCTTCTCGGTCTGGTAGACGAGCTGTTCGGCACGGTTGCGGGTCTCGATCCGCTCCCTCTTCTTCTTGTCCTCGTCGCGGTGGGTCTCGGCGTCCTCCACCATGCGGTCGATCTCATCCCGGGAGAGACCGCTGGAGGCCTCGATCTTGATGCTCTGCTCCTTGTCGGTGGCCTTGTCCTTCGCGGAGACATGCATGATGCCGTCCGCGTCGATGTCGAAGGTCACCTCGATCTGGGGCACGCCCCGGGGTGCCGGCGGGATCCCGGTGAGCTGGAAGCGGCCGATGGTCTTGTTGTCCACCGCCATCTCCCGCTCGCCCTGGAGCACGTGGATATCCACCGTGGTCTGGTTGTCCGAGGCGGTGGAGAAGATCTCCGACTTCTTGGTGGGGATCGTGGTGTTCCGCTCGATGAGCTTGGTCATCACACCGCCCAGTGTCTCGATGCCCAGGGAGAGGGGAGTGACGTCCAGGAGCAGCACGTCCTTGACCTCACCGCCCAGCACACCCCCCTGGATGGCGGCACCCACGGCCACGACCTCGTCCGGGTTCACACCCTTGTGGGGGTCCTTCCCGAAGATCCCCTTCACCGTCTCCTGGACCTTGGGGATCCGGGTGGAACCGCCCACCAGGATGATCTCGTCGATGTCCTCCGCGGTGAGACCGGCATCGCTCAGAGCATCCCTGCACGGCTGGACGGTGCGCTCGATGAGGTCATCCACCAGGGACTCGAACCTCGCCCGGGTGAGCTTGAGGTCCAGGTGCTTCGGTCCCTCGTCGGTGGCTGTGATGAAGGGGAGGTTGACCTCCGTCTCCATGGCGGTGGAGAGCTCCATCTTGGCCTTCTCCGCCGCCTCCTTGAGGCGCTGGAGGGCCATGGGGTCCTTCCGGAGGTCGATCCCCTCGTTCTTCTTGAACTCATCGGCGATCCACTCCATGACGCGCTGGTCGAAGTCGTCACCGCCCAGATGGGTGTCGCCGCTCGTGGACTTCACCTCGAAGACCCCCTCGCCCAGCTCCAGGATGGAGATGTCGAAGGTGCCTCCGCCCAGGTCGTAGACCGCGATCTTCTCGTCGTTCTTCTTGTCCAGCCCATAGGCGAGGGAGGCAGCGGTGGGTTCGTTGATGATCCGCTTGACCGTGAGACCCGCGATCTCACCGGCATCCTTGGTGGCCTGCCGCTGGGCATCGTTGAAATAGGCGGGGACGGTGATCACCGCCTCGGTGACCTCCTCCCCCAGGTAGTCCTCGGCGGTGCGCTTCATCTTCTGGAGGACCATGGCCGAGATCTCGGGGGGACTGTACTCCTTGCCGCCCGCCTTGACCCGGACGTCCCCGCCCGAGCCCTTGATCACCTCATAGGGGACCTCTTCACGCTCGGTCCCCACCTCGCCGTAGTTCCGGCCCATGAAGCGCTTGATGCTGGAGACCGTGTTGTCGGGGTTGGTGATGGCCTGGCGCTTGGCCGCCTGACCCACCAGACGCTCACCGCTCTTGGTGAAAGCCACCACGCTGGGTGTGGTACGGTTCCCCTCGGCGTTGGTGATGACGGTGGGCTCTCCGCCCTCCATGACGGCCACCACCGAGTTGGTGGTCCCCAGGTCGATTCCGATGATCTTTCCCATGTTCGATTACCTCACTCAGGAGACTGCGGGAGCGTCGATGGAAGCACGACCCCGCCGGCACGCGGGCCGGCGGGGCATGCGTGTGTGATCGCCTGCTTCTGCTGCTACTTGATGTCGATGTCGATCTCGCGGAGCTTCGCCTCCTCCGACTTGGGGAGGGTGATCCCCAGCACCCCGTCCCTGTAGGTGGCGCGGATCTTGGAGCTGTCCACGCTCTGGGGCAGGCTGAAGGCCCGCTGGAAGGTCCCGTACTGACGCTCCGCCACGTGGTAGTCCTGCTTCTCCCCGGTGCGCTCCTGCTTGCGCTCACCCCGGATCACCAGGGTGTTGTTCTCCATGGTGACCTTGAGTTCCTCCCGGTCCATACCGGGGACATCCATCTCCACCACGAAGGCGTCGGATCGCTCCTCGATGTCCACCTCCGGATACCAGGCGCCCTCCTGGCGGCGCCCCCGGGTCGGACGGTTCCACATGTCGTCGAAGAGCCTGCTGATGTCACGCTGTGCGTTCCACGGCAGGTCGCGCTCAGGCTGCCAGCGTACCAGTGTCATCTTTCTCGATCCTCCTGTGCCCTGCGGCACTCGCTGATCCTCGTTCGCTCGGCACGGAGCGCCTTTGGCGTCCGCGCGGGTTCGTATCTTCCGCCCTATATAGCAATCAAATTGCGTGCCAACAGCTCGCCATCGAGGGGGAGAGCCTTGCATCCCGTTGTACAGCAACGGATTATACCACCTCATGCCGCAACCGTCCCCGAAGGTGTCTCCCCCCCGAGGATGCGTATCGCTGCCATGCGGGCATGAGTTGGTCAGATCGGCAGCCATCTGTGCCATTCTGTCTTCCGAATGCCCCGCTGACATCCTGGTCACCTCCTGACGCTTTCTGGTCCTTCTCCCCACCTACGTGAAGCTAAAAGGTCCTTGTTGTACCCATTACAGTCCTTATAATAGCTAGTAAGTGTAAGCTGTCCGGGGGAGGAGACCATACAGGTCCAACCAGGAGGTGCTGCGGTGCCCGGGATAATGAACACCGATCAGATCTGCCAGGCGTTCGGGATCTCGAAGTCCACCCTGAACAACTGGCGCAAGGAGAAGGGGCTCCCCTACATCAAGGTGGGGCGCACCGTCCGCTACGACTACGACGCTGTGGTCGAGTGGCTCAAGAAGCACGAGGTGAGCAGCGGCTCGCGTGAGAGCTGAACGGGCCGGCCGCCACCTACCATGACCCGCAGCACAGGAGAGTCCCTCTCCATCCTCGTGCCGTGCTTCAACGAGGCGGCGACCCTCGAGACCGCACTCCGCCGGCTGTGGTCGGTGGATATCCCCATCCCGTACGACCTCATCGTCATCGACGACGGCTCCACAGACGGCTCGGCAGGGATCGCCTCCCGCCTGGCGGATCAGAGTCCCCGTCCCCTGCGTGTGGTGGGACATTCGGAGAACCGCGGCAAGACCGCGGCCCTCCGAACCGGCCTCGAACACGCCACGGGTACTCTCACCCTCGTCTACGACGCGGACCTGGAATACGACCCCGCAGATATCCCCCGGCTCCTCGCCCCCCTACTGGACGACCGTGCGGATGCTGTATACGGCTCCCGCTTCCAGTCACCGGAACGCCGGGTCCTCTTCTTCTGGCACGCCCTGGGCAACCGCCTGGTCACCGCCCTCGCCGACCTCTTCGCCAACCTGAACCTCACCGACATGGAGACCTGCTTCAAGGTGGTCCGTACCGACATCCTGAAGAAGATGCGGATCCGGTCCGAGCGATTCGGGTTCGAACCGGAGGTCACGGTGAAACTGGGGAAGCTGGGCTGCCGGGTCTTCGAGGTCCCCATCCGCTATTCGGGCCGATCCTACGACGAGGGGAAGAAGATCCGCTGGTGGGACGCCGTCCGGGCCGTCGGCACCATCCTCCGGGCCGGTCTCCTCGAGTCGCCCGCCGCCGGTCCCGAGGCCTCCGCCCGTTACGCCCTCGGCAAGATGGGGCCCTACCACCGTGAACTCCTCCAGCGGGTGGAAGGGGGGGTCGGGGAGAGCGTCCTGCTGACGGAAGGCGGTTCCAGCGGGCTCTACCGGCAGCTCGTGCAGCAGAGGAGGCTGGTGATCGCCGACAGCGACGAGCAGGCGGTCCGCCGACTGGACACCCGCTTCGGACACCGGCCGAACGTGGAAGTCGTGGAATGGGGTCCCGGCCGCGGCGGCGGCCCCGACGGCCGCTTCGACACCGTATTCTGCAGCGGGACCCTGGAACGGCTGGAGGAGGATGGCCGGGCGGTCACCGACCTGGCCGACCGCCTCGCGGAGGGAGGGCACCTCATCCTGGTCCTGCCCGCCCATCCCCGGCTCTTCGGTCCTCTCGACCGGAGCATGGGACGACACCGGCGCTACAGCCGGGTACAGGTCCGCGAACTGGTGGAAGGGGCCGGACTCAACCCGGTCTCGGTGAAGGCCTTCAACGCCCCCGGAGCGGCGGGCTGGGCAGCGACCGGCGGGCTGCTCCGGCGGCGGAGGATACGCACCTGGCAGGTCCGCCTCTTCCTGCTCCTCATGCCCCTCATCAGGCTGGAGCGCCTGCTCCCGCCGCCGTTCGGTCTCTCCTGGATCGTCGTGGCACGCAGGCCCGGTGAGGTCCGCCCCGCTCACTCGTAGCGCAGCGATTCGATAGGATCCAGCTTCGCCGCCTTCGCCGCCGGGTAGGCGCCGAAGACGATACCCACCGCCGCCGAGACCCCGAAGGCGAGCAGCACCGCGAAACCGGAGACGAGGGTGGACCACTGGGCGTAGAGGCTGATGATCTTCGTGAGCCCGAAGCCCAGACCGATCCCGATGAGACCGCCCAGGAAGGAGAGGAAGATCGACTCCACCAGGAACTGGGACATGATGTCCCGGCGGGTCGCCCCCACCGCCCGGCGGATGCCGATCTCCTTGGTACGCTCGAGGACCGTGGCCAGCATGATGTTCATGATGCCGATGCCTCCCACCAGCAGGCTGATCCCGGCGATGGCGCCCATGACGATGTTGAAGATCCGCTGGGTCTCCTGACTCTGACGCAGGAGCTCTTCGGGGATGATGATGCGGAAGTCCTGCACCTCGTTGTGACGACGCACCAGCATCCGGTTCAGGATGACCGCGGTCTCGCTGATCTGACCCGCATCCCCCACCTTCAGGGTCAGCTGATCCACCCGGCTGGCCAGGGGGGGCAGCTGGAAGCGGGAGTGGGCACTGGATATGGGGACGTACACGTCCCGGTTCACGTCCCGGTTCACCACGTCGGCACTGGTCCCGGCCGAGACCGCCCTGCGCTCCATGACGCCCACCACCGTGAACCACTCGTCACCCAGCCGGATCTTCTCACCCACCGGGTCCCGGTAATAGAAGAGGTCCTCTTTGATACCCGCACCCAGCACGCAGACCTGGGCCCGGTCCCGGATGTCCGTGTCGGTTACGAACGACCCGCTGGTGGGGGTGAAGTTGTAGATCCTGGCGTAGTCGGGGGTGGTGGCGAGGATGGTGGTCTGCACCGTCCGATCCCCGTACGAGGCGTTGAGGGCGTACTCCTTCTGGGGTGCCACCGCAATCACCGAGGGGAGCACCTCGGCGGCCGCCGCTGCGTCCTCCAGGTCGAGCCCCAGGCTGAAATTGCTGCGCTGCTCCTCGGCGGCGGCGTCCCCGCCGGTCACCCCCGTGTCCCGGACGATGACGTTGTCGATGCCCATGAGCTTGATCTGCTCCAGGGCCTCCTGCTTCGCGCCCTCCCCGATGGAGAGCATGGCGATCACCGCCGCCACACCGAAGATGATGCCCAGCATGGTGAGGAAGCTCCGCAGCTTGTGGCTCTGGAGCCCCTGCACGCTCAGGCTGACACTCTCACCCAGATACAAGGCCGTTCCCTTTCCCTACCGTCGACCGCCGGGATTCCCGGCGGGACTGTTGCCCGGACGTGTGGAGGAGGCACCACCGGGGAGCGGTGAGGCCGCCTGCGATTCCTCCCCTGTCCTCCTTGGATCCTCCAGGGCGACCTCCTCGCCCTCCTCGAGACCCTCCAGGACCTCGACCGCGTTCATGTTCCGTTCCCCCAGACGCACGACCCGGGGCCGGGGCAGCTGCGAGCGGGGGAAGACCACCGTCTCCCCCTCCACCTCGAAGACCGCCCGGTTCGGGATGTAGAGGGCATCCTGGACCTCATCGGTGATGATCCGGACCGAAGCGGTCATCCCGGGCCGCATGCCCGGCTCCACGCTGTCCAGGCGGGCCACGGCCTCGAACATGCCGGCCCGCCTCTCCGGGTCGAAGTTGGCGAGGGCGGAGAGTTCCTCCACGGTGCCGGTGAAGGTCACGTCGGGGATCGCGTCGATCCGGAGTTCCACCCCCTGACCGGGAGCAACCTTCCGGTAGTCCCCCTCGGCCACCTTCATCTCCACCAGCATCTCCGTGAGGTCGGGGATCTGAAGGATGGTCTGGCCGCGGTGGGCGGAGTCGCCCACCCGGACCTTGCGCGTCCCCTCCGATCCCCCCGAGAAGTTCTCCCCGTAGATCAGGATCCCCGAGATGGGGGCGGTGAGTTCCGCCGCCTCCAGCTGCTCCTTCACATCGTCCACCCGCTGCTGGCGCTTCCGGATGTCGGTGCGGAGCTGCCGTTCCTCCACCTCCAGCTTGGTGCGGATGGCTTCCAGCTCCCGCTCGGCGTTGTCCAGGTTCAGGAGGGCGTTCTCGTAGGCGAGCCTCCGCTGCTCCTGCTGCTGTTCCGATTCGAACTCGGAGAGGTCGAGCTGTATCTGCGCGGCCTCCAGGTCCAGCTCCGCGGTGGTCACGCCGTTCTCCGCCTGCCGGATCTGACCCGGTTTGCTGGCCAGGAAGTTGTCCAGGTTGCTCATGGCAGTCTCCAGCTCCTGCTGCCGCTGGTCCAGCCGGTTCTCCAGATCCCCGGTGTCCAGCCGGGCCACCACCTGCCCCGACTCCACGGCTTCCCCCTCCGGCGCCAGCCAGACCACCTGGGTCCGACCGCGGATGGAGGGGACCCTTATGGAGCGGGAGCGTTCCGCCTTCAGCTCGCCGCGCACCACCACGTCCAGCACGAACGAGCCGCGGGAGGCGGTGGCGAACTCCAGGTCCCTGTAGGAGTCGCTGAAGGCACCCGTGGCCCAGGCGACGCCGGCGGCCGCCAGGACCAGGAGCATGCCCAGGTAGATCCGATCCTTGATCAGTTTCTTCATCTGCTCATCCCGCGCCTATCGAAAGATCCGCATCCGCATGCCGGGACCGGGAGTCATCATGGCGTCCCCGCCCCCCGATCCGCCGGCCTGCCGCTGCTGGGTGAGGGCCTCCGCCCCGGCGGTCTCGAGGGACTCAAGAGGCCGGTGGGGGTCCCTGAGAGCCACCAGGGCCCCGGACTCGAGACCGCTGCGGATCACGATGTGGCTGCCGTTCTCCGGCCCGAGTTCCACCGGCACCTCTTCGATCCCCCCGTCCAGGCGGTAGACCAGGGCCTCATCGCCCCGGCGGAAGACCGCCTCCCGGGGGACCACCACCGCCTGCCGCGCATAGTCCGTGATGATGCTGACCGTCGCGGTCATGCCCGGCCGAAGTCTCAGGTCGGAACCCTGGATGCCCACCACGCCGTCGAAGACCTTGAGCTGGGAGGAGCCCACCCTCCGGGCCAGCGGGCTGACCTCGGTGATACGGCCGGTATAGACGGTGTCGGGATAGGCATCCACCCGGATCAGGACCTCCTGCCCCGCGGCCACCCGCCGTACGTCCAATTCGCTGATCTCCGCGTTCACCGTCATGGTGGAGAGGTCGGGGATCGAGACGATGGCCTGCCCTCCCCAGGGAGAGTCCCCGACCTTCACCTTGGTGCGGCCGCTGGGGCCCCAGGTCATCTCATAGGTGACCAGGCCGGGCTGGGTGGCGTAGAGGCTGGTCTGCTCCAGCTCCTGCTTGATCTCCTCCACGTCACGGCGGCGCCGCTCGAGCCGCACCTGGAGCTGCTGGAGCCGGGCCTCGTTCTGCCGCTTCGTGTTCTCGATGTTCTCCCGGGCCCGCTCCAGGGCCAGGACGCTCTTCTCGAAGCTGAGCTCCTCCTGACGCCTGCGCACCTCGGACTCGAATTCCATGCGCTGGAGGTTGAGACGGGCCTGTTCGTGGGAATGCTCGGTCTGCTCCAGCTGTGCCTGGAGGGAGGCCATCTGACTCTCCTGCCGGGCCTTCGTCATGTCGTACTCCGCCTGGGAGCGGGCAAGCTGGTTCTCCTCCTGGCGGAGCCTCTCCTGGAGATCGGAGTCGTCGAAGCGTACCACCAGGTCCCCCGGCTCCACGTAGGCCCCCTCGGGGACGAGTTCCACGATCTGGGGCCCACCTCCCCGACGCATCCGGGGGGCGTTGTAGGTCGTGGTCACCGCAGCCTTCAGGGGTCCCCGCTCCACCACCGCGGCCACGAACTCCCGGCTCTCGGCCCGGACCGCGAGTACGGCCTCGGTCCCGCCGCCCAGGGTGACCAGGGGGACCAGGACCAGGAGGAGCAGAGCGGCCGCCCCCCCGGCGATCCAGTAGGCCCTTCGGTCCGAACCGTCCGTCCTCCCTCCCAGCTCGATCCGGCTGATCCTCTGCCACAGACTCATCGTACCGCACCTCCCTCGGGTTCCCTCTCGACCTCCAGGGACCCCGGAGGCACCGTCCCGTCCGGCCGGCTCCTCGATCTCCAGCTCCTCAGGCTGTCCTGCAGCGCGGCTGAGATGGCCCGGAGATCCACCCGTCCGGCCTCGATGTAGCCCTGCGCCTCTTCCCTGAGTCCCTCGGGGAGCCCCTCCACATGCTCCTTCAGCGTCTCCAGCGTGCGGACACCGATGAGACTGTCCATGTCGGCCGGACGGAACGAAGGCCGTTCGCCCTCCCCGGGAGCGTCCCCGCCTGCCGGGCGCTGGCCCCGCATCTGCTCGAACCGCTGCCTCATCTCCGGTGTCATACGGGACGGGTCGAAGGAACGCATGCCGCCCCGACCCCCTCGCCCTTCTCTCGCGCCTGCCCCGCCCCCGGTCATCTCCTTCGTGTCCGCTCCGCTCCCCCTGCCGTACTCATCACCCTGGGCGGTGATCCGCCGGACGATCGCATCCGGGACCTCCAGCCAGCCGGCGAGCCGGCCGAGCACCGCGGCGGGGTCCTGCGCCCAGGCCAGTTCGAGACGCTGTCCCTCTTCGACCCCTTCCAGGATCTGGGCGACGGACTCGGTGTTCAGCCCCACCCGTACCGGGATCGGCTCGTCTGCCCCCACCGGCTTCACACAGGTCCCGGCCTTCCCGGTCCCCAGAGCGGCGAGAGGTGCCTGGAGGGCGTTCTCGACCCGGTCTACGACGATCTCCGCACTGGCGGTCATGCCGGGCCGTATCCGCTCATCCGGCTCGTCCAGTTCCACCACGGCGGGGAAGACCTTCACGTTGCTCTCGTCCGAGAGCTCCTGGGCCAGCGTGGACATCTCGATCACGTGCCCGGGGAACTCGTCTCTCGGATAGGCATCCAGCCGCACGATGGCCCGCTGACCCACCTCCACCCGCTGGGCGTCCAGCTCGTTCACCGTCAGTGTTACCTGGAGGATGGAGAGGTCGGGGAGCTCGATGAGTTCCTGACGCTCACGGACCTGGTCGCCCTCCCTTACCTTGGTCCGATCCATGAAACGGCCTTCCTCTGCATGGATGACGAGGCCGTCGGTGGGTGCCCGGATGGTGAGGGTGCGCAGTTCCCCCCGCTCCTCCTCCACCTCTTCCCGGGCCCCTTCCAGCTCGATCCGCTTCTGCACCTGCTCGGCGGCGTTGATGGTCCTCTGGGCCTCGAGCTTGCGCTCCGCCTCCGCCCGTCCGATACGGGCCTTCTCCAGGTCGAGCCTTCCCTGCTGCTTCTCCAGTTCGGAGGAGAACTCCATGCTGGCCAGGCGCAGTTCGGCCTGCTGGTAGGAGAGCTCGGCGGAGCGCACGGCGTTCTCCAGGTCCTTGATGGAGTTGGCGTGGTCCACCAGGAGCTGCTCGTATTCGGCCTGGACCGTCTCCAGCTCGTCGATGGCCGTCTCCAGCTCCTCCACCGCGTCGGTGGTGTCGAGCCTGGCCACCACCTGGCCCGCTTCGACGACCGTGCCCTCCTCGATGAGGAAGACCAGCTGGAGCGTACCGCCGATGCGTCTGGGCACCTCGATCTCGACCGCGCTGGCCGCACGCACCCGTCCGGGTCCGGTGACCGTGACGTCCATCGGGCCCCGAATGACGGTGGTGTGGCGTATGGAGTCGTCCTCCCCCGATCCGGGAGCCGTGACGACCCCGAGCGCCGCGAGGAGGAGCACGACCAGTGCTCCCGCGGCGAGTCGGGTCCATTTCCTGCTGCCGGTTGATTCAGTCATGACGTCTCTTGTTCGACACCATCCTGATGGATAGACTTGTCCGGTGATCGGAAAGCGAACCTCTTCGGGAGGTCCCGCATCGCGCGCATCGTGGATTCCGTGCGCAGGTGCCGTTCATTCAAGGTACATCCTCTCATGCACAGGTGGTACGCATGACCCCGCCGAAGCGTTCCCGATGCCGGCTCCTCACAGCTGTCCTCTCCCTCTTCCTCCTGTTCGGCACCGCCGCGGCCGCCATCCATGCGCCTTCTCCGGGACCGTCCGGACCGGAAGCGTCCCACGGGCCGGTCCGGGCCCCCCACGGGATCGTCGCATCGGCGGACACCCTCGCAAGCAGGGTGGGGCGGGACATCCTCCGGAAGGGGGGGAACGGGGTGGACGCGGCGGTCGCCACCGGGTTCGCCCTGGCCGTGACCTATCCCCAGGCCGGCAACATCGGGGGAGGGGGCTTCATGGTCATCCGGTTCCCCGACGGGCGAGCCACGACCTTCGACTACCGGGAGAAGGCGCCCCTGGCGGCCCATCCCGACATGTTCGCGGACGAGGAGGGGGCGTACTCCTCCCGTATCCACCACAGCAGCCACCTGGCCGTGGGGGTCCCCGGCAGTGTGGCGGGGCTCGCCAAGGCACACAGCGCCTACGGCCGCCTCTCCTGGGACGAGGTGGTCGCACCCGCCGTGGAACTGGCCCGTGAGGGCTTCCCCCTCACCCGGGGCCTCGCCTCCGCCCTCACCTCCGCCCTGGACGACTTCGAGCGGTATCCCGCCAGCCTCGATGCCTTCAGCAAGGACGGCGAACCCTGCCAGGCGGGCGAGGTCTTCCGGCAGCCCGACCTGGCCCGGACCCTGGAACGGATCCAGCATCAGGGACGGGACGGCTTCTACAGGGGGGAGACCGCCCGCCTCCTGGTCGAGGAGATGGAACGCGGCGGCGGGATGATCACCGAGGAGGACCTGGCCCGGTACGAGGCGGTGGAGCGGGAACCGATGCGGGGTACCTACCGGGGGCACGAGGTCATCAGCATGCCGCCCCCCAGCAGCGGCGGGACGGCCGTGATCGAGATGCTGAACATCCTCGAAGGCTATGACCTCCAGGCCATGGGCCACAACTCGGCGGCCTACATCCATCACCTCACCGAGGCGATGCGCAGGGCCTACCGGGACAGGGCGCGCTTCCTGGCCGACACCGACTTCGTGGACGTGCCCCTGGAGCGGCTCACCAGCAAGGAATACGCGGCCCGTCTCCGTTCCACCATCCGGGAGGACCGGGCCACCCCGTCCAGCCCGGCGGACATCGAGCAGCCGTTCGAGAGCCCCGAGACCACTCACTACAGCGTGGTGGACGCCGACGGGATGGGGGTCTCGGTCACCACCACCCTGGAATCCTGGTTCGGGAGCAAGATCACCGTCCCCGGTGCGGGTTTCCTCCTCAACAACGAGATGGGGGACTTCAACCCCCGGCGGGGACTCACCACCGAGCGGGGCTACATCGGTACCGAACCGAACCTGGCCCGCCCCGAGCAGCGCATGCTCTCCAGCATGACCCCCACCATCCTGGCGAAGGAGGGCGGACGGGTCGCGGTGGTGGGCAGCCCCGGCGGCCGCACCATCATCAACACCGTCCTCCACGTGATCCTCAACATCGTGGACTTCGAGATGGGCATCCAGGAAGCGGTGAACGCCTCCCGCTTCCATCACCAGTGGCTCCCCGACCAGATCCGCATCGAGGAGCGGGGTACCACCGCCGACACCGTCCGGATCCTGGAGGCCATGGGCCACGAGATCCGCATGCGGGGCACCCAGGGACGGGCCCACTGCATCATGATCGACCCCCGGACCGGCGAGCGTCTGGGAGCCGCCGACCCCCGCGAGGTGGACGGCGCGGCGGTGGGCTACTGAGATGCATACCGCACTCACCATCGCCGGGTCCGACTCCGGGGGGGGCGCCGGGATACAGGCCGACCTGAAGACCTTCCACACCCACGGCGTGTTCGGGACCTCCGTCATCACCGCCCTCACCGCCCAGAACACCCGCGGGGTCAGCGGCATCCACCCCGTGCCGGGCCCCTTCGTGGCCGAGCAGTACCGGCAGGTGGTCGAGGACATCGGCGCCGACGCGGCCAAGACGGGCATGCTGGCCAACGCGGAGGTGATCGGGTCGGTGGCTGAGGTGCTGGAAGAGATACCCGTCCCCTTCCTGGTCGTGGACCCGGTCATGATCAGCAAGTCGGGGGCGAGGCTGCTGGAGGAGGACGCGGTCCGGGCCCTCATCGAACGGATCCTCCCCCTGGCCACCCTGGTCACGCCCAACCTGCACGAGGCGTCGGCTTTGGCCGGCACCGGTCCGATCGAGGACCGAGAGGGGCAGATGGAGGCCGCCCGCCGCATCAAGGAGATGGGTCCGGCATGGGTCCTCATCAAGGGAGGGCATCTGCCCGCCGAGGACGAGGCGGTCGACCTGCTCTACAACGGGGAGGAGATCTCCGAGTACCGGGCTCCCCGCCTCGACCAGCGTCATACGCACGGCACCGGCTGCACCTACTCCGCCGCCATCGCCGCCGGACTGGCGAAGCGGCTCGAGCTGCGGGAGGCGGTGGCCCGCGCGAAGGCCTACATCACCGAGGCGATCCGCACCGCGCCCGGGCTGGGGGGCGGGGTGGGGCCGGTCAACCACTTCGCTCCGCCTCCCGAAGGAAGCCAGGGATAGTCCTCCTTGGCAGATACCCCCTGGATAGACGACCGTTCCCTCGGGCCTGCTGCTGCTCGAGGAACCGTCGTTGTGACCATATTCCGCGTGGTCGGGACCTTCGTGTCCCTCGGTACGACGGCGATCCTGGCCAGGATCCTCGTTCCTTCCGACTTCGGCATCATCGACCTGGCCGGGACACTCACCGCACTTCTTGCGGTCACCGGGGATCTAGGACTCAGCCTGGCCACGGTCCAGTCGGAGGAGATCGACGATCGACAGGTCTCGAACCTGTGGTGGCTCAGTTCGGCTTTCGGACTCCTCCTCTGGATCCTCTCGGCCCTCTCGGGACCCCTCCTGGTCATCCTCTACAACGAGCCGGCCCTCTACTGGGTCGCCGGGACCCTGGGCCTGAACTTCTTCCTGGGAGGCATGGCGGCACAGCCCCACGCCCTGCTGCGCCGGAGGCTCGAATTCAGAAAGATCGGTGTCTCGGATGTCGCCGGCAAGGTCGTGGGACTGGCTGTGGGGTTGGGTGTCGCCCTTGTCGGTGGGAGCTATTGGGCCCTCGTGGCCAACGTCCTCGTCGCCAGCAGTGTGCGTCTCCTGTTCGTATTCCGGTACTCCCGGATCACGATCCTTCCCCCCCAGCGGGGAACAGGGATCGCTCCCATGGTCCGTATGGGAGGCTGGTATGTGGGCTTCAGCTTCCTCAATTACATCGCGCGCCATCTGGACGATATCCTGGTGGGACGCTTTCTGGGATCAGCGGTCCTCGGGATCTACGCGAGGGCGTACCGGCTCTACCTTCTACCACAATCCCTGGTCACCGGGATCTTGGGGAAGGTGAGTCTGCCTGTCCTCTCCCGCATGGCTGGTGAGGACGACCGCTTCACACATGCCTATTTGGAACTCGTCCAGGTCACCGTCCTCACGGCCTGTACCGCCGGGGGGTGGCTCGCCGTCCTCGCTCCGGAGGTCATCCTGATCGTGCTCGGGGATCAGTGGATGGAGGCCGTTCCCGTGTTCCGGGTGTTCGCGATCGTCGGCGTGTTCCAGCCCCTCCACAGTACCACGGCATGGATCTACACCTCACTGGGGAGGACCGACCGGATGTTCCGCTGGGAGATCGTGCCGGCCGTGCTGCTGTCGATCGGCTTCGTGATCGGTCTCCGGTGGGGGCTGATGGGTATGGTCTACGCCTACGCAGCCGTCTGGCTGGGCGGGCTCTTCCTCCCTGGTCTCTGGTACGCACTCAGACTGACAACCATCGGTCTCGGGGGCCTGTTCCAAGCGATCCTCCCTCACTTTGGTGTCATGGCCGTTTCCACAGGTGGCATGCTGCTAGCGAGAGGGATCCTGACGAGTCATGATGCCGGCCCACTCCTCACCATGCTCTCTACACTCGCGGTCGGAACAATCCTGCATATCCTGGCTGCTCTGCTGCTGACAAGGGAGACCATGGACAGGATCCGCCTCCTCCTTTCACACCCATCCGGGGGGACCCGAGAAGGATGATCACGGACCGATGAGGATCCTCAGTTTCAGATCCCGCTTCTCCTCGCTTTCAGAGACCTTCATCTATGACCAGATCCGCGAGCTGCGTCGACAGGGACATGATGTGCCGGTCGTCACCCTCACCAGGGCCCATGAGGAGAACCGACCGCTGTCGGATATCCATGTCGTGCGAACACGACACCGCCTGGCCCCCCGCTGGGTACTCCGTCGCCTGGGGGCCGCTGCCGGCAGACTCTCTCCCGACGAAGTGCTTCTTCCCTGGTACACGGCAGGATTCAGCAGGGTGATTCGTGCACTCGACCCGGATGTGGTCCATGCCCATTTCGGCACCGACGGGATCATGATCGCCGAGGCGGCCCTCGCCTGCGATGTTCCTCTCGCTGTGACCTTCTACGGGTATGATGCGAGTCGACTCCCCCAGCTGGCGGAGTGGAGGCGTCGTTACGAGCTGCTCTTCGATCAGGCCAGGTGGCTCATAGGTATCTCTGACCATATGTGCGGGCGACTGACCGGACTGGGAGCCCCCGCTGGCAAGGTCTATCGCGTCCGACTGGGCGTGTCCGCCGATCGATTCGCCTTCACCGATCCCCGACAGCGGTTCGACGGTACCACGGTCCGGTGCCTCCATGTGGGGAGACTCACTGAGAAGAAAGGCCCTGTCCTCCTCGTGCGAGCGTTCGAGAGGGCCCGTCGCCTCTGCAGCGAGGAAGTGGACCTCAGGCTCCTCATCCTCGGCGACGGCCCACTTCGGACAGAGGTCGAAGCCGAGATCGAGCGGGCTCACCTCGGGGGTTCGATCGAACTGGGTGGAGCCGTGTCTCATCAGGAGGTCCGTGCGAAGATGGCGGAGAGTCACCTCTACACCCAGCATTCGCTTACCTCACCCGATGGTGACGAGGAGGGGCTGGGCGTGAGTTTCGTCGAGGCATCGGCGTCCGGTCTCCCAGTGGTCGCGACCCGCCACGATGGGATCCCGGAGGTCGTCCGGGACGGCGTCTCGGGCCTGCTTGTAAGGGAGGGGGACTGGGAAGCGATGGGTGACCGAATCGCCGAACTGGCCGTCCATCCCGAACGGTGGACCTCCATGGGAAGGGCGGGGAGACACCACGTCGTCGAACACTTCTCACTCGGCGAGCAGGCCTGCAGACTGGTCCGGGTACTCTCCGGGACGGGCTCCGACGATTCGCCGCCCACATGAATGATCCCCGCGGCGTTCACCGATCCCGCTGAGGCAGTCCTTCCAGGATCCTGTGGAGGGCTGCAGCAGCGCGGTCGAGGCGGAACACTTCGGCCCGCTCACGTGCTTCCCGCCCCAGTTCCTTCCGGGCGGGCACATCCCTCACGAGCCGGACCATGGTATCCGCCCACCCCTCCACGTCCCCCGGATCGAGGACGATCCCCGCTCCACCCACCACCTCCGGCAGGCTCCCCCGGTCGGAGACCACGACCGCCGTCCCGCACGCCATGGCCTCGGCGACCGGCAGACCGAACCCCTCGGCGAAGGAGGGCTGCAGCAGCGCCGCCGCATGACGGTACAGTACCGCGAGTTCCTCGTCCCCCATCCTCCCCGGCCACCGGATCCGGGCCGCACCGGCTCTCCCCTCACTCTCCCGCATCAGCTCCTCGCGACGGGGGCCCTCTCCTGCCAGGACCAGGAGCGCCTCCCCCGTCTTTTCCTCGACCCTGCTCCACGCATCGAGCAGGACCTCGATGTTCTTGTGAGGCTGAAAGTTGGTGAGGGCGGCCAGGTAAGGCGTCTCGATACCCGCCCGCTCCAGGGGGCGGATGTCCCCTCTGGGGGCGTCATCGAAAAAGCGCGGGTCCACACCCTCGGGGATCACATGCAGCCGCGCCGGATCCGGGTCGAAGAGCTTCCGGATATCCCGGGCCGATGCCTCTGAGACGGTGATGATCGCGTCTGCGCGGGAGATGGAGAGGCCCGCGTAGAGCCGCAGCCGCAGCCTCCCCGGCCGGGAGAGGCCCCCCTCCTCGGGCGGGAGGGTCAGGGGGAAGAGGTCGTGGATCGTCACCGCCGACGGGCAGGGGACCCGCCACGGCATCTTCACGTAGGGGGAGAAGAAGACATCCGCTCCCTCCCGGAGGATCCTCCGGGGGAGCACCACCTGGTCCACCCACGGGGCGGGACCCGGGGACAGCCGGGCATAGGAGATGGGGGGGGCCTGGAGACGTTCCTCCCCGGAGGACCCCAGAAAGACCGTGTACTCCCAGCCCGGCCCTGCTTCCAGCAGGCCCCGCAGGGAGGTCTCCAGGTACCGCCCGATCCCGGTCCTGGTACCCGCCGCCCACTCCCTTCCGTCCACCGCCAGGCGGAGACCCATCAGCCCTCCTCCATCAGTTCGCGGTAGACCCCGGCCACCGCCTCCGTGTGGGCCCCGACCGAGTAGTGTTCCCTGGCCATCTCCGGTCCGGTCCTCCTCATCTCCTCCAGCAGTTCGGGATGCCTGAGGAGCCCTGCGATGGTATCGGCCATCTCCCGGGGGTCCCGGGAGGGGGCGATCCGGCCCCAGCCGGTCTGCTCGTGGATCTCCTCGAGTCCCCCGATCGGCACCGTCACCACCGGGAGCCCGCTGGCCATGGCCTCCACATAGACCCTCCCGAACCCCTCGGAGCGGGGTGCGTGGACCAGGAGGTCGCACCCGGGGAAGAGGTCCAGCAGGTCCTCCCTCCAGCCCAGGAAGCGTACCTGGTCCTGGAGACCGAGCTCGAGGGTCCGTTCCCGGAGTCCCCGGGTGAACCCCGGATGCAGCGGATCGGGGTCCCCCGCCAGGAGCAGGGTGCCGCGGAGTCCCGCGGGGAGGCGTGCGAACGTCTCCACTACTCCGTCCTGCCCCTTCCGCGGCGTGAGCTGACCCGCGCATACCAGCAGGGGCCCCTGCCCCGGTCCCAGGAGTTCCCGGGCAGCGGCACGGGAGGCCTCCCGGTCCGGCCGGGAGGGCACCCGGACCGGGTTCGGGACGACCCGGGCAGAACGGAACCTCCGCCCCACCGTGCGGCTCGGCACCACCACGACGTCCGCCGATCCCTCCAGGAAGCGGTCCAGGACATCGCCCCCCTCCACCCGGACGTGCCAGACCACCGGGATCCCCCTCCGGCCAGCGGCTCGACCCGCCAGGAGCATGGCCCGGGTACCGTTGGCGTGCACCAGGTCGATCCCTCCTCCCGAGAGGTCCCCGAGGACCGCCCGGAGGGCACCGGGCCACATCCAGGGACGGCGCTTGAGGGAAGGGAGGGGCCAGATGCGTACTTCGGCCCCCATGGCACGGGCGCTCCGTGCCACCTCCCCCTCGGCGGGCACCGCGCACAGCGGACGGATCCCTCCCCTCTCGGTGAGTCCCTGCAGCAGGAGCAGGAAGGAGTGCTCCCCCCCGCCCACCAGCTCCGCCTCGTTCGAGACCAGGATCGGCCGGATGACCTTCACGCCCCCGGCCTCCCGGAGGCCGTCTCCCGATAGAGCTCCACTGCCCGGTCCATCCAGGCCGACTGGTCCGCCTTCTCTTCTATGAGACGGATGCCCTCCTCCCCCAGGCGCTCGCGGGTCCCCGGCCGCTCCAGGAGGTCCTCCACGGCCCCCGCCAGTTCCTGCGGTTCCCCCACCGCCACGCGTCTCCCCGTCTCTCCCTCCCGGACCCAGGGCCGCAGCGAGGGGAGGTCGGTGACGATGACCGGCGTCCCGGCGGCCATCGATTCCAGCACCGACATGGGGGTGCCGTCACTCTCGGGCACCGACACCGTGAGGTCGGCCGCTGCGAAGAGAGCGGGCATCTCCTCGTAGGGTACGCCTTCCAGGAAGCGGACCGCGCCGGTCAGGCCCGCCCGCTCCACCTGCTTCCGGACCCCCTCCTCGAGGCTGCCCCCGTCGGTGGCCAACACCAGGACCCCCGGACGGGAAGCGGTCTTGAGGATACGCCAGGCCTCCACGATGTCCGGGATCCGGTAGACCGGCTCCATGCGCCTGGGGCTGAGTACCATCGGCTCCTCCTCCGGTATCTCCAGGCGCCGCCGCCAGTCGGGACCGGAGGCATGCGGTCTGAACCTCTCCCGGTCCACGCCCCACAGGAGGAGTTGGGTGCGGGAGGGGGACGCGCCGAGACCCCGGGCGGCTTCCAGCAGCTGCTCGCTCGGAGCGGTCACGAAGTCGGCGGCCCTCACCGTCCGCCCGGTCAGCCACCGGCCGATCCCGGTCCGGCTCCTCCCCGGGAGGACCAGCAGGTCGGATCCCCACGCCGTGACCCCCCAGGGGCGGCATGCGGCCGCCCAGGCGAGCCAGCCGCAGTCCTCCACGAAGTGGGCGTGCACGAGGTCCGGCCCTATCCGCGACCACGTCCTTTTGAGTGCGAGGATGTTCCGGAGGAGATGCGGGAGATAGAGGGGATGACGCAGCGGCACCACCGGCAGACGCTCCACCGTCTCGGCCCCCTCGCAGCGGTCCCTCTCTCCCTCACCCACCACGGCCGCGAGGCTGCACCGGGCCCCTCGCTCGGCCACCTGATGGATCCATCTCCGGGCGTGGAGGGTCTCGGCTCGAGCGACGAAGAGGACGTGGAGGGGATCACTCATGACGGTCCAGCAGCGTGCGGAAGACCTCGGACAGCTCCCGGGCATGTTCGGACCTGCTGTAGCGGACCCGTGCCTCCTCATCGATGGAGGGGGGCAGCTCCCCACGGTCGAGACGGCGGGCAAGCATCTCGATGGCCTCGGACACCGGGGAGGCCTCCGGGTCGACGACCGTACCCGCACGCGTGGTGCGGACGACCCGGGTCGGCATGGAACCCTCCGGCGCGACGACCAGGATGTGCCGGTCCAGGGCCAGATAGTTGTAGAGCTTCTGGGGCACCAGGTGTCCGAAGCCGGGGGCGGTGGCGGAGAGCAGCACGTCGCATACCGCCAGTTCCTCCATGGCCCGGCGATGAGGCCGCATCGGGTGTCCGCGTACCGCGTCGGCGCATCCCAGCTCGTGGGCCCTCTCCCGGATGGGGGGCTCCTCCCGACCCCAGAGTTCCAGGACCGCCGCCACACCCCGACCGCGGGCAAGGGCGAGTCCCTCCAGCACCGCCTGCCAGGCATTGGCCCCCTTGGCGAGGAGCCCCAGGTAGCCCAACCGGAGGGGACGGCCCGGTCCCACGGGCCCGGGAGGGCGGGGCACCGCCGCCCATCGTCTGTCCTCCTCCAGGTAGCCGTTGGGGACGACCAGGGTCTTCTCGGGGTAGAGGGGGAAGGACTCACGGAGCCGCTGGAGATGGAGCGGGGTGTTCACCACCACCAGGTCCGCGTCCCGGTACCACCCTGCCTCCATCCGTCGGGCCCAGAGCGCGTGCAGCGGGGTGATGGCGCCGAACCTCCCCTCGTACTGGGTGAAGAGGTCGCGCACATCCATCACCCAGGGACGCCGCCAGCTCTCCGCCAGCCGCTCGCCGATCATGTGGGCCGATTCGGCGGGACTGGAGGAGTAGACCAGGTCGGGCGGGGACCGGTCCAGCCATCGGCGCGCGGCGTTCAGGGCCGGACCCACCCATTCCGGGTCCGGGACGGGAGGCCGGAAGAGACGCCAGAGCCCCCGGAGGGGCCGGGACCCCGGGGCCTCCGCGTACACCCGCTCCACCTCCACCTCCCCGGGGAGCTGTCCCTCGAGGTCCTCCAGGGGGAAGGGACTGGCCGGCGGGTCTCGCGTCAGCACCTTCACATCCCACCCCATATCGGACCAGAGAGCTGCGAAGCTCTCGGTCCGTGCACCTCCCGTATAGGGGAGGTGACGCTCGATGATGAGGATGCTGCTCATCCGGGAACACTCCGTCCAGGGGCTGCGGGGAGCATACCGACGGTACGGATGAGGTGCAACGGAAGGGGCGGCGGGCCCAACGCCGAGGTTTGTAATGTCAGCGTGGGCCTGTACCTTGGATTCGGAGTATACCCTGTCACCGGGCGACCGGGATCGCGCGCGTCGGGAGAGCGGACTGAATGCGGATTCTCATGCGAAGATGGCTGGCGGCCGGTCTTGCCGGTGCACTGCTCACCGGCTGTGCCGGAGGGGCACCTCCCGGGGAACTGAAGTTCCCTGAAGAGGCGGTCCAGCCCCTTCGGATCAGCGAGGATTCGTTCCCCCAGACCCTGGAGCGCGAACCTCATCCCCATGCCAACAGCGTCTTCGTGACCATCGAAGGGATCCCCTACTACCGTCTCGGGCCCGGCGACCGCCTCGAACTCCGGCTCTGGCAGCAGCAGGACACCCGCGTGCTCCCCCTCCGGGTCTCTCCGGCCGGCGACCTGCGCCTCCCCAACCTGCTCCCCGACCGGCCGATCCGGGTGGCAGGGCTGGCGGTGCCCCAGGCCGAGGCCCGGGTCAGCGAGGCGCTCTCCGAGGTCCTGCGGCGCCCCCGGGTGAGCCTCCAGGTGACCGGATACGAGAGCTCCCGGGTGACGCTGCTGGGTGAACTTCAGAACCGGGGGACGGCGGGTTCGCCCACCGGCCGCCATGCCCTCTCCGGCCGCATCACTTTGCTCGATTTCATCCTCGCCCACGCCGCCTTCACCGACCAGAGCGACCTCTCCGCCGTCATCATCACAGACGCCCGGGGCCGCAGCGCCATGTTCGACCTCACGCGCACCATCTACCAGGGAGAGGACACCCAGAACCCCTATCTGGACCGGGGAGACCGGGTGACCGTACCCAGCGTGAGCGAGACCCAGCGCACCATCTACGTGCTGGGGGAGGTGACCCGGCCCTCACTGGTCCCCCCCCGTCCCGGCATGCGGCTGCTGGACGCCCTCGCGCTCTCCGGGGGCATCAGCCAGGACGGGAACCCCCGCTGGGTCAACCTGGTCCGGGGCAGGGGGGCCGACGCCGAGATCCACAAGATCCCGTACGGTGACATCCTGAAGAAGGGGGAGGCCGCCTGGAACGTGCCCCTGGCAGGGGGGGACATCGTGTACGTGGGCCGCAGCGGATACGACCAGGCCATCGAGTTCTTCCGGGACACCTGGTCCATCCTGCAGACCGCGGTCGTGGCCACCATCCTCGTGGATAGGCTGTAGCGACATGGCACGCTACGAACTGAACATCCGGGACTACTACCGCATCGTCCGCCGTCACTGGCTCGTGGTGAGCGTGGTGGCCTTCGGCCTGGGGGCCCTGACCTGGCTGCTGAGCGGGCAGCCCACCACCTACCAGGCCACCGCCCGGATCCAGTATTCACAGGCCACCGACGTCTCCGGCCTCATCCTCGAGACCTTCTACTGGTCGGGTGAGGACAACATCTCCACCCAGGTGAAGCTCATCTCCAGCCAGCCGGTGGCCAAACGGGTGGCCGAGAGGCTCCCGGGGTATGCCCCGGGCATCGAGGACCTCTCCCTCGAAGAGGCCATGGGGGACACCACCTACGCCTCCCGGATCGAGCGCCTGACACGTCAGATCCAGGCCCGCCAGGTGGAGTATTCCAGCCTCATCGACATCACCGCCCAGGCCGGCACGCCGGAGCGGGCCAAGAACATCGCCAGCGAGGCCGCCAACGCCTTCCGTGACTACAGCCTGGCCCGTCTGACCGAACGGAGCCGGAACGCGGAGACCTGGATCCAGACCCGTCTCGACTCGGTCAACCGGCGCCTCGACCAGGCCCAGGAGGGGTTGAAGACCCTGCGGCGTCAGCGGGTGGGCGGCGACGACACCGCCTCCGAGACCCTCGGCTCCCTCCTGGCACGCCGGCAGCGGCTCTCCGACCGCCTCTCCTCGGTGCGGGAACAGATGAGACGCCTGCGCTCGGGCCCGGACGCCGTGGTCACACAGGGTACGATGCTGGACATCGACTCCGGGGCACCCTACCAGCAGACCCTCTCCGACCTGGCCGATCTCGTCCACCAGCGCAACCAGCTCCTGCTGACGTATACCGAGAACGCGGAGCCGGTGGGGATCATCAACCAGCGCATCGCCCTCATCCAGCGCCAGCTCGTCGATGCCCTCTCCGAGGACGAGGTCATCCTTCAGCAGCAGCTCGCCTCCGTGCGCAGGGCCCTCGCCGCCTATCCCTCCGAGGAGATCCGTCTCGCCGAGCTGGATCGGCAGATCGATCTGAACGCGGAGCTTCGCACCCAGCTGGAGACCAGCCTCCAGGAGGTACGCATACGGGACGCCGAGCAGGTCGAAGAGGTGCGGGTGGTGAACTACGCCACCAGCGCCCAGGCCGCCGGCGGAGGAGGACAGCACCTCAAGGCCCTGGTGGGCCTCATACTCGGCCTGATGCTGGGTGTGGTACTGGCCTTCGTGGTGGAGACCATGGACACCTCGATCGGGACCATCGAGGACGTGGAAGAGTACCTGGAGGTCCCTGTGCTCTCGGTCATCCCCCACCTGGGGGTGGAGAAGGTGGCGGCCCAGCTGGTGGAGGAGAACCCCCGGCTCCGGGACGATCCCAACCTCGAGATGTATGCCCGCCTCATCAGCCAGTACGACCCGAAGTCACCCACCGCCGAGGCCTACCGGACACTCCGCACCAACCTGCAGTACGCGGCCGCCGGAGCGACCACCGAGGACCTCAGCAAGAAGAACACCTTCGTCTTCACATCCGCTTCCCTGCAGGAGGGGAAGACAACCACCATCGTGAACCTGGCGATCACCATGGCCCAGGCCGGCAGCAGGGTGCTGCTCCTGGGCTGCAACATGCGCCGTCCCACCATCTACAAGTCGTTCGGCCTGGAGCGCGAGCGGGGCATGGTGGACATCCTCACGGGCCGTCTTCGGTGGGAGGAGTGCGTGAAGGGCGTGACCGACATGATGGTCGGACCCATGAATCTCCAGGACATGCTCTCCATGCCCGGGCTCGACAACCTGGACATCATCACCGCGGGCGGGATCCCCCCCAACCCCTCCGAGCTGCTGAACTCACCCCGCTTCACCGCGCTTCTGGAGGAAGGGGGGGGGGAATACGACTATGTGCTGGTGGACTGTCCTCCCATCCTCCCGGTGACCGATGCCGCCATCGTCGGCCGGGTGGCGGACTGGGCCGTGCTGGTCTACCAGGTGGGCAAGGTGCCGAGGAACGCACTCCGGCGGGCCCGGAGCCACCTGGACAACGTCGGCGCCCACATCCTGGGCATCGCCATGAACGACGTGAAGGCGGAGATCGGCGGCTACTCCCCCTACAGCCAGTACATGACCAAGTACTACGGAGAGGAGACCAAGAAGGGCAGGACCCTGCTGGGCCGCCTGCGCGGTCTCTTCGGGGGCGGGGAGGGCACCGAGACTCCCGAGAAGGAACCGAAGAAGGGGGAGGAGGGGGAGGAGGAAGGGTGGGTCGATGTGGACTACTTCGAGCAGACGGAGGGAGAGAACCACCTCCAGACCCTTCCTTACAGCCAGGCCGAAGAGGAGGGGGGCCCCGAGGAGCCGACGGTCGAGGGCCCGACGAGCACCGACCGCAGGCACATCGTCCCACCTGCCCGGGAGGAGATCCCCGAATCCCAGCTGGAAGGGGAGGGACCGGAGGGCCCGGGACCCGAGCGTGAGCCGGGATCGCTGTGGTCCGACCACCGGTCCCTCTGGCTCTGGATCGCCGCCGCCGTGCTGGTACTCGCCCTGGCCCTCATCCTCTCCTTCACCTTCGGGCTCTGGTCCGATTCGTCCGGCGAAAGTACCCGGAGCTCCGCGCAGACCGCCCCCGCTGTGGTGAGCCCCCCCGGGACAGGAGGGCCCGCGGCCTCCTCATCCCCCCTCTGGACCGTACAGGCGGCCTCCTTCCGGGAGCGCGGGGAAGCGGAGTCCTTCGCCGGTGAGCTGTCCCGACCCCCAGGTCCCGAGGCCTGGGTCCAGGCCGTGGACGTCCCGGACCTGGGCCGCTGGTACCGCGTCTACCACGGACGGTACCCCGGGGAAGAGACGGCCCGTCGAGCCGCCCGCGCCCTCCGCCGGGACGGGCGGACCGCCCAGACCCTCGTACGGCGTCTACCCGCCCCACCCCGCTGAGTCCGATGCTCCGTACCGGTACCGACCCGACCGCCGGATTGCTGATCCCCCTGGCGGTCGGGGCCTCCTGCCTGGCGGTGGCCGCCCTCCTCGCCAACACCAGCAGCCTGCTGGGACTGGCCATCGTGCTGGGGCTGCTCGTGGCCGCGGTCAGCTTCATCTGGCCGGAGGTCGGCCTCTACATCCTGCTCCTCTCGATGCTCCTCAGCCCCGAGATCATCGTGGGCGGAGCGGGAGGGGGCACCACGGGCAGCCGGGGCGTGACCCTGAGGATGGACGACTTCCTGCTCCTGCTCCTGGCGATGACCTGGCTGGCCCGTGCCGCGGTCTACCAGGACATCGGCCTCTTCGTGAAGACCCCGATCAACCGTCCCCTGGTGGCGTACCTCCTGGTCGCCGCGGTGAGTACGGGCGCGGGCATCCTCTTCGGCCGGGTCCGGCCCGTGGTGGGGACCCTCTTCGTCGTGAAATTCGTGGAATACGTGGTGGTGTACTTCGCCGTCATGAACTACGTGAGGGACAGGGCCCATCTCAAGCGGCTCGTCATCGTGGCCTTCGCCACGGCCCTCCTGGTCTCCGCCTACGGGATCCTGCAGATCCCCCAGGGGGTGCGGGTCAGTGCCCCCTTCGAGGGCCCGGCGGGTGAACCGAACACCATGGGCGGCTACCTGCTGCTGATCCTGGCCCTCTTCGGCGGTCTGCTGGCCTCCGCCCCCGACCTCCGCCGGAGCGTGCGGTATGCCCTGGGCATCGTGGTCCTGGGCGTACCCTTCCTCTATACGCTCTCCCGGGCCTCGTACCTGGGCATCCTGATCGCCGCCCCGGTCATCATCCTCCTCAGCAGGAGGAAGATCATCGCCGCATTCTCGGTGGGGATCTTCTTCATGGGCCTGGTGCTGCTCGCTCCCGCCTCGGTCGTGGAGCGGGTGGATTTCACCCTGGGGGGGCAGGGTGCCTACTCCGGGCAGGTACAGGTCGGAGCGATCCGCCTGGACACCTCCACATCCGCACGCATCCAGACCACCGAACAGATCCTGCGGGACTTCCAATCCCAGCCCGTCCTGGGACACGGTGTGACCGGATACGGCTTCGTGGACGGCATGTACCAGCGGGTGCTCATCGAGATGGGCCTGCTGGGGCTGGGTGCCTTCCTCTGGCTTCTCTACGCGCTCCTGCGGGAGGGCTGGCGGTCCTACCGGGAAGCGCGGGACTGGTGGGAGGAGGGGCTGTGCATCGGCTACCTGGCCGGTCTGCTCGGGCTCATGTTCCACGCCCTGGCCACGAACACCTTCATCATCGTCCGGATCATGGAACCCTTCTGGTTCTTCACCGGGGCGGTGAGCCTCCTCTACATCTTCAACACCCAGGGTGAGCCGGAACCGGAAGAACCTGCCGAGCCCACCGTGCAGGAACAGAAGCAGGGACTCATCAGCCCCTTCCCCTACGGAGGCGGTCCCGGTGGGTGAACCGGTCCGCGACAGGAGGGAGTACGAAGCGGAGGCCGGCACCTACCGCCGCCGCTTCCGTTTCATCCGCCGCAAGGTGCTGGCCCTCGCCGCGCGGTTCATGCCCGGTACCCGCATGCGCCTTCGATTCTACCGGTGGATGGGGGTGGGTCTGGATCGTGAGACCCGATACATCGGTCCCGACTGCTACCTGGACGACATCTATCCCGAACTCATCCACCTGGGTCCGGGAGTGGTGGTCTCCTTCCGTGTCACCATCGTGGCCCACGACCACGTGACCGACACCGTGGCCCCGGTCCGGGTGGAGCGGGACGCCTTCCTCGGGACCGGTGCCATCCTGCTGCCCGGGGTGCGCGTCGGGGCGGGGGCGGTGGTGGCGGCCGGCGCGGTGGTGACCGGGGATGTGGGAGAGGGCGTCACGGTAGGGGGCGTACCGGCCCGACCCATCGGCTCCCCGACCGGCTGATGCGCTGGCTCATGGCAAGCGACCGG